>JAGQJZ010000013.1 GCA_020430445.1 Nitrospina sp.
GCCTTGACCTCCACCACGTTGTCGCCGACTTCCAGAATGGAGATGTCGAACGTACCGCCGCCGAAGTCGTACACGGCGATGGTGTGGTCTTTCTTTTTGTCGAGGCCATAGGCCAGGGCCGATGCCGTCGGTTCGTTGATGATGCGCTTGACTTCGAGGCCGGCGATTTTGCCCGCGTCTTTCGTCGCCTGGCGCTGGGCATCGTTGAAATAGGCCGGAACCGTGATGACCGCTTCCGTGACCGTTTCACCGAGGTACGCTTCCGCGGACTTTTTCAGCTTCTGCAGGATCATGGCGGAGATTTCCGGAGGGGTGTACTGCTTGCCCTGAATCTCGACGCGGGGGTCGTTTTTGGAACCTTTGACCATCTTGTAGGGAACGCGGTGGACCTCGTCCTGGACTTCATCCCAGGAGCGGCCCATGAACCTTTTGATGGAAAAGATGGTGTTTTCCGGATTGGCGATGGCCTGACGCTTGGCGACCTGACCTACCAGAATTTCGCCGTCCTTGGTAAAACCGACCACGGAGGGCGTGGTGTTGCTTCCTTCTTCGTTGATGATGACCTTGGGCTCGCTGCCTTCCATGACCGCCACGACCGAATTGGTGGTGCCCAGGTCAATACCGATGATCTTTCCCATGTCAAGATTCCTTTCGTGAATTGCAGAAAAATGAGATCAAAATTTATTGTCAGGGGAACCTCTATAATTCCGAAATTTCCGCTCCGGCAACTCGCAGGCCCCGAAAAAACAAGGCCCGCTCGCGGCCCAATCCTCTCTTTAGAGGTGCCCTTAATTTCCTTCGAAATGTTTGCCAATTGCTGCGGGAGCCCTTAAACTAATTAAGTCCCGAGAGCTAAATAAGATTCGGGTGCGGAGATGTCAAGGTGCCTGGAAATTCAATCCTGATTTATTTTTTCCGGATAACCTTGGTAACTTTTTGGTATTAAAGGTCTAATTGAGTCATCGGCGGCCCGCCGTGACTTGGGGAGATATTTATGTCACAGGAAAACTCTGAGGCGAGAGAATTCAGCCGGGTTCCGTTTCATATTGTCGCCGGGGTGTCCTCCGGAAATTCGGAATACAAGGCCAATCGGGTTCGGGATATCAGTTTGAAGGGGGTCTTTCTGGAGGGGGTGACGGAGTTGGCGGAAGGTTCCATCTGCACGGTTCAATTGAAGCTCGAAGGGGTGGAACCGCCTATTGAGATGATTCTGGAAGGCGAGGTGTCGCGCAAGGAGGCTTCCGGATGCGGCGTTCATTTTGTCCGGATCCCCTTGGAAAGTTTTGAGCACCTTCAGCAGATCGTCCAGTTGAATTCAACAAATCCCCATAAATCCGAAGATGAAATCAAGTCGCACGTCGGGTTGAATCCACGTTAACCTGGGATTTTATCGGTAACAAACGGTTTCCCCCCGGAGGCGTCGCCCTCACGGGGGGATTTTTTTTAATTGGGCAGGGTGGATTCCAGAATCCGGAATTCGACCAGATCCCCCTCGCACTCGAAGGTCAATTGTGTTTTGAGGTGCGAGTTCGGGAAGTCCAGCTCTTCCGCATTGAAGCTCATCAGCGGCGTGTCGAGCGTTGAAGGCTGGGGAACGAGATGCTTGATATTGCCCCCGATCTGATTGGCGATTTCCTTGAGCGTCTCCTCGATATTGCCTTGCTGCTGCCCTTCTTCCGGCAGGCCGAAAAACACGCGTGAGGCTGTGTTGGAAAAACCCGGAGGCAGGTGGATGACGAGCCAGCCGTTCCAGGCGCCCCGGATACGCGTGGCGCAACCCAGATAGCTGCTTTTGGGCAACGGGGCGTTGCCCTTTTTATGCAGCGCCATTCCGAACAGGGTGTTCCACACCATTTCCGCGCAGTGGCTTAATTCATTCTCAAGGAATTGCATGTTAGAGTCCCTGCGCTCAACCGGAACCGTTTTTGGAAACTTTTTTAAGAATGGAAATCGAGAACGGCTTGTTGCCGCACTTGAAAGAAGCCAGACAGACCAGTTCGCTTCCCGGGACCCTCAGGTCAAAGTTGGTCACGGCGACGGTCGGGAGCGACAGGTAACAGGGTTCCGGAAACAGGGCTTTCAGGTTGCCGCCGGTCATGTTGGCCAGTTCCCCGAGAGCGTCCTGGATATCCTGCATCTGCGTGTCGTCCTCCGGCACATCGAACATGATCGACGCGACTTTTTTCGCGAGCGAAGACGGGCAGTGCAGCG
This sequence comes from Nitrospina sp., assembly GCA_020430445.1. GTDB lineage: Bacteria > Nitrospinota > Nitrospinia > Nitrospinales > Nitrospinaceae > Nitronauta. The sequence goes on from JAGQJZ010000013.1 coordinate 2,212, forward strand.
TCACGGTTCCCTGCCATTCACCGGTGATGTGGACACAGCCGGCGAGGGCGTTTTCAAGGTTGTCGGGCTGGTAGACCTTGTCGGATTTGACCACATCCAGGCCCAGGACGCTTTTCCAGATGGCCTCCGTGTATTGAGAGATGTCGTTTTCCAGATGTTCCATAACTCGACCTAGCCTTTCAGTTGGTAACAACCGGATTGTGGAAGCGGGAGCCGCTCAAAAGACGCGTCAATATTCATGGTGGTTTCGGCGGCTCCGAGAAAGAGGTATCCCTCCGGTTTCAACACCCTTTTTATTTTTCCGAGAACGCTCCTTTTCATCTCGACGTCGAAATAGATCAGCACGTTTCTGAGGAATAGAACGTCGACCTTCGGCAGAACGGGGAACGGTTCCGCCAGGTTGATTTCACGGAACTGGATCATCTTCAGGAGGTCGTCCTTCACCTTCCAGTCGGTTCCCACCCGTTCAAAAAACTTGACGAGGAGCATCGCCGGGAGTCCCCGGTTGACTTCGAGTTGAGAGTATTTCCCGGCCCGGCACCGCTGCAGCATTTCCCGTGAAATATCGCTGCTGATAAAATTTATTTTCCAGTTGAGGAGTTGGGGGAAATCGTTCCGCAGGATCATGGCGATGGTGAAAGGTTCCTGCCCGCTGGAACTGGCTCCACACCAGATCGTCAATTCCCGGGTGGTTTTGTTTTTTTCAATGATATCGGGAATGATGTGTCCCTTTAACGCTTCAAACGGTTTGATGTCTCTGAAGAAGGAGGTTTCGTTGGTGGTCAGGGCGTCGACGACCAGATCGGCCAGGCCATTCTTGGTTCCTCCCCGCAATTTCCCCACCAGGATTTCAATGCTTTCCAGGCCTTCCTTGTGAAGGAGGGGGAGCATTCTGGATTCGACAAGGTATTCCTTGCCCGGTTCCAGAACGATTGCGGAACGCTCCAGAACCAACTTGCGGATGAAGTCAAAATCACCGGTTGAAATGGCCATAACAGTCAGACTCAGGAAAAAGTACAGTGTTTAATGGAAAAGTTCCAGGACAGGCGATCCGCTTCAGGGACTGACCGGGAGCCCCATGAGGCTGAGTTTTTCGTATATCATTTCCTTAGTGAAAGGCTTCATGACATACTCATTCGCCCCCGCCTCCAGAGCTTTTACCACCTGAGACATTTCAGTTTCCGTGGTCACCATCATCAGACGCATGTTGTCGTATTTGGAGTTTTTCCTGATTTCGCAGACCAGTTCAAAGCCATTCATCTCCGGCATGTTCCAGTCGATGAGGCCCAGGTCAAAAGGATCGCTGGCGGCAAGCACCTCGACCGCTTCCTTTCCGTGAGCGGCTTCGCTGACCTCAAACCCTATGGACGACAGCATCTGGGACAGGATTCTCCGAATCGCTTTTGAATCGTCCACCACCAATGCACGCACATTAACCTCCCGTTGATTGAATGAAGATCGCAACACCCCGGGTTTCCCCCCTGCAAGTCAGGTTAAGGCTTATCCAATATCTGTCAACGAAAAACAGGGGTGGGTTTGCGGGAAAAAAACAAAAAAAAAACCAGGACCGGAATGAATCCGATCCTGGTTGATTTAAAGCGGGTGTGTTGCTTATTCGGCGTGTTCGTCCAGACCCTGTTCGAGTTCGTGCATGAACAGTTCGATATTCTCTTTGGTGGTCTTGGCCGCCTCTTCCTTGCGCCGGCGGATTTCTTCGAGCTCTTCCTTCCCTTCCGGCGTTTCCGCCCAGGGTTTGATCCCGCCGGTTTTCAGACGGATGATGGCGTCCTTGATCTTGGCGATTTTGGCGCCGTCGAAGTCGCGGATGGCAAGCAGAGCGTCTTCATGCCCATCGTACGCACACCAGGCCTGGGTGTAACAGTTGGTGTTGGCCCGGATCATTTTCAGCGTGATGTTGGCGAAGTGACAGTGCACGCCGACGAAAGCACAGACATGGATTTTATTGTGCTGGATGGTCAGGTTGGGGTGACAGGGGTTGATCACCGCTTCGGGGTCGATCTTCGGGTAGATCGGCCGGTAGTCCGGCATGGGAATGATGTTCATTCCCGGAACTTCCTTGACCAGTTCCAGTACCAGTCCGGCCTTGTGGCGCGTTTCTTCCGTCCATCCCCATACCAGCATCGGGCCGGGGAACAGGGTTGGGTTGCGCAAGGTCAGCAGTTTCTCGGCACTGATTTCATAGGCTTTCTCTTCTTCAACGGGCTCACCTTCAACAAGGTGGTGGCCGGAACCCTTTACGGGTTGAAAAATGCCCATGGAAGCGGCAGAAGGGGGAAGAAAACCCGCCGGGCCCAGTGGTAATTTTGGCATTCTAAAAACCTCCGGTTAATCCAATAAGGAATTGGGGTTTCGATCAAAACCGAAACCGTTATCTATGTTGAAATATTGATGGTTGATTGATTTAAACCCGGCTGCCCCGGGGCAGACCTCCGGGTGGAATGACAAAGACTAGGTTTTAAAGAGGTTAATCCTATTATCAATTGGATTAACTGTCAATAAGTAAATCCCGCTCCGGGGCCGAATCTAAATTCTTCGAGAGGGCAATGTGCTGGTTTCCCAGGGCGAATCAGCTCCCGGGCCAGCCCCGGTCCTTCATGCACTTGTTGTAGTGCGCCTGGGCCCGGTATGCCAGAGGATCGTTGCGCCCGGCCTCGTCCAGGCCGGTCAGCGAACGGCAATATTGGGCGTCCCGGGCCATGGCCGGGTCCTTTTTGGCGGAGCCCGGTCCTCCGTCCGTGGCGCATCCCCCGAGCGCCGGCAACAAAATGAGCAGAGCGAGGAGGCCGGAAACCGGGCCTGCCGCGTTATTTCGTGGCCCAGCCATAAGGGTCCGTCCGCCAGGTTTTTAATTGTTCCAGTTGGGAGTGTTCCAGACGGCCCTGCCGGCTCATGAATTCAAGAAGCTGATCAAAGGTGAGCAGTGTGTGGAGTTCGCAGTTCTGCGCGCGGAACTTTTCCAGTGTGTCGGGAAACCCATAGGAAAAAATTCCCAGGCAGTGCTCGACTTCCGCCCCCTTGCCGCGCAGCGCCTGGACGGCCTTGAGGACGCTCCCGCCGGTGGAAACCAAGTCTTCCACCACCACGACTTTTTGCCCTGAAGACAGCGGACCCTCGACCTGGTTTTGCAGACCGTGTTCCTTGGCCGCCGGCCGGACATAGATCAGGGGGCAGCGGAGGTCGTTGGCGAGGGTGGTGGCGTGCGGAATGCCGGCGGTGGCGGTGCCGGCGACAACATCGGCTTGGATGCCCGCGGCCCGCATGACCGACTGAAACCCTTCCGAGACCAACTGGCGGTAGCGGTGCTGACCGAGAAGCAGGCGGTTGTCGTTGTAGACAGGCATCCGGTGGCCCGAGGCCCAGGTGAAAGGGTGTTGTGCGTCCACCTTGATGGCGCCCAATTCCAGCGCGGCCTCGGCGAGGCGGTATCCGGGGGAGGTTTCAGGCAGCATGGAGGTCTGTTTCGGGTGACGGTTTAAAAGGACCGGTGAATGAAGGTTTCGCCTTCGTTGCCCACCAGTTCGCCCAGCCCGCGCAGGGTCAGGTTGAACAGGAACCGGGTTTCTTCCTGCCGGAGGCCGCCGTTGATGTTGAGCCGCTGGACCACGTCCAGCGAGGCTCCCCAGCACCGGCAGGGATCATTAAACGTCAGCCGGCCGTTTTTTTCAAGCAGGGTTTCGTTGAATTCGTCGAAGCGGACGCTGAACTTCATGTTCCAGCCGGGCAGGAAGGAGTAATCGATCGTCCCCAGGATGGAGGCGGAGGTGTTGTGCGCCAGACGCCGCTCCATGATGAGCATCAGGTTGTCCGTGGGCTTGACGCCGACGTCGAAATTGAAGGTTTCCACCACACCGGTGTAGATATTGAAGGTGGAGTCGAAATTCAGCATCAGGAACGGAAAAGGGCGGCTGTCCCAGTCGAAGCGGAGGGTGGAGAAGGGCCGGTTCTTGTCGTTGGAGCCGACGAGGGTCCGTTCGGCTTCGTTGAAATCGTATATCTGGCTGATCTCAAAGCGGGCGATCTGCTCGGTATTGCTCGAATTGCCCGTGGTCACTTTTCGCAGGAGCCGTTGCGTCAGGAAAAAGGCCACCCGGTTGGTGTTGGGGATACGGTCGATACCGTCGATCTGGAAAATACGATTGCGATCGGCCTCGTCCATGTCGGGAATGAAGTTGTACACGAAGCGGGGCTCGATGACGTGCTTGTACTTGGTCGATCCCTCCTTGGTGTCCACATGGAAGATTTTGTTGACCTTGGGACCTTCGAGAATTCCCTGAACATCGATCAGCTCCCGGTTGATCACCCCGCGCGACTGGGTGCCGACAAAGGAATCGGAATAAAACGTGTTGCGCACCCCGATGGTCGGGGTGAAGTTCAGCCAGGGAAACAACCGCAGTGGGGCGGACAACTGGGGATGCAGGTCGACGCGTTCGATATTGACCAGCTTGTCGACGGCCGGGCTGCCATCCAGGTCCGTGACCAGGGTGGTGAAATTGGTGTCCTGGTTGAAGTAAACACCGGTCCGGCCCAGTTCCACCGGCTGGGTTCGCCAGATCGCCTGGGGCAGAAGGCCGAACGTGTCGTCGCGCCCGTCGTCTTCGCTTTGGCGCAGCCGCGCCAGAATGTCGAAGGACTGGTTGCCCCAGGTTTTGAACAGGGTCGCCCAGGAATCGGAACTGCGCCGCGTCCGGTTTTCGGTCTGGTTGCGGAAGGTTTTGTTGAAATTGGATTTGGAGGTCAGGTCGAGCTTGCCGTTCAGTTTCCAGCCGTAGGGCAATTCCTGGGTGTGATACGCGTCGATTTTCCAGAAAAAGTTGCCGGTGACTTTGTCGTCGAGAAACACCCCGTTGAACATGCCGGAGGTGGTCTGGCTGGGCGTGTAGCGGTATTCAAGCGAGGTGCGGACGCCGCGCTTCTCCATGTAGTCGATGCCGATGGTCGCGTCCTGGTGGTCGTCGATGGCCCAGAAGAAGGTGTTGCCGAGTGTGAACCCGTCGAGGTTGGTGGAGCCGACGCTAGGGGTCAGGAATCCGGTTTTGCGCTCGTTGTCCAGAGGCACGTAGCCGATGGGAACGTAGGCTATGGGCATGTTGCGGATCTTGACCACTCCCCCTTTGAACAGGGCGCGGTCGCCTTCCACGACTTCCGCATCGTCGAATTCGATCAGCCAGTCGGGTATCTTGCCGGTACAGGTGGTCAGGGAGGCGTCCTTGATCCTGTACCGGGTCTCGTTGACTTTCGTGATGTCTTTGCCCTTGACGTAATATTCAATACCGTCAGGGCTTCCCAGGGTGCCGTGGGCGTCGAACATCCTCCCTTTTTCTGACTTGATGTTGATTTGGGCCTTGGTGGCGCGCAGTTTGGTGCCGTTTTCGGCGATCATGACGACGTGGCCCTCGGCTTGCCCTTTCCCGGTGTTCGGGTCCATCATCACCTTGTCGGCCAGAATCGTCCGCTTTTCGTAGACAATGCGCACGTTCCCCCAGGCTTTGACCAGGTTTTTTTCCGGAATCTGTTCCAGATGGTCGGCCGCGATATGAATGGGAGGTTCCGTGGGCTGTTTGGCTTTGGCTTTAGCTTTAGCTTTAGGTTTGGTCTCGCTCTTGTTTTTTTGGGGAGCGGGGGCAGGGGGTTGGTAATTGTAGGGGGAGGGGAAGCTTGCGCCTGGATAGGTGTCCTGTGCCTGGGCGGCCGAGCATCCGAGCAGGGCGCAGAACACCCACGGGAAGATTTTAATGAAAATTTTGTAGCTCAAAACTTTGCCTTGCCTCAGCGACGGTGAACACCGAGCCGGCGACCACCACGAGGTCTTTGGGGCCGGATCGTTTTTGGGCTGTATGCAAAGCATATTGAATTTCGTCAATAATTTCAATAACTTTGTGGTTAGTTTTAAATAATTTAAACAAATTATGGGGGTCCGCGCTGCGTTCGATGCGTGGCCGGGACAGGATCACCTCATCCGCGAAATCGCCTAATATTTCAGCAATTTGTAGCAAATCCTTGTCCTGCATGACACCCAGCACCACACGGCACTTTTCGTAATTGAAATACTCCCGCACCGCCTTCGTCAAATTTCTGACGGAATCGGGGTTGTGGGCGCAATCGAGCAGGGTCAAGGGATCGCGGCAGACCACCTCCAGCCGGCCCGGCCAGCGTGTATTGATCAGGCCCTCCCGCAGACTGTCCGGGCCTATATTGCCTTGCAGGGCTTGTTGTACCGCCGTGATGGCCAGGGCCGCGTTGTCCACCTGGAAGGCGCCCAGCAGGGCGATTTCCAGGGATTCGTAACGGGATCCCGGCCCGGAGTAATCGAACATTTGCCCGCCTGCGCTGTACCCGGTCCGGATAGCCTGAAATTCCCGGTCCAGACACAACAGGGGACAGCCGGTCTCCCGCGCCCGTTGACGCACCACTTCCAGCGGCTCCTTTTGCCGTAACCCAGCAATTACCGTACCGCCGGGCTTGATGATGCCCGCTTTTTCCCCCGCGATCTGGGCGAGGCTGTTTCCCAGGCTGCTCTCGTGGTCATGGGAAATGGAGGTGATGACCGCCACCCGGGATTGGCAAACATTGGTGGAATCGAGCCGGCCCCCCATGCCGACTTCGATCACGTTCCATTCGCAGCCGCTCCGCAGAAAGTGCAGAAAGGCCATGGCGGTGCCCACTTCAAAATAGGTGGCCGGGATGTTTTCCCGTTCACAGACGGCACGCACTTCGGTGGCCACGGCGGCGAGGGACTTCGGACCGATCGGTTGCCGGTTGACCTGGATGCGCTCGCGAAAATCCGCCAGATGAGGGGATGTGTACAGCCCGGTACGAAATCCTCCGGCGCGGAGGATGGATTCGGTGAACGCTGCGGTCGATCCCTTGCCGTTGGTCCCGGCGATATGGATGGTGGGGACTTTCAACTGGGGATTGCCCAGGGCCTCGAGCAGGCGGATGGTGTTGTCGAGGCCGAGCTTGATGCCGCTCCGGGTGAGGCCGGTGAGGTATTCGACGGTCTGTGGATGGTCCATGGAGTTTTTTATGCCGGTGAAGGTTGACGCTTGTTCCCGAAAACGTGGGGGTGGCCCCTATTTTCTCATTTGGAGATGGGCGCTGTAAGGTAAAATAAAATTAAAATTTTTTAATTGAAAAGGTATGAAAAACTTCGATGAAGGTTGCCCGCATTGCATTCGAGGAACTGGAGGTCTGTTTGACAGGGAATGCTCTGGCCGTTGGCGGTGGGGAGGATTCAGTTGAAGTCGATGCCGATCTGCCTGACGGATGTTTTGCACTGGACCTTTCCTGGACGGGCATGTCTTCCGGCTTCGGTGGAGCGGCTATCGCGGTTTTTTCCACCCGCTTCGGCGAGGCGCTTGACCGGCTTTACCTTTTCAGGAAGGCGAAAGACGCCTGGTTTCTGTGCCGGCTGGTCCGCACGGAATCCGGAGGCGGGGCGTCCGCGCAATTCCGGCCTTCGCGCCGGAAAAGTTTCATGACTCCCACCCCGCTTCACATACCGGGCAGCCGGGTCTCGCCGATTCCCGATTACACCCATGCGGTGTTTTATCTGGAGCCCGTCAACGAAAAGCGGATTGAACTCGTCAAGGCCGGTCAGACGCACAGTCTGTTCCCGCTGGTGCATTTGGAAAGAGTGTCCGGTGAAACGTGATCGCGGTGGGCGTTATTTCCCAACCAGGCGGAGGAATTCCTGAAACGTTTCCAGCCCGGTTTCCTTCCAGTTCAATCCGTCAAATCCATCCTGATTCATGGGGAAGGGCTTGAGGAGCTTGATGAAGCCGCGAGCTTTCCATTGTGACAAAATTTCCGGACCGGTCAGCCGGTTCAAAGGGAGGAAGCAGTCTTCTGTGGTGGCCCACTCCCAGGGGGTTGCGGAAACGGAAAACAGGATGGCATCGGTTTCGCTGGTGTCGGTGCGGGCCGCAAGGGCCTGTGCGAGAGGAGCCATGGCCTCTCCCTGGAGAATCAGGGAAAAACCGAGGTAATGCCCCCACCAGAACAGGGTGCGGAAGGTGAAGAACGTTTCCTTGGAAAACAGTTGCGGCATGTCCAGCGAGAGAAAGGGAAACCCTTTGTGATTTTCGCCGCGCGCGATCTGCCCCTTGGTGGTATCCGTCTCCGGTGGGCAGAGCCCCGGAGCGTTCTTTAAAAAATTCTGCAGGGTGCCGTTGAGCTGTTGCAGTTCAGCCTCCGCCTTTTTCATGATGGCGGGTTTGTGAACGAAGACGTCCACGGTGTTGAGCAGCCTCAACTCAAGGGAACTCCAGGTGGGCGCTTGCGGGTCCATTAAAGCCGGTCCGGGTTGGGTCGGTGAGTGGCCGGCATCAGAAGCGCAATTCTTCCTTTTGCCGTTCCAGCACGTATTTATGGATTTTGTCTTCCTTTTCGGGAGAGATATCGAGGAAGCGGCAATGGTAAATGTTGTTTCTTCCCCGGCGCAGAACCTTGAGCCGGATCGATATTCTCTCGGCAGTCAGTTCAATCCCCATGGGAAGGTTGAACTCGACGTCCAGGTCGTCTCCAACATTCAGGTCGTCCGAGGTGAGGGAAAGTCCCCCCGAACTGATGTCGAGAACTTCATACGAGTTTCCGCCGGTGAAGAGGGTGATGGGGGCTTCTTCCGACGGGGCAACGCGGTAAGCCTGCCGGCTGTCCGCGGGCGGAATGATGCGCTGGGATTCGGGTTCACCCTTGCTTTTCTTTTTCCAGAACAATTTCCACTCTCCTGTTCATTTTCCGGCCGAGTTCGGAAGAGTTGTCGGCCAGTGGAAACGTGTCCGCATATCCTGATGCCGTCAACCGGAGTGCCGAAACGTTTTTATCCAGAAAATACCGCAACACGGCGGTGGCCCGGGCGGCGGACAACTCCCAGTTGGTGGGAAATTTGTCTGAATCTATCGGGACATCGTCGGTGTGGCCCTTGATTTGAATTTTATACTTTGGGTATTTTTTTGCAACCTTAACAATTTCCTGCAATGTTTTGCGGCTCTTTTTAATGTCCAGATCGGCGCTCCCGGAAGGGAACAGGGTTTCGCCCGGAAGTTTCAGGACAATCTGGTTGCGGTCCGCTTCGACTTCAATTTTGGAATCCTTGCTGACCTCCTGCTGCAGGTCCTTGATGTCTTCCATGATTTTTTCTTCTTTCAATCCGGTCATCTCTTCAAGCGCCTGCGGCTGTTGCTGTTCATGAATCATCTTTTTCAATTGCTGGGTGGACTGGCCGGACTCCACCATGTCTTTGACTTTTTTCAGGTTCATCTGCCCGATGGAATAGTACAGGATAAAAAAGGTCATCAGCAGGGTGGCGAGGTCGGCATAGGTTGTGATCCAGCCGTCCCCCATGTTGACTTCATCTTCTTCGCCGCTGAACTTTTTTTTGCGGCCAAGCCTTCGTTTCATCCGCTGCGTGATTTCCTCTTCGAGCAATTCGATCCGCCGGGCGAGGATGTTGGCGTGTTTTTTCCTTTCCTGTTTCAGCGTTTTTTCCAGGGTGGCTTTTTCCTCTTTCAGGGCTTCGAGGTTTTGCGCCAGGGATTTGATGGCGGAGGGGGAGGCCTCTCCCGATTCGGTCGCCGCCACAATCGCCGCTTCATAGCTGGAGATCAGGACGTCTTTTTCTTTTAGCAGATGCTCATAACGCGTCCGCACTTCCTGCAATTGGGTGTCGATAGTGTGGGCTTCGTTCCGGAAGGCCGGAGAGACGGTCGTGTCCGGGTTGTCCCGCAGCCGCCGGATTTCCCGCGCCAGGATTCCCTTTTCCTTGGTGAGCCGGTCGCGCTCTTTTTTTTCATGGTCCAGTTTCACCCCGAGGCGGTCGTTCTTGCTTTTGAGTTCTTTCAGGAAATGCAGAGTTTTGAGGTAGCGTTCTTTCTGCGCCAGTTCGTCGGCGGTGACTTCCGCTGCGGCGTGGGTGCTGTCCGCTTCAGAAGTTTTGGTGGTGTGCGTTGTCCGGCTCTGGTAGTACCGGATCTCTTCTTCCTGTTCCTCTATTTTTGCCTGCAGGATCTTGATCCTTTTCTGGGTGAAATCCTGCAGGAACTGGACTTTTTCCTCCTGCTTGTTGCGCTCGGCCTGCAGCTTTTTCAACTCCGAATTTTTGATTCGGACCTGTTCCTTCAGCAGTTGGGAGTCCTGTGAGTCTTTCATGGTTCACGCAGGTCAGAGAGATTTTCCCAGGCCGCCCCGTTGCAGGGGCCGGCGTTGGCTTTCAGGAATAAACGCGGAAAGCTTGTCATAAAGGGACAGAGGGTTGTTGTCGCTCAGAATCGAGATCGCGCCTTCAAAAATCGTTTCCAGCATGATGACTTCATTCAAGGTCCGGTCTTTTAATTTTCCCGCGATGGGTAAAAATAGCAAGGTCGAAAACAGAACGCCGTAGAAGGTGGTCAACAGGGCCACGGCCATGGCGGGGCCGATGGTTTCCGGGTTGGACAACTGACTGAGCATCTGGATCAGTCCGATCAGGGTGCCGAGCATTCCAAAGGCGGGAGAATACATCGCCATTTTACGGAAGATGTCCTGGATGATCATGTGGCGCTGCTTGAGCGATTCGATTTCGATGTTGAGCGTGTCCCGGATATTGTCTTCCTTGGAGCCGTCGGCGATCAGATTGCAGGCTTTTCTCAGGAACCCGTTCTGTTCCTGGAACTCCACCTTGCCGATGGCGATGAGTCCCTGCCGCCGGGTGAGGGTGCACAGTTCGACCATGGTTTCGACCATGTCGTTGGGATCGCGCTTTTTTTCACGGAAGACGAAGGCCGCCGCCCGGAAAGCGCGGAGGACGTCCTTGAGCTGGAAGGTGATGAGGGTTGCGGCCACGGTGCCGCCAAACACGATCATGATGCCGGGGAGGTTCCAGAAATTGTGGATATCCCCCCCGATCAAAATGGCGCCGATGATCAGCGCGATACCCGATACAATTCCTGTAAAAGACGCGGAATCCATCTATCATCCTGGAAATTGAAAAAAACGGCCGATCTTTTTTTATCGGCAGAACCGGGAAATATCCAAAAAATAATTTAAAGTCCACTCCCGAAAAGCACAATAAAAACCTTGCGGAAAGCCCATGCGGAAAAAACGGGGAGGTTTTCTTACGATCCGGAGGATTCTTTCAGCATCCGGGAAATTTCATCAAAAGGGATGGGGCGGCAGAAGAGATAGCCCTGAATCTGGTCGCAGTTCAGGTTGTTCAGCAACTCCCGCTCGTCCTCGTTTTCAACGCCTTCGGCGATGGTTTTCAGCTTCAGGGTCTGGGCCAGGGTGATGATGGCCTGGATAATGGCCAGGTTGCGTTCGTGCTGGATGTTGTGGACAAACGACCGGTCGATTTTTAGATTGTGTACCGGGAGGTCCCGCAGGTAAGTCAGGGAGGAGTAGCCGGTCCCAAAATCATCGATCGCGAGCTGGACCCCCATTTCTCTCAGTTGATGGATCCGGTCCATGGAGCCTTTGGAATCGTCGAGCAGAATGGTTTCGGTGAGTTCCAGTTCCAGGTGCCCGGGGAAGATTTTCGTTTTGTTCAGGATCTGCTCCAGGGTCTGCAGCAGGTTGCTGTGGTTGAACTGGTAACCCGAGATATTGACCGCCACGCTCAAATGTTCCAGTTTGTAGGTGCTCCATTCCTGAATGGCTTTGCAGGCGGTTTCCAGAATCCATTCTCCCAGGGGAATGATGAGGCGGCTGCTCTCGGCAATGGGGATGAATTCCCCCGGTGGCACGAGGCCCCGTTCGGGATGCTGCCACCGCAACAGGGCTTCGACTCCCATGATTTTGAAGTCGGCGGTCGAGACCTTGGGCTGGTAATAGAGAACAAACTCTTCCTGCTCCAGGGCGCGGTACAGGGCGTTTTCGATTTTCAACTGGTTAGCGGCGCGGGTGAGCAGCGAGGCGTTGTAAAACTGGAAGGTGCTCTTTCCCTGTTCCTTGGCGCGGTGCATGGCCGCGTCGGCTCCCAGCAGAAGGGTGACCGGGTCGTGGCCGTCGTGCGGGTACATGGAAATACCGAGGCTCACGCTGACCCGCACTTCTTCATTGCCGACGACAAAGGCCCCTTCAAACATCTGGAGCAGTTTCTTGGCCATGCGGGAGGCGTCCTGCTCCTCCTTCAGGATCAGCAGCAGCAGGAATTCATCGCTTCCCATCCGTGCCACGGTGTCTTCTTTTCTCAAATACTGCACGAGCCTCTTCGCCACCAGCTTGAGCAGTTCGTCGCCGGCCTGGGGACCCAGGGCCTCGTTGAGCGTCTTGAAATTGTCGATATCCAGAACAATGATGGTGAACAGGGCATCGTGGCGCTCGGCGTAGGCCTGGAAAAACTGGATGCGGTCGTTGACCAGGTTGCGGTTGGGCAATCCGGTCAACGCGTCATAATTGTTGTTCAGGGACTGATTTAAAGAGGCGGCGTGGGAGGTTTGCTCCCCTTTGAATATCGCCAGGAAAAGGGATTCGGTGGCGTGCCCCATGGGGTGGATGATGACTTCGGTGGGGTTTTCGTTGCCGTTTTTTCTTTGCACCACCGTCCGGAAGTTAAGCGTTCCGTTCTTGCCTGATATCAGCGAATCCATCTTCGCGGTGAATTCATCCAGGGGGATGTCCTTCAGGATATCCAGCAGGGTCAGTTTGTGCAGCTCGTTGTGTAAGTATCCAATTCCATGTATCGCCGCGGTGTTGGCTCTCACCAGGCGGCCGCTCGGGTAATCGAATATGAGGATTTCACTGGGGGAACTGTCGATGATCTGGTTCAACTGGGTCGACAGTTGTTCCTGCGCGCGGATTTTCTGATAGCCCAGCGCCAGGTCCTGAATGCTCCCGCGCGCCCGCTGGCACATGGTTTTCAGCACCGACAGTAAAAAATCATAATGTTTGTTCAGCAGGGAATAGAAAACCTCCTGGGGTATTTCAAGCAACTGGCTTTCACAGGAGGCGATGATCGTGGCCGAGCGGGGCTTTTCTTCTATGACCGCCATTTCCCCGAAAAACTGCCCCTGCCAGAGGAGCGCGATTTCCTGGTTTTCCTTGAACAGGCCCAGCCGGCCTTTGAGAATAATGAATATGGAAGCCCCGGCTTCTCCTTCCTCGAACAGGGTTTCATTGGCGTCCAGGTGGATGGTTTTGGAGACAGAAACAAGCTGGTCCAGAATTTCTTCAGGAAGGGATTGAAAAATTTCAATTTCCTTTAGTTGACCGACCAGCATCACAGGAACCTGTTGGGGTGGAATTGTGCCTATATTAATTCATATAATCAGTAAATGTAATTGAAAACTAAACGCCTAATGCTTTTTTTATCTTATTCGGGGCGGGGAAGAGGGAGCCTTTCTTTTTAAGGCAGACCTGGAAGTATTGATTGTGGAAGGAGTGGGGTCAATTCAACGCGTACAGGGTGAGCGGGATGACCAGGATCGAAAACCCCGTGGCCAGAACAACGGTCGAGGCCACCAGTTCAGGGTCGGCCTGATATTTTTCCGCCACCAGAGCGCTGATGACCGCGCTCGGCATGATGCCTTCCAGCAGGATGACTTTTTTGACCAGCCCGTCCAGGCCAAATATCCAGATGCAGAGCCAGGCGGAGACCAGACCGCCTCCCATGCGGAAAAACACGGCCAGCAAGGGCAGTTTCCATTGCTGGATTTTGACGCGGGACAACTGCATCCCGAGCACCAGAAGGACCATGGGAATCGTGGCCGCCTCCAGCAGGGAAAGGGGGTGGATCAGTATCCTCGACACTTCCACGTCCGCCATGTTCATCCACAGGGCGGTGCCGATGGCGTAGATCACCGGTTCCCGGAACAATTGTAAAAACCCTTTCCCCTCGGAGACCACCAGCAAGCCGATGGTGAAGATGCCGACCAGTGACGCGAGATAAAAAATCAGCGCGAAAGGGAATGCTTCGTCGCCGTAGGCTGAAAGCAGAATGGGGAAGGGCAGGTTGACCGAGTTCATGAACATGATCGGCAGGTAGAGGCCGCGCTGGGTCATGTCCCTTCCCTGGAAGAACAGCCAGGCCATCAGCCCGGGGAGCAGCAGGATGATCCAGGCGGAGAGAAACACCGAGTTGATCTGCGCGGCGGCGATTTCGATGCGATACAGGTGGACAAAGGCAAAGGCCGGTACCAGCAGGCTCATGCTGACCTTCACCAGCGCGTCGATTTCGTTTTTGAAAATCCGGTGGTACAGGTAGCCGAGCGCGATCACGATAAAAGCCGGGGTGATGTGCTCGGTGACGGCAAGCAACCTGGGAAGAAATTCCACGCGGGGACTCAGGTGTAGAGGTGGCAGTGGACAAAATGGTCTTCGTCCAGCGCCACCATTTTCGGGGTCTCGGTCCGGCAGTGGCCCATCGCCTCCGGGCAGCGCGGATGAAAATGGCAGCCCGAGGGTGGATTCATGGGGGAGGGCACCTCTCCCGGGAGAGGGGCGTTCCGTTTGCGTTGACGCGGGTCCAGGTTGGGCCGCGCCGCCAGCAGGGCCCGGGTGTAGGGATGCGCCGCGTGTTCGTTGAGCTTCAGCGTGGGCGCCAGTTCCACCACGCGGCCGAGGTACATCACCGCTGTTCGGTTCGACAGGTGCTTGACCACGTTCAGGTCGTGGGAAATGAACAGGAGCGTCAGGTTGAGATCGGCCTGCAGTTCCATCAGCAGGTTGATGATCTGCGCCTGGATGGAAACGTCCAGTGCCGAAACCGGTTCGTCGCACACGATGTAATGCGGGTTGAGCGCTAGCGCCCGGGCGATGCCCACCCGCTGTCTCTGCCCGCCGGAGAATTCATGCGGATAGCGGTTCTGGTATTCGGGAGACAGGCCCACCCGGGTCATCAGCGCTTCCACCTTTTCGGTGAGGTCCTGCCGGGTTGCCTGTCCGTGCACCAGCATGGACTCGCCGAGGATCTGTTTGACGGTGAACCGCGGATTCAGGGAGCTGTAGGGATCCTGGAAAATGATCTGCATCCGCGGGCGTATCAAGTTCATTGCCTTCTTGTCGAATTGCAGGATGTCCTGGCCTTCGAACAGGACCTTGCCGCCGGTGGGTTCGATCAGGCGGAGGGTCATCCGCCCCAGCGTGGTTTTGCCGCAGCCGGACTCGCCGACGAGGCCGAGAATCTCGCCCTTTTTTATGGAAAACGAAACATCGTCGACGGCGCGGACCTGCGCCACCACTTTTTGAAAAACGCCCGAATGGACAGGGAAATATTTTTTGAGCGACTGGATTTCAAGGAGCGCCGTCATGAGGACACCGGTTGGGTTCGCGAGGGGTCGTACAGCCAGCAGGCGACCCGGTGTTCGGGGTCTTCCGGGCTGGGGGTGAACCAGCCGGGAACGGTTTCTCTGCATGGCGGATGCGCTTCCGGACAGCGTGGGTGGAAGGCGCAGCCCCGGGGCAGCCGGGCGGGATGCGGCACCATCCCGGGAATGGTTTCCAGTTTCGCCCGGGGGTCTTCCTTCGGCAGCGAATTGAGCAGGCCCTGGGTGTAGGGGTGCTGCGGGGATTCAAAAATGGAGGTGACCGGTCCTTCCTCGACGATCTTGCCGGAGTACATCACCGCCACCCGGTCGGCGTATTGCGCCACGATGCCCAGGTTGTGCGTGATGAGCAGAATGCTCATCCGGGTGTCCTGCCGGAGCTTGTCGAGCAGGTCGAGGATTTGCGCCTGCACGGTGACATCGAGCGCTGTGGTGGGTTCGTCCGCGATCAGCAGTTGCGGCTGGCAGGCGATGGCCATGGCCGTCATGACCCTCTGTTTCATACCGCCGGAAAGTTCGTGCGGATACTGGTCGAGCCGGGCTTCGGGAGAGGGGATGGCGACCCGTTTGAGCATCTCCAGGGCGCGCGCCCGCGCCTGTTGCTGCGAAATGTTTTCGTGGCGCAGGACGACCTCCATGATTTGGTCGCCCACGGTGAAGATGGGGTTGAGCGAGGTCATGGGCTCCTGGAAGATCATGCCGATCTGGTTGCCCCGCACCCGCTGCATTTCAGCTTCCGTGAGTTCGAGCAGGTTGCGGCCGGAGAACAGGATGCGTCCTGAAGTGAAACGGCCGGGCGGCATGGGGATGAGGCGCATCACGCTGAGGGCGGTGACGGATTTTCCGCAACCGGACTCGCCCACCAGCGCCAGGGTTTCGCCGGCGTCCAGAGTCAGGCTGACCTGGCGGACGGATTGCACCACACCGTCGTCGGTGTCGAAACAGGTGCCCAGATTTTCAATGGAAAGCAGGTGAGACATGGGTCGACCCGGGTTGCGCCCGCATCCAGCCGGGCCTCAGGACTGAGGATCCTCGAAAATATCCTCGTAACGGTAATCCTCGTCCTCTTCATCGATTTCGTAGCGGGCCACGGAAGGATCGATCCGGTCCGCCCAGGCGTCGATGCCTCCAGCCAGTGTGTGCGTGTTGTGGAGTCCCCGCTGGGCGAGGTACTTCTGGAAGCTGGGGCCCCGGTCACCCTTCCAGTCGATCAGGACGATTTCATTCGTGGGTTTGAGGGAGTCCAGGATCGACTCACAGTTTTCCCGGGTGATAAACTCCGCTCCTTCGAACTTCGCGATGTCATATTCCCAGCGCTCGCGAATGTCGAGAATTTTCAGGTTGGGGTCGGCGGAATTCATTTTGGCCTTCAGATCTTCCGGTGAAATCGTGGGCAGACCCTTGTCGCCCATTTCGTGGTTGATCAGGGCTAGGATCTCGGTAACGGATTTGCTGTGCGCTTCGGCAACCGAATGGACCGTTTCGCCGGGTTTGTAACCACCCACCGGCATCCCGATGTGAAACTTCTTGAACAGGAGGGTGTGCACCTCGGGCAATTGCTGGTTGACCTCCGTCATGAGGGTGTCGCGCGTGAACGGACCGTCCGGCATGTCGAGTTCGATCTCGGTGATTTTCAGGATGTGATAGCCGTAGGGCGAATGGATGGGGCCGAGGATCTTGCCGATGTCTTCTTCGGAAACAGCCTGGCCCAGCAGACCCTGCGCGTTTTCTTCCGGCATCCAGCCGAGGTCTCCCTGGGCTTCCTTTGAGGGGCACGTGCTGTATTGGGACACCGCCGCGGCGAATTCGGTTCCATCGTCCAGGGCTTTTTTGGCCGCGACTACGTCTTCCACCTGCGGACTGAATATCTGACTGACTCGTACCTTGATCATTCTCTCTCGACCTCCGCGTCTCTCCGGGTTCTCGTAAGACAATTTTTCATCATATAATGTCCCTGTCCGGGAATCAAATGTCCATCCTGATTTAGTGCACCGAAATTGAGATGCGGCGTCAACGCCCGGGGGTGTTTCAAATTGGGCCGCATGGAAGCCAATGGGGTGATTTTCGGGCGATCTTCTTTCTCAGGTGCCCGATTTGATGCTATATTCACGTTCCCGGGCGTTGTGTCCGGTTGATGGCGTGTTGTCCGGATTGAGATCATGTCCCCGTAGCTCAGTAGGATAGAGCACAGGATTCCTAATCCTGGGGCCGCAGGTTCGACTCCTGCCGGGGACATTTTTTTTATGGGATTGCTGGAGAAACGCTGTTCTAGGTGAGTGACCGGTGCTGATTCGCCTTGCAGCGGTCCCGGTATTTGCCCAACCCCTCTTTGACCACTTCCTGCAGGTTGGTTTTTGAGATGGGCTTTTTCAGAAAGCCGTCTGCGTGCAGGCCGGAGGGAATCTGGTCTTCCTCCAGGCTGCTGATGAGCAGGATATAGGGCGGAGGGGTCATTTCCTGAACGGCGTGGAGGACTTCGACCCCGGTCATCTGAGGCATCATATAATCGACCAGCACCAGCCCGATATCCTCGCCGTCCTTCAAGGTCTGCAGACCCCGGCGGGCGTCTTCCGCCGTGTGGACCCGGACGGGTATTTCGCTCAGGTAACGCTTGATGAGCATTAATGTGGTCTGGTCATCGTCAATGACCAGAACCTGTTGCTGGGCTTGATCCATAGAGCCAGTT
Organism: Nitrospina sp.; assembly: GCA_020430445.1. Lineage (GTDB taxonomy): Bacteria > Nitrospinota > Nitrospinia > Nitrospinales > Nitrospinaceae > Nitronauta. Next base: position 20,155 of record JAGQJZ010000013.1, read on the forward strand.
GGCCGGTGGTGGAACCGGCATTATTCCTGATAGAGTTTTTACTGGCTTCACTTTACCCCAAAAAGAGTCAATTTTTCATAAAAAATTCCGGCTTTAGCGTATGTTTTTGGTTTGCACCCGGTGGAGAATTCGCAACAGAGCGCGAAAAAATACTTTTTGCAAAGTAAGTGGTTGAATTAATTTGCTATCTTGCTTGCCCTCCGCCGAATTTTATCTTATCCTAATGCCACGGATTATTATTCTTTTTGGTTCTAACAGGTGAAAGGGATTGATCATGAGAGGATACAGGCAGGTTGTTTTGATTGGGATTGCGACTCTGGCCTTCGCTGCGGCCTTCTTTTCTGTTGCCTGGGCTGATGGGGCGGAAAAGGATTTCACGATCAAGAATCAGCAGGTTGTTACCCCTCCACAGAATGACAATCCCAACATGACGCATTGGTTGTTTGTCAAATGTGATCACTGGGCCGGGTGTTACATGCCCTGCCGGGGGGCGCTCAAGGCCTGCATGAAAGTGGCTCATGAAGCTGAATGGACGGTCCTCAGCATCCACTCCAGGGTGGAAGACAATCTTTTTGAGGCCAACAGTCTGCATGGGCCGGTGCCTCTTCCTTCGAAACCGAGGGACTGAGCACCAGCTTCACACTGAAAGTAAAACAAGGGAGCTCCCGATATCGGGACGCTCCCTTTTTATTTTCGGATCACGGCAAGGTCACAACTGGCCCTGAACCTGTTGCGTGTACTCGGCCGCGAACACGGGGTACGACAGGCCTGAGTTGAAAGCGTTCATTTTTTGGGACAGGTTATTCAGCCGGTCCTGCGGGCTGGGATGGGTGCTCCAGAAAATGGACTCGTGTCCCGACCGCGCGTTTAAAACGGTCAGGAAGTTTTTCAACCCTTCCGGATGGTAACCCAGGCGAAAGGCGTAATCGGTTCCCACCTCGTCCGCCTCGTATTCAAAGTCCTTGTCCAGCCCGTGCGAGAACAGGTTCTCCGCGGCCTCTTCGATGACCTTGTTGAACAGTTCAGGATCGGCTCCCATGGCGCCGATGGTCAGAGAGCCGAGGCCGGCCAGCTTTTTGTTGCGCTCCAGCGCCCGGAGGGCGTGGCGGTGCGAGACGTGGGCGATTTCATGTCCCAGAACAGCGGCCAGTTCCGCTTCGTTGCGGAGCAGTTTGAGCAGGCCCCGGCTGAGAAAGACATAGCCGCCCGGGGTGGCAAACGCATTGGGTTCTTCCGTATTGAGGATGGCGAAATAGTAGTTGATGCCGGGGCGGTCGGAAACATTGACCAGGGCCTGCCCCAGGGTGGTGACGTAAGTCTGCAGTGTCTTGTTTTGGTAAGGCCCGCCGAAACGGTTGAACACCTGAATCGCCAACGCTCCGCCGATGGCCATTTCTTCCTTGTACTCGATGGGCTTCATCGCCTCAACGGCCATGACGCCGCCCTTGCCCAGGCTGTAGGCCTGGTACCCTTCAATCACCGCGGGCGCCGCTGCAATGCAACCGCTGCAGATGACGAGAAGGGAAATCAGCAATCCGTATCGTTTCATTTTTGATATTCCCCCAGGTTGCGGGTTTGCAGGAATCGGTCAACCGCGTTGTCCGGCACGCGAAAGGCTTCCATGTTCTTGACCGCCTGGATATCCTTTTGGGAAATCCCTTTGTTTTGAGCGTGCTTTTCCGAGACTTCGCTCAGACCGCGAATGCTGGATGAAGACGAGGTTTCACTCACTTTCATGTTGCTGGCCGTGAGCCCCGACAGGTTGCCGCCTTTTTCGGGAGGTTCCTCCCCCAGCTTGAATTTGAAAACGTAGCCTGTTTTCCCGGAGGGGGTGGTGACCTGATGAAACTTGTCTTCGGTTTTGTTGACGCTCACCGAGGCTCCCGCTCCGAGTGTTTCCACGACCGCGGAACGCGCGGAAGGGTCCTGGTGAACTTTTGTGCCGGATTTCTTGGTATAAAGCGTCTCGGCGAAAGCGGTCGAGGCGAGGCTGGCCGCGATCAGGCCCGAGAGCAGGAATCTTGCCAGATGTCTGGATGCGTGGTGCATGAAAAGCCCCCTGGATTGGTTTTGTCTGTGGGTTCAAATAAACTAAAACGGCGCAGGTGAAAGGGCAATCCCCATTTTTGCGCGTTTGAGCGGAGGGGGTCAAACCGAAAAGGGGGTGCCTGCCGGGTTGCCCATTGTCTTCCGCTTCAGAGTAAATATTGGGATCAAAAGAAAAGGGCGGTCCTTGAAGGACCGCCCCGTTTGAACAGCAGGGTTCCGGCTCAGTATTTGAACTGGTTGACCAGTTCCTGAAGGTCCGAAGCCATTTTGGACATTTCGGTGGCCGCCACCTGCGTGTCGGTCGCCCCTTCCGTGGTGCTTTTCGCAGCGACGGCAACACCGGAAATATTTTCGGAAATTTCCGAACTGCCGCGGGCCGCTTCGTTGACGCTCCGCCCAATCTCGTTGGTCGTTGCGGTCTGTTCTTCCACGGCGCTGGCGATGGTCGCCGAGATGTCGCTGATCTGATTGATGACGTCCGTGATCTCGGCGATGGCCGAAACGGCGTTCCCGGTGTCTTCCTGGATCGCCTGGATTTTCTGGCTGATCTCTTCGGTGGCTTTCGCGGTGGCGTTGGCCAGTTCCTTGACCTCGTTGGCCACAACGGCGAAGCCCTTGCCCGCTTCACCGGCACGCGCCGCTTCGATCGTCGCGTTCAGGGCCAGCAGGTTGGTCTGCTCCGCGATGGAGTTGATGACCTTGATCACCTGGCCGATTTCCGCGCTGCTGTCTCCAAGCTTCGAAACCGTTTCGTTGGTCTGCTTGGCTTTTTCCACCGCGTCGTTGGCCACCTTGGCCGCCTTGGAAGAGTTCTCGGCGATTTCCCGGATACTGGCGCTCATTTGCTCGGACGCCGCAGCGACCGAGTTCATGTTCGCATTGACCTGGGTGGAGGCGTTGGTCACCACATCCGCCTGGGCCGAGGTTTCCTCCGCATTGCCGGCCATTTGCTGACTGACGCTCGACAGTTTGGACGAGGAATCGGTCAACATGGTGGAGTTTTGCCCGATCTTGGAAATACTGGATCGCAGGGTTTTGAGGAAGTTGGACAGTCCGGCTCCCATTTGCCCGATGGCATCGTTGCCGTTGACGGTCACCTCTTGAGTGAGGTCCCCCTGGGCCGCCGCCTGAACCGTTTTGAGCATCTGGTCTACCTTGTTCTGCAACTCCTCCGACTGTTTCCGTTCGCGTTCGGCGATTTCCTTGCGTTCGCGCGCCTGGACGAGCATGTCCTGAAGGGCCGTGTCGAACTCACCCTGAGCGTTAAAGGAATCCCGTTCGGTATTCCCGGCGAGAATTTCCTTGGAATAGTCCATGAAACTCTTCAGACCGTTCATCAGGCGGTTGAATGAACCGAACAGGATGCCGATTTCATCCTTGCTGGTGACATTGAATTGTTCCAGGGCCAGATTGCCGTCGGCGGCTTTCTCCATGGACCGGGACATGTTCTGCAGAGGAGTGATGACACTCTTGCTGAAGAACGTGGCGATGATGATAAGAAGAACAAGGCTGACCCCGGTGGAGATGCCCACGGCGTAGAAGATGCTCTCCATACTGGCCTCGGACAGTTCCGCGTACCGTTCCACGGCTTCACTGCTTGATGAACGGAGCTGGTTCCCCAGCGTGATGATTTCAAATTGCGCCTTGCGATAAGCGTCTGAATTCGGTTCCGCGTCCACCATGGTGGTGACCGATTTGAGGAACGCATTGAAGATATTTTCCGTTTTTTCCAGTTTGTTCTGGACCTCCGGATCGCTGACTCTTTCCAGGGTTGCAAACTGGGTCATTTGGAGATCCAGTGGATACCGTCCCCCGTTTTTCACTGCATTGAGTGTGTCTGCGAAAATTTTCTTTCCGTTATCGAACTCTTCCAGGGTGGCGTTCAGCTCAGACCGGCCGATGCCGATATCATTGGCGAAAACAAGACGGTAATTGCGGATCCCCAGCATGTCTCCAACCTTGAACTCTTTGCCTTTCATCGCCGTGTGGCAGCTTGCGCACGCCGCAACCGTCGCCAGGTCGGCGGTGTAGAGTCCCATATACAACTTTCCATTATCTTCATAGACTTTCGTAAAGACTTTGTCCGGATTTTTTTTCAGAAATTCGTTGGCTTCCCTGTCAGTGGACGTGGCCAGAACCTGTTTGGGGTTCACCGGGTCGTCGGAAATAATACCGACTGTAAAATCACGGCCTTCTCCGACCTTTTCGTTCACCAGCCGGGTGAACGTGGCCGGAAAGGGAATTGCGGGATGGGGTTCGTTTGAAGGGTCCATGCTGATGGCCAATTGCGTTGCTTTGGCAGGCTTGACCACCATTTCAGTGTAGATCCCGCGCATTTTCGTGATGAACCGGTCCAGGTCCGAAATCTGCTGTTCAATGGTTTTTTTCCGGCTTTGCGCCATTCCGTAACTGAGGACGGATTTCGACATGGCCTGGGTCAACATGCGCTGGCGCCCCAGGGCATTGGTGATTTTGGTGTCATCGCTGGCGGTGAAGAGGCTGGAGGTGATGACCAAACCAGAGCCGACCAGTACAAGAAACAGCAATGTAAAGGCCCCGAAAATCTTTTTTTTAAGGGAAAGGTTGTTGATCAGTTCCATGGTATCCTCTGCCGGTGGATTGGGTTAAAAGCAAAGCCTGTTTAAAAACCGTGAAATCCTAAACTGTTGTCAATTGTCTGGGCTGCCGGACAGGCCAACTTGATACTCCATTTTTTTTCCAACTAAATTCAGTAGAAGGCCACAAAATCAGAAAATCAATGGAAAATTTTTTATCCGGACATTCGGCGTTTCTATAAGGGAATAAAGGATATCCCTATGATTTTGTTGAAGAATTGCGAACAGTGTCTTTTGAGTTGTAAAAAGTGAAGCGAAAGGGATTTGTTTGAAAAGGTTTCCGGGGATTTCAGAACGGTCCGTCTCCTGGGTGGCTTTTGCCCTGGGAGCGGTGGGATTGATTCTGGTTTTCCGTGCAATGGGGATGGCGGCGGAGGAAAAAGCGGTTCCCTTTAACCCGGAAAGGATTTCACCTTCCACGGGGATTGAGTTCGTTGGGATTCCCGGAGGCTGCTATATGATGGGAGACGACACGGGATACGAATACGAAAAACCGGTACACGAGGTTTGCGTCGATGATTTTTATCTGGGCCGTTTTGAGGTGACCCAACAGCAATGGGAAGTATTGATGGAAGAAAACCGTTCCCGCTTTAAAGGACCGCAATTTCCCATTCAGCGCGTGTCCTGGAACGATGCGATGGAGTTCATCCGCCGGCTGAATGAAAAGGAAAAGACCCGTCGTTATCGGCTGCCCACCGAGGCGGAGTGGGAGAGGGCGGCGCGGGCCGGTTCCGACTCCCGCTACTTCTGGGGCGACGCAATCGACAATAAACACGCCTGGTACTACGGTTCAGCCCAATTCACCATGCACGCGGTTGGGACAAGCCGCCCCAACGCTTTTGGATTGCACGACATGCTGGGCAATGTGTGGGAGTGGGTGAGCGACTGGTACGACAGCCGGTATTTTGAAAGAAGCCCGCGTGACAATCCGGCAGGGCCCGCGACGGGCGAGATGAAAACCCGCCGTGGAGGGTCCATCGCCAACCTCGCAAGTTATGTCCGGTCTGCATCGCGTTACCGGGATAAACCCGACAAGCGTCACTACATCCTGGGATTCCGCGTGGCGCAGTCGGTCAGTGATTCTGATTGATGCGGAACCGTCCCACCAGGTTCTTCAGATGCGAGGACATTTCCGACAGCTTGCTTGTGACCGATGACGTTTGTTTGATGGCCGCGGACGATTGCCGGCTTCCGTCGACGATCTCTTTCAAGGCCGCGAGCACCTGATCGGTTGCCGTCTTCTGCTGCTGAGTGGACAGCGAAATCTGAGCTGCGGCATCGGCCGTCGTTTTCGCTCCGGTGACCAGATTTTCCAGTTCGCGAATAGTCTGCCGGGTCAGTTCGGTGCCGTCCTTGATGTTTTTGGAGCCGCGTTCCGAGTTGATCACCAGGCGGTTGATGGCCTGCTGGATTTCCTCGATCTTGTTTTCGATTTCTCCGGTCGATTCCATGACGTTGTCCGCCAGCCGCCGGATTTCGACCGCCACCACGCCGAACCGTTTTCCGGCTTCGCCCGCGCTGGAAGCTTCGATCGCGGCGTTGAAGGCGATGAGCTTGGTCTGGTCGGCGATGTTGTTGATGATTTCCATGACCTTGCCGATTTCTTCGGAACGGGTGCCTAGGTCGACGATTTCCTGAATGCTCCCCTTATTGTCATCGGAGATCGTGTCCATTTTGATTTTAAGGTTTTCCATGGCTTCCATGCCCCGTTCGGATTCGCGCAGGGCGTTGGTGGAAATCTGCGCCACGGAATTGGCGTTGTCCGCCACCTGGGAAGATGAAATCGACAACTCTTCCACGGTCGTGGAAATCTCCGTGACCGAAGTGGACTGTTCCGCGGAGACGGCGGCCTGATCCTGGACGGCGGCGGAAATCTCGCTGGCGGAAGTCGCCAGGTCGTTCGCGTTGCGGGAGATTTCCTGCATGCTGTCCACCAACTGGTCGAAGAAGCGGATGAGCCCTTCGCCCATCTGGCCGATGGCGGATTCTCCGGTTACCGTGACCTGCCGGGTCAGGTCCCCGTCCGCGGCGGAACTCACCACTTCGAGCATGCTGTCGACCTTGCGCTGAAGGTCTTCCGCCTGCCGGTGCCGTTCCTCGGACATTTCCTTGAATTTCCGGTCGGCTTCCTGCTTGTCCCGCAACTCCTGAGTCATCTTGCCGAAGGCGTGGGCGAGGTCTCCCTTCATTTCATATTGTTTGGACAGGTTGCCCGACGCAATGTCTTCCGCCTGGTTGACGACTTCTTTCATGGTGTCGAGCAGGGTGTTATAGATATTCTGCAGTTCACCGATTTCATCGGCGGATTCCACGGAGAGTTTTTCCTGAACGAAATTGCCCTTTGAAATTTCCTGCATTTTTCCCGAAATGCTGATGATGGGCCGCACGACCTTCGAAGCGAAATAGTAGTAAATGCCGATGATGATCACCACGGTCAGGATGATGGCGATGATCACGGTCCATTTGATCGTGGCCTGATTGCGGTTTGCCAGCTTGGTGTAAAAGTCGACCAGGTCGTCGTTCAGCTTCCTGAGGTTGTTGGAGGATTCCACGATATCCTGCTGGGCCTTGCGATAGGGAAGGGAGTTGACTTCGACGCTCATCAGCGTGTTGACGTGTCCCACGAATTCCTTGAACTTCCGGATCACTTCCCGGATCTTGTTCTGGATTTCATCATTTGGAATCGCGTTGACCGTCTTGTAAGACGTCATGGCCAGGTCGAGAGGGTATTCGCCCCCGTCTTTTACCGCGAGGATGGTCCGGTCGAATATATCCTTGGCCCGCTGATACTCGGATAAATTGGGATTGAGTTCGGCATGGCCGAGCTGGACATCCTCCGAAAACATGAGCAGGAACTTCCGGATGCCTAGCATGTCGCCCACCTCGAATTTTTTCCCCTTGAGAGCGGCATGGCAATTGGCGCAGGCGGGAACGGTTGCCCGGTCCGACGTATAAAGCCCGATATACAATTTACCGTCCTGCTCCTGGACCTCGCTGAATATTTTTTCAGGAGAGGCCGTTAGAAAGTCGTAGGCCCTGTGGTCGATTTCGGACTTGAGGTTTTTCTGCGGGTTGACCGGGTCTTTATTGATGATGTCGATTTTAAAAAACTGATTTTCGCCGAATTTCTCGTTCACCATCCGGGTGAACGTGGCCGGAAACGGGATGGCGGGGTGCTTTTCCGATGCGGGGTCCATGCTGATTCCCAGGTTGACCTTGCGCGCCGCGCTGACGATATCCTTTGTAAAAATCGCCCGCATCTGAGTGATGTAGTGGTTGAGAGACTGGACGTTCTGTTCAATCGTCCGGCGGCGGCTTTTGGCCATGGCGTTGCCGAGGGCGGATTTTGCCATCGCCTGGCTGAGCATGCGCTGCCGGCCCAGGGCGTTCGTGATGTCCGCGTCTTCGGCGGCCTTGTTCAGGCTGTTGAAAATGACCACGCCGGAAGCGATGACCACAAAGCCCATCAGCGCGAACATGATAAAGACCTTCTGCTTGATCGAGAGATTATTCATCTCCTGGGGTCTCCCTGGGTTGGTTGACGGGCTCGGTAACGCCCGGATTGAAACAAGGCATTGTATTATGTTTTTGCATGAGTTTCACTGTTGAGGATTGCGTTGCCCGCGAGGCTGCCGTCCTGCTGGCAGGCGGCGGCTATTTTCAGGCAATCGACGAGCAGGACCGGAGCCTCCCGGACCAGCCCCACGCCCCAGATAAAATCCGTTTCCCGGACCCGGTCGAGCAGTGCGGGAAGCGGGTGCATGTTTTCGAGCCGGATGAACGTGATGTCCTCCGGCTGATCGATCTGCATGAGCAAGCGGGAACCCCGGTAGTGAACCGTGAGGATGCGCGGGTCCCGGTAGATAACGGGTGCACTGCCGAAAGGCAGCAGGCGGTCGAAACGCCGCAGGCGGTCGCCGCCGACCTCCAGCTGGTGCAGCTCCAGCAGTTCGTCAATGTGCTCGAGGTCCACCGCGAAGAGGATGTCCTGCACCCGGAAGAGGAGGGCCTGGAATCCCTCGATCGTGAATTTTTCAAGTGCGGTGGTCATGATGGTTTTTCCTGAAACAGGGTCTCAGAGGTTCTCCGTCATTTTTTCGAACAGCTTCCCGGCATCCAGCAATGTCACGTTGTGATGCCGGTAGGCAAACTCCCCGGCGACAAAATAGCGTATGGAATCCTTCAGCGTGGAGATGGGTTGCTGGATTGCGTTGCCGGGCATGTCCAGCACGTCCTGCACCCGGTCGACGAGGATGCCCGACCGCACCCCGTTGTTTTCCGCGATCACGATCCGGCTGTCGGGAGAGGTTTGCGTGGAGGGCAGCCCCATGAACAGGTTGATATCGATCACCGACTGGATGTCTCCCCGCACATTGATGATTCCCAGCATGAACTCCGGCGTGCCGGGCACACGGGAAATTTTCTGCACCGTCAGGATCTCCTTCACGTCGCCGCCCTTGAGGGCGTAGTAATGGTCCTCCAGGGTGAACACCACCAGCTTGACCTGTTCCTCCTCCTGCTGGGTGTCCTGGTCCTGTGATTTTCTCTTGCGGATTTCCTCGAGGATGCGATCGCTTTTAAACGGTTGCGTCTCTTCCATATGCCGTTCCTGTCGTGCCTGCCGTTGTTATTTGCTTTCCATGACCCAGGCGCCGTCCCACGAGTCCGGTGGCGGGTTTTGGGTGAAGTATTCGACGCGCTGGATGTACACCCCGGCCGCCCGGTCTTGCGGGTTCAACTGGCGCGCCCGGCTGAAATGTTCCATCGCCCCTTCCCAGTCGCGCGACTGGTAACGCCCCAGCCCTTCCTGGAAACAATGAACGCCCTGTTCAATGCCGGGGTGCGAAGCGTATTTCCGGTCGTCGAGGACTTCATAGATGATGACCGGCTGGTTTTTGCCTTTGACCTTGATCCAGTCCAGCTTGCGTGTTGGATACGTTTCCCTGAGTTTTCGGAACGTGTTTTCACTGATGATGATATTCGTTCCAAAGTATTTGTTCAATCCTTCCAGCCGCGACGCGAGGTTCACGCCATCGCCGATGCAGGTGTAGTCCATGCGTTTTTGCGACCCGATGTTGCCGGACAGGACCTCGTCGGTGTTGATGCCGATTCCCATGGAGATCGGCGCCAGCCCCTGCTCGATGCGTGTCTGGTTGAGCGTTTCCAGGGCGTACACCATGTTGACGGCGGCCTTGACCGCGAAGTCGGCGTCCTGACCGCTTTTGAAGGGAGCCCCGAAAACCGCCAGAATGGCGTCGCCGATGTATTTGTCGAGAATGCCGTTGCATTGGAAAATCTGATCGACCATCAGGGTGAAATATTCATTGAGCAGGGACACGGTTCCCTGCGCGCCGAGCTTTTCGGTGATGGAGGTGAAGTCGCGGATGTCGGAAAACAGGATGGTCGCTTCCTGTATTTGGCCGCCGAGCACCGCCTCGCCACTCTCCAGCAGTTTGTCCGCCAGTTCTTTCGTCATGTAACGCGCCAGCGCGCCCTTGACCCGTTTTTCCGTCGTGATGTCTTCCAGAACCATCATGCTGCCGATCAGTTCCTGCTTGACGTTCTTGAGCGGGACGAAGGTCAGGTTCATGGGAATGTCCTTGTCCCCGCCGATGCGCATTTCAGCGTCCATGACGATGGAGGGACGGCGCGACCGGACGACGCCGTCGACCTTGTCGAGAATCCAGTGGTTGGGACCCGTGCAGAATTCGTCCAGCCGCCTGGCGATGATGTTCTCGAGCTTGAGTCCCAGGATGCGTTGGGCCGCGGCATTGGCGGTGATGATCTTGTAATCGTTGTCGAGGGTGATCACGCCGTTCGTCAGGCTTTCCAGAATGTTCTCGTTGTAATTCTTGATGTTGAGCACCTCTTCCAGGAGGCGTTCGGTTTTTTCTTCCAGGCGCAGGTTGTTGAGCGCCACCGCGGCCTGAGACGCAAGCGACTGCACCAATTCCATATGCGAGTCGGAAAAAGCCACGATCTCCCCCGAGGCCGGATCGATTGCATTCAGCAACTGCACCACGCCCTGGACCTCGTTGAAGCGGTCGACCATGGGCACGACCAGCATGGATTTCGACCGGTAATTGGAGGTGCGGTCGAAATTCCGGGGACCGGTAAAGTCGAACAATTCCGATTCGTAAACGTCCGCAATGTTCACCGGTTTTTTATTGATGGCGACGTACCCGGAAACATTGGACTCCACAATGTCGACGGCAGGGAACCGGATGGCGCCGCCGGACTTGCCTCCGAGGTAAGTGTTCAGTGTCCGGTTCTGGACGATCTTGAATTCCAGCCGGCCGTTTTCGACCAGGTACAACGTGCCGGCGTCGGCATTGGTGAGGGACCGCGCGTGGGAGATGATGGTTTCCATCAGTGCGGGAAAATTTTTCTCGGACGCTACCGCCACGCCGATTTCGGTCATCGTTTCGACAATCGTCCCCAACTCCTGGTTTTTGCGGGTGATGTCGAGCAGGAGCTGGCGGTTTTCGTCGACGATCCGTTTCTTTTCGAGGACCTGTTCGATAGAGAGGAGCACCGTGTCCTGCAGGTTTTCGTCCTTCAGCAGGTAATCGTTCGCGCCGAGGTTGATCGCTTCGATGGCGATGGAGACTTCGTTGTTGCCGGACAGGACGATCACGGGAATTTCAGACTTGTCGTCGACGCGGAGTTTGCGGATCAGCCCCAGGCCGTCGAGCACCGGCATGTGAATGTCTGAAATCACCAGGTTGATTTCCGGCATGGAGAGGACCCGTTCCAGCCCTTCTTCCCCGTTGCTAGCGGTGACGGTGTTGAAACCCGAGGATTCCAGGATGTCCGCCAGAATGTCCCGAACGAAGGAATCGTCGTCCACGATGAGTATTTTGATTGGCATGGTGTTCATTGAGAAAAACCTTCAATAATTCGATCGTCTTTGTTCCGGCAACCCGCGGCCCCTGAAACAGTCCGGCCGGTGCGCGGCCGGGGATGGCTTTCAGAGATGCCACCGGCGTGTCTGCTGACCGTGTTTGCCGAATGCCATGGACCGAACGGGAGCCTGTTCATTGCATCAGCTTGTTGATGGTGTCCGTCAATTGTTGGGGATCGAACGCGCCTTTAACGAGATACCCGTTGGCTCCCACCTGCATGCCGCGCAGTTTGTCTTCCTCGCTCCCGCGTGAACTCAGGATGATGATGGGCGTGTGCCGGTAGGTTTTTTCCTGCCGCAGCGCCTCTGTCAGCGTGAACCCGTCCATGCGGGGCATTTCGATGTCGGTCAGAATCAGGTCGTATGGTTTTTCCATAGCCTTTTCGAATCCCTCCACCCCGTCCGCGGCCAGCTCGACCTGGTACCCCTGTGCCTCCAGAATATTCTTTTCCACGTGGCGGGTGCTGACCGAGTCGTCCACCACCAGGATACGAAACTCCTTGGTCGCGACCGAAGTGCGGTGCCGGAACTTTTCTTCCTGTGCCGTCCGCGCCAGCGTGAACAACCGGGGCGCCTGCAGGACCAGCACGATTTCGTTTCTGCCCGAAAGGGTGATTCCGGAGACGAGTTCGTTGTCTTTCATGTGATCCGGCAGGGGTTTGATCTCCATGTCCTCTTCGGTTTCGATCTCGTCCACGATGAGTCCCAGCATTTCGGTGCCCATCGCCACCAGGAGGATGACCAGATTGTTTCCGGGCCGGGCGATGTCCTGCCGCGCATCTGTTTCTTCCAAATCGAGCAGCGTTTTGAGTTCCGCCACGGGAATGATCTGGTCCCTCAGTGAAACGGCGTGGCGGTTGACCACCTCGATGAGAGATTCCGCCGGGACCCGGATGATCTCGCGGATCGAGTTCAGCGGTATGGCGACGGAAATGCTCCCCACGCGGACCAGCATCAAGCGCATCACCGCCAGGGTGAGCGGTAGGCGGATGAAGAAGGTGGTTCCTTTGTCCTTCTTCGATTCGATCTGCACCGAGCCCTTGAGGTGCTTGACGATGTTGTCCCGGACCACGTCCATGCCGACGCCGCGTCCCGAGACTTCCGTGATGAGTGTGCTGGTGCTGAATCCCGGGCGGAATATCAGGTTGATGATTTCCGCATCCGGGATGCCTTCGACGGTTTCTTCGTCGTAGATTTTTTTCATCACCGCCTTTTCGCGGATTTTCTCCACGGAAATTCCTGTCCCGTCGTCTTCGATACGGATCAGCACGTGGCCGCCTTCGTATTCCGCCGAAACCCGGACCGTGCCGGTTTCTTCCTTGCCTGTCTCACGGCGGACCTCCGGAGGTTCGATTCCATGGTCGATGCTGTTGCGCACCATGTGCAGCAGCGGGTCGCCGATGCGCTCGATGATTTTTTTATCGAGCTCCGTTCCGGCGCCCTGGATGTCCAGCCGGACCTGCTTGCCGCAGGCGTCGGCGATGTCGCGCACCAGCCGGGGGAATCCGTCCAGAACGGTGGAGAGGGGGAGCATCCGCATGCGGAGCACTTTTTCACGCAGATCGTCGGTCACCAGCGATTGAAAACTCATCACGTCGCGGGTGTGGGAGGAAAGCGTTTTGAGCCGGGTGTGAATGGCCCGGGCCATTTCCACGATTTCAGACGATCGCCCGTTTAACGGCCCCTGCTCTGATTTGGCGAGAGGGGCCAACTGGTCCAGATGCTTGTTGAACAGCTTGCTCAACTCGTCGATGTCCAGGACGTTTTGCTTCATGCGGATATGATTGGACACGATCTCGCCCATGAGCTTCACCGTATCGTCCAGTTTGTTCGTGCTGATGCGGACGGTATCGCTCGTGGCGGTTTTGAACAGGGTCTGCGGCAGGTCGGACGCTTTTCTGACCAGCCCGGTTTCGTCCTCCTCGCCGGAAACGGATTGGGCGGAAGGCTTGAGCGCGGTGACCGGTTCTCCGCGCGCGGCGGACTCCAGCGCCTCGATCAGTGGCCGTATGTCGGTGTCCGGGCTTTGCCCGGCGGCGATCTGTTCCACGAACTCCGAGATGAGGTCGACGGATTTCAGCAGCAGGTCGCACAGGGGTTTGTTGAAGCGGACGCGGTCGTTGCGCAGGGAGTCGAGCACGTCTTCGACCTTGTGCGCCAGCAGGGAAACGGGTTTCAGGCCGAGGATTTTGGAAGCTCCCTTCAGCGTGTGGGCAACGCGGAAAATCTGGTCGATGATTTCCAGGTTGCCGGGCTGGGTTTCGAGGTTGATCAGGCCTTCATTCAACGTGTTGATGTGGTCGCGTGCCTCCTCGACGAAGCGGGCCACGAATTTGCTTTTATCAAACCCGCCCTTTTTCTCCGGAACGGGCGGCGGTGCCGCCTCCACCGGGGGAGCGGCGGGCTCTTCCTTGGAGGACAGTGGCGGAGCAGGGGGGACCTCCTCGGCAGGGTTTTCCTCTATTAGCGGTTTGTATTCTCCCCGCAGGGCGGATTCCAGATCCTCCATAACGCCGGTGATATCGGTTTCGATTTCTTCTCCGAGTTCGATCTGGCTGATGAACGCGGTCAGGAGGACCGAGGTGCTCAGCAGCAGTTCGTGTACGGCGGTATCCGGCGAGACCGTTTGTTTTTGAATGGCGCGCAACACCTCTTCAAGGTGTTGCGCCACCTCGGAAATGGGTTTGAGCCCGAGAATTTTGGCCGATCCCTTGACGGTATGCGCTGCCCGCACGCAATCGCCGCTCACCGTCCAGGCCGTTGGATCGGCCTGGTGCGCTTGCAGCTCATCGCTCAGGAATTTGAGGTGTTCGCGCGACTCCTGCACAAAACGCGGAATGAATTTTGATTTGTCAAATGCCATAAACTATATGCCGGTCAGGTTCCGGCCAGTTGACGGATCTGGTTCCTGCAGATCGTCACCATCTGGTCGGCGGTGTAGCTCGAATGAAAAACCGGAAGCCCGTGGTTGTCGAGCCCGGCGTCCTCCAGCAGCTTCAGTGTGATATTGAATTCACTGCAGGCGGATTTGACATCTCCGGTGGCGCGGTAGCTTTCCGCCAGATGGAAATGCGCCAGCCAACAGGCAGGGTCCAGGTAGATGACCTTTCTCAACTGTTTGACAGCCTCTCCGTGGTTCGTGCCTTTTTGAAACGCAAGGCCGAGAAGCAGATGCGGCAGCGGCAGGAAATCATTTTGCTGGAGCGCCATGCGGCAGGTTTCCTCGGTCTCGCGGTTGCGGTTCAACTGCAGCAGGATGTACGCCTTGAGCCCGATGGCGACGCAGCAGTCCGGATGGGCCCGGACCACGTTTTCGACCTTGTCGAGGGCCGCTTCCATTTGTTCTTCCTGAGCCAGCGTCCGGGCTTCGTCCAGCAGGGTTTCGCCGTCGTCGATGGCGGGGGCTCTCGCCGGGGTTGGCGGCTCCGGCGCGGGAACTGGCGCGGGTGCCTGTGTTCGCACCGGAAGAGGCGGCTGGTGCAGCAATGGCGCGGTTTTTAAAGACTGAGGTTCTTTCGAAAAATAAAACACGTTTTCGTATTGATTCATTTTCAAAACGCCGGTGTCGTGCAGGGGAACCTCCACGGCGCCCATCAAAAGGTAGCCACCGGGATTCAGGAGCCGCGACAGGTTTTCAAAGATGGCGCTGCGCGTGTCCGGCTGGTAGTAAATGGACACATTGCGGTAAAAAATCAGGTCGGCGTGGCGCGCCTGTTCCGGGTAGGGCCATTGCGCCAGGTTGTGCCTTTGGAAGCGCACGTTTTCCCGGATCATCTGGTTGAGTACAAAGCGGTTGCCCGCAAACTCGCTGAAATACCGCTGGCGGATTTCGGGAGCGACTCCGCGAAAGGAATAGCGTCCGAACACAGCCATGCTGGCATGATGCAGAACTTCGTCATTGATGTCGAGTCCCGTGACTTCAATCTGGTCGGTCACGCCTTCGCCGAAGGTCTCCACCAGTGCGATGATCAGGGAATACGGTTCTTCTCCACTGGAACAACCG
This sequence comes from Nitrospina sp., assembly GCA_020430445.1. Classification (GTDB taxonomy): domain Bacteria; phylum Nitrospinota; class Nitrospinia; order Nitrospinales; family Nitrospinaceae; genus Nitronauta. Next base: position 35,726 of record JAGQJZ010000013.1, read on the forward strand.
GCGCTGACAATCCGGACCTTTTTCCCGAAGTAGGGCCGGTCGCGCAGAAGATTCGGAAACAACTCACGGGTGAGCAGAAGGTAATGCGGGCTCTCGCGCAGGAAGTAGGTTTCCTTGTTGGTCAACAGGTTGACCAGGTGAGCGATTTCTTCGGAATCGTTTTCGAGCAGGTGGAGGTATTCGGCGGGGGTCGCCGTGGCCGTGACCCGGAGCCGGGCTTCCAGCGCGTCCTGCAGGAAGCGAAAAAAATCGGGTTTGAAGTCGAGCTGGTACCGGGTCCGGATGATCTGCTTGAAATGTTCCAAATCCAGTGAGGTCACGGCCTGGTCCTGTCGCGGTAAAAAGTTCAACGTGCTTTTCGTCAAAGCTCGACCAGAAGCTTGCCGATCCTGTCGATGGGAAGCACCCTGTCGATGACGCCGATTTCAATGGCTTTCCTGTTCATGCCGAACACCACGCTGGTGGCTTCGTCCTGCGCGATGGTGAGGCCGCCCTGATCGCGGATGGTTTTTATGCCCGCCACGCCGTCGGTCGCCATTCCGGTCAGAATCACCCCAATGCACTTGGGGCCGTAAGCCTGCGCGACCGAGGTGAGCAGGACGTCGCAGTTCGGCGCGTAGCGGTCTGCCGGGTCCCGGTCGATAAATTCCAGAACCCCTCCCGGCGACACTTTCATGTTTTTTTCGGGAGGGGCGATGTGGACCGTGCCGGGCGCCAGCCGGTCTTTTGCCCGGGCCAGTTCCACGTTCAGGGGGCTGACCTGGTTCAGCCAGTCGACCAGGCCGCCGCTGAATCCGTTTTCGATATGCTGCGCCACCACGATCGGGTGCGGATAGTTTTCGGGCAGCATGGCGAACAATTGCGAAAGCGCCTTGGGGCCCCCGGTCGAGCAGGCGATGGCCACCACCTTCTTTTCCCGATGGTTTGTTCCCAGGGACGCGGGGGGTTCCGTTCTGGGACGGATATGGCCGATGACCTTGACTTTCGCCAACAGCTTTATCTTGCGTGTCAGTATTTCCGCTTTTTCAGGGTTGAGGTTGTCCTTGGAGAAGACGTCGAGAGCTCCGCGGGAGCAGGCGTCGAAGGCGACCTGGGAATCGTTGTTGCTGGAGATGACCAGAATAGGGCAGGCGTTTGTCGACATGATCTGGTCGATGGCTTCCTGTCCGCTCATGACAGGCATCATCAGGTCCATCGTCACCAAGTCCGGTTTCAGTTCCCGTGTTTTGCGGACGCCCTCCTGGCCGTTCAAGGCCGTCCCGACCACTTTCAGTTCGGGGTCGGATTCGATGATGTCCACCAGTATTTGCTGGGCCAGAAGGCTGTCTTCGACTACGAGAATACGCAGAGGCGGCATCGGACACTCACTCAATTTTAGGGTTTCGGGTGTTCAATAAGGTACCATATTTTTTCTTGCCGGGCCTTGTTTTTCAAGTAAATAAAAAGGATCGACCGGTGCGGGAGCGGGCAGCTTTGAGCGCGGAGAGGGGTGTGTTATGGTGAGGGCCGGAAAAAAGTGTGAGCCACGGTTTGCAAAAGAAGCGCAGGCTTTTTATTTTCGAACAGGAAGGAAACGGTTATGGCAGAGAATCCGCGGCGGCGTTTTTCACTCGACAAGGTGGAAGTCGATCCTCAATTACTGAACCGCATCCAGTCGGCGGACGGCGACGAAACGCTGGGCGAATGGGACGGGGAGGATGTCGAAGACCTGGTCCGGGAACTGGAGCGGATCGAGGAGTTCGCCGACGCCAATTACGCCAACCTGCCGCACAATAAAAATATCCCCGGGGACTTGCGCGATCAGGTTGAAAAAGACCTGCCCATCTGGGCGTGTGATAAAAGAGGCATGTGCCTGGTCGGGAAGCGGGCGGACAAGGTCCGCAGTGTGGAGCAGATCCGCGAGCGCTACGATAAAAAGTACGGCGGAGTGGAAGCGTTCAAGGAAAAACTGAGGCAGGAGCGGGAGGAAATGGTGCGCCAGCTCCGAAAGAGTTCCGGCACGGATTGACCGGAATCCCCGCGTTCCGGAAGCCCCGGCCCAATGGGGCTGCCCCCCCCCTCGCATGCGGGAGCGGCCGCTCCCGATGAATTGTCCCTACTTTTCACTCCGCCGACGCGCGGGGCCTGGAAAAAACAGGCTTGTGCAGACGGGATCAGTCTCTTTAGAGGCACCTTGGAGAAAACTGAACAGAGCCGCACCCGTGCGTGGATCCGCAAACGGAGAATGTTGTCAAGCAGGAAGGAAAAGAAAAGGAGAAGGAGCGGGGAACCCCTTCCCGTTCGGGAAGGGGCTTGGGTCAACTTAGCCCCTCGAAGGAGATCAAACAATGCCCCTGGCGGAGGTAATAAAACCTTCGTGTAAACTAGTCTTCTGAAAAATAAGTGGCGTCATACATCGGCTCATACACCTCTTCAGGTTTGGGCCGGCGGCCTTTCGGGCTGATCTGGATATTGGTCCGAATGGCGTCATTGAATTCTTGCCAATATCGTTCACTCAGCTTTTCGCTGGAGATTTCTTTCTTTATTTTTCCGTTGGGCTTGAAAATTCGGACCGGATAAAACATATCAACCTCCATTTTCTGAGGTGGCCGGCGATTTTCTTTGTCGCGGCCAGTTGTTAGTCTGGCGATCCAGGCCGGCGTTTCCGCCTTTGTCTCGCCGCCCCCTTTTTCGTGGGAACCGTGTTGATGGGGTCCCCATTCCGAGGTTACGTGTATATAATAAGAATCAAGGATTAAATCCGCGTTAATATTGGATTAATTTTTTTTAATAGAGGATTTTGAAACTTTTGCGATACAAATTAAAAAAGCCAATAAAAATAATGAGTTATGGGGTTGCTTTGGTCTTGTTGTGGGGTGCGGTTGCCCAGGCGGACATTAATGATCCCCTGTTCGAGGCGGTTTCAGCCAACAACATGGCGAATGCAAAACCCCTCATTCAGGCCCAGTTAAAGAGCACGCCGGATTTCGGGCCGGGGCACCCTTTGTGGGAAGGCGCGGTGGTGCGAAGTCAGGACCTGTTCAAGCTGTATATGGAAAACGGGCAGGATGTGATGATGAACGAGGATCCGGATGAAATCGCTGCCTGGCTGAAACTGGTGGCGGACAACCTCGATATTTACGACCTGCTTCTGGAGGCCATGAAAAATCCCAGGCAATTGGAGCGTTACCGGGCCGAAATGTTTGAGCACGCGATTCTGGAAGGCCATTCGCCGGTCGTGGACCTGTTGCTCGCGCGGGGATACTCTCCGGGTGTGCGCAATGGTTATGGAGGCACCCCTCTCATGCTGGCGGCGGAACAGGGCCACGTGGCCATCATGACGACTCTGTTGGGCAAGGGTGTTTCCCCCGACAGCCAGAGCATGACAGAATCCGCTCTCACGCTGGCGGTTTCCAGCGGCGGTCCGAATGCGGTCACGTTTCTGCTCGACTCCGGAGCGGACGCCAACCGCCCCTTGCCCAGTGGTGAAACTCCGCTCTTTTTTGCGGTGCGGGACAATAACCAGAAGGCGTTCGATCTTCTGATCGCGGCGGGGATAAAATTCGATGTCCGGTCGCGTTGGGGAACAACCCCGCTCATGGAAGCGGTGGCTCACGGAAAGGATGAAATGATCCCGTTCCTGATTGAGAAGGGGGCCGATGTCAACGCTGCCGACATTCTGGGGAATACAGCGCTGATGATCGCGGCCCGGGAAGGGCGGGCGAAGGCGGTGGAACTGCTGCTCACGCACAAGGCGGACATCAACGCGCGCAATACCGACGGCTTCACACCCCTGATGCACGCGGTGACACGCGCGGGTAATGGTGAGGTGGTCAGCGCACTTTTGGGAATGGGGGCGGACACGCAGGATAAATCCGCAACGGGGCAGACGGCTTTCGACATTGCCCGGTCTTCGGGTCGTCCGGAGTACGCGCCCTTGGTGGAGGTAAAATAAGGAAGTTCCTCGGCCGGGGTTCCGGCTCTGTTACAACTGCCCGTGAATCGCCCGCGCCAGGGCGGTGTAACCGTCCTTGTTGTAGTGCTTCCAGTCCTTGGGGCCGTGAAAGACCTGTTTTTGCCCCAGGGCTCTCAATGCCGGGCGTGCATCGATGAAATCCAGTTTTTCCTGTTCGGCGATCGAGCGGACCATCGTCGCGATTTGTTCTCCCCGCTGGTGCACGAGGTAGGACGGGTAAGTGGATTCGCGGCTCTTCTGGTAATTCTGGATGCTGACATAAGGCGATACGATCTCGTAACAGGAGAGCACCGATGGCAGGTAAACCACATGGATGGGGATTCCCTGGAATCGCTCTTTCATGTATTTCAACGCCTGCTCAAAGATATAAACCGTCAGGTGCAGCTCACCGGAAGTCAATTCCAGAGCGGGAGATTGCAGGCCGTCGGGAATGGGTCTCTCCTTTCCGCCAATGATCGCGCGGTTGACCTTGCCTTCCCCCGGTGACACGTTTTCCGAAGCGATGAGGGTGCTCTTGTTGTTGTCTCTCGCCTTCAGGGTGCGCTGCAAAAAGTCGGTGAAGAAAAACAGGTCCGTCCAGTCCGGGTTTTTAAACGGGCTTGTTCCCACCACTTCCTTTTCAATGAAGCTCCGGAAATAGGCCGGATCGTACACTTTGGCGGGATCGTAGTTGCGTTCGATGTAGCGCGTCTTGAGATCTTCCAGATTGTCGTTGAGGTCGTTGCCTTCATAGAAGTAGACCAGAATTTCCCCGGGATCGGGCAGGCTGGAGAGGCGTGATTGCCGTATATAATCGAGCCAGCGGACGGGGTGGCCGACCAGTCCTGAAAGGCTGCCGGAGCCGGATTTGCCGAAAGTGATGACGTCGCGTCCGCTGAGGTCGTGCAGGACATGCGCGGAATGATACGGTGAATTGGCGTCCGGGTCCGCGTCGAGCAGCCAGTCGCCGTAGCCCTGGGAGTAGGAATCTCCAAACAGCGCCAGGTACCGTTCGGGTACCACACTGTCCTTGGAGCTTTGCGTCAGAACGCGGATTTCCTCCTTGACCGCGAAATGCAGTTTCAGGGGAACCCGGTCGAGCAGGGCGGGGAAGAGGAAGTATTCCAGACCCGTATAGCCCGCGGCCAGGCTCAGGATGATGAGGAGCCCGTTTTGAAACAGTTTTTTCAATTCAAGGGATTCCTGTGGTCAGGGGACGGTTCGCGGATCGGATACATTCCAGTGGAGTGGGAGACTCGGAGGCATTGCCAGTCTCCCAAAGCTTCATACAGTAACATATAAAGGTCCGGTCTAAAAACCGGTTTTCAAGCCGGACCCGAATGGAGAAAAAAGACCGGGCGGTTTTCACCGTTTTGACAGGCAAATGCGGGATCCCCCGGTTGTGAAGACGACACAGGAGACAGTCAATGCAACGAATCGGTTATATAGGGTTGGGGCGGATGGGAGCCGCCATGGCGCGGAACCTGCTCGCGGCCGGGTACGAGGTGACGGTCTGGAACCGGACGCAGTCGCGTTCCGGCGATCTCGTGGGTGCAGGCGCGGAACTCGCGGATTCGCCCGCCGGGCTTGCCGGGCGCGTGGAACTTGTTCTGATCAACGTGACCGACACGCCGGATGTGGAGTCGGTCCTGTTCGGGGAGCGGGGGGTGGTGCACCGGGAAGGGAAAGCGCCGCTCACCGTAGTGGACCATTCGACGATCAGCCCGGAGTCCACGCGGGAAATTCACCGGCGGCTGGGCGAAAGGGGGATCGATTTCCTCGACGCGCCTGTGACCGGCGGCGACATCGGGGCACGGGACGGCACCTTGTCGATCATGGTGGGCGGCGATGCGCCGGTTTTTGAACGTTGCCGCCCGGTGCTGGAGTCGATGGGCAAAAAGATCACGCATGTGGGGGTGGCGGGCACGGGGCAATTGTGCAAGGCCTGCAACCAGATTCTGGGGGCGCTGAATCTGCTGGGTGTGTGCGAGGCCATGGCTCTGGCGAAAAAGGGAGGGCTGGACCTGACGGCCATGCTGGATGTCACGACACAGGGGGCGGGCGGTTCCTGGGCGCTGGAGCACCTCGGCAGGCAGATCGCCCGGGGCGATCTCAACCCCGGCTTCATGGTCGATCTGATCCGTAAAGACCTCGCCATTGTCCGGGAAGAATCCGGAAAACTGGAGTTGCCCCTGATGGGAGCGCCGATGGCGGAACGCCTGTTTCAAGCCGCTTCGGAGATGGGGCATGGAAGCGACGGCACGCAGGCCCTTTCCCGGGTCCTTGAAGCCATGGGAAAATTCAGGTTTGTCGATTGATGGAACTTCAGAAAACCATCCGGGATGGAACGTGCCGTCTCGTTGGCTTCCCTGGGGTTGTTGCGAGATTTCCATGGGGAAAAAACTTTGAAACCCATAGGGGGTGGGGTGAATCTTAACTAGGTATGGAAAATCGAGACGATAAAAAAATCCCCGAACCCGGGGAAAAATTTCTTCTGGAAGACCAGTTGCTGCCGACGCAGCCGTTCGACCTGAAAGAGTCGCTGAAAATACGCGACGGGTTGAAAGGGAGCCGGACGCTTGGCATTCCCCGGCATGTGCTGCAGGAGATTTATATCCGAGCCATGCGCAGCCGCTCGCTCTGCCTCAACTGAGGCGCTTCTTCCGGTCTCCCCCTCATCGAGCCCGGTTCCGGGATTAAATCCGTCTACCCACCCACACCACTCGGCCGATCCGGTTGAGCTTGTTTTCGTCTTCCCTGGCAATGATTTCCTGTGGAGCCGCTTCCGGTTTGTCGCTTCGTACGATCAGACCGCCATCGATGCGCCGTTCGACCCTCCGAATGTAAAGCCCGCTTTCGATCTGAAGGAGAAACACGCCGTCCTGATTTTTCTTCTCAGGCGACCGGTCGACTAAAAGCAGATCATCCGGCCGGATGGTGGGTTCCATGGCGTCCCCGGTGCACTGGATCAGGAGGAGCTGGTCCGGCTGGGTGCGTAATTCCTGCAGGACCCAATCGCGTTTAAACGCCAGATGATTTACAATCTGACTGGACTGAATCGGTTCCTTTTCTTCGATTATTCCGATATCGTATTGGGGAACGAAGACGAAGCCGGCCCCGTCTGCCACGGTCGGCTCATGGGTTTCCCCGGTCTGTGGTTGTGGGGAGCCCTGCCCGGTCAGCAGCCAGCCCGCGTCACACTCCAGAACCCGGGCCAGGGTGAGCAGGGTTTCAACCGGCGGTATGCGCTTGCCGGTTTCATAGTGGTTCATGGTGGGTTCGGAAATATCCGCCAGTTCCGAAAGTTTTTTCTGGGTCAATCCCTTGTTTTTGCGGATTGATATTAATCTAATGTTAAGTTTTTGCTTTTCGTTCATTAATTTTTTGTTGACAAATCGCTCAGAAAATTTAAAATTCGCTCATCATTTGTAAAGCAAATGATAGTCAAAAGTTGAATAAAATGCAAATGCTGAATTTCGCGTGGCTGGAATTCAGGCACTTCTTACCTTAAAAAAGAAGGGGGACGACGTTATGGAACGCAATCCGGGGTCCGACATGCAGCCTGACATGCAACAGGTGATGGAACTGCTGAACGAAACCTGCAACCAGATGGCGGAAAAAATCCGCATGCAGGAGAGGGAGATCCGCATGTTGAGAGAGGAGAGGGAAGAAAGGAAAGGGCCACAAAGTACGGAAGAAAAAAATTTTCGTGTAAATTAAAAAAACGGCGTGTAAACTGGCTCGCAAAATTAATCCTCTGGAGGACAGGACACCATGAGGTTGAAACTGATCTCAGTGAGCACCATTCTGGTTTTTGGGTTGATGGCCCCCCTGGCCTGGGGGAAGGGGTTGGTGGGGTCGGAGGAAGGCACATCCTCCATCGCCGGGGACCACCTTCTGGCCAAGGAAATCGATATTCACCTTGAAAAGAAGACGAAACCCAGGGAAGAAGAGCCGGGCATGACCCTCGAAAAGAAAATGCCCGAGAAGCCCGATTCCACGGAAGACACCTTTGAGGACGATCCTTTTGCCTCAGAGGAGCCCGACAAGGCGGAAGAAATGGAAGAAGAAGGTGCCATGGAAGACATCAACCGCGCCATGCACGATGTCAATGACACGATCTTTGAGTATTTCTTCAAACCGGTCGCCAAGGGCTACCGGGACGTCATGCCGGAAGAGGGCCGCATGGCCGTGCGCAACGTCTTCGACAACCTGAAATCACCGGCCAAGCTTGTCAGCAGCGCGGTGCAGGGCGATTCGGATAAATCCGGAAGGGCGGTCAGCCGCTTTCTGATCAACACGACCCTGGGAATGGGAGGCATGCTGGACGTGGCCAAGGAAGAGTACGGCATTGAAAATGTCGACGAAGACTTCGAGCAGGCCCTGGCGGTTCGCGGTGTCGGGGCCGGCGACTACATCGTCCTTCCCGTTCTGGGGCCGACGACGACCCGCGGCGTTGTGGGCAGGGTGGTGGACACAGCCCTGAACCCGTTGAGCTACACCGGTGTTGGTTTTGCCGCCAATGCGGTCATCAACACTACGGAGCGCGTCAATGACACTTCTTTTTATGTCGACGATATTGAGCAGTTGAATGAAGGCGCGATTGATCCCTATCAATCGCAGAAACATTTTTATCTGCAGTTGCGGGAAAAACAGATCAAGGAATAAGCGGACTTTCTAAAATAAAACCCCCGGCCTGTCCGGCCGGGGGTTTTTTTTATGCGCGAAAACTATTTTGCCTGCTGGACGGGCAGGCTGATGGTGAACGTGGTGCCTTTACCGGGCTGGCTTTTGACTTCAATATCCCCCTGATGGTT
>JAGQJZ010000149.1 GCA_020430445.1 Nitrospina sp.
GTGGGATGAAAAGTCGTTGATCGACATCACCCCCGGGGATTTGGAGAAATTGCGCGATCCCGCCCTGTCCACGGAGCAGTTTCACAAGCTCTATCTGGAATTGACCGGTGAAGCCAACATCCCGCAAGCCTTTTATTGAGCGCTCCGGAAGGAGCCGCGTCCCGGGTGTTTTTCCGGGGCGGAGCGGGGTGCCTTTTCAGTTGGACAAAACAAAGGGGATTTGATATAAGCAAGGCTTTGGTTCCAGCCCGGGGCTCTGTTTCAACCCATTGATTTTATTCCATAACTAAAAACCGTCAAAAACCGGACCGCATACCGTGCAAAAGTTTGTATGGATTCAACAAGTAGTGGGCATGGCCCCGCCGCCGCCCGCGGACGGACAGCCGCAGAGCACCGGCAGCGTGCTGGCGCTGTTGCCGCCGATCATTTTCATGTTCCTGATTTTCTGGTTCATGCTGATCCGCCCGCAACAGAAAAAGCAGCAGCAGACGCGTAAAATGCTGGACGACCTCAAGGAAGGCGATAACGTGGTGACCATGAGTGGGATCCACGGCACAATAAAAAAACTGAAAGATGATGTCGTTACCCTTCAGATTGCGGAAAACGTACGCATCAAGATCAACCGTTCCTCCATCGGAACCATCCGCGGCAAGGAAGACCAGGCCTAAATAGATGTATCGAAACCTTCGCTGGAAAATCCCTCTCATTCTGATCGTTGTTCTGGGTTCCGCTTTCCTGGCCCTTCCCCTGGAAAAGAAAATCAACCTGGGGCTGGACCTGCAGGGTGGCATGCACCTGGTGCTGGAAGTGCAGACCGAAAAGGCGGTGGAGGCGGGGCTCGACCGGCGCGGCGATGACATCAAGAAAACCCTGGAAGAGGACGGCATCGAAGTCGACCGGGTCCGGGTCGATCAGAAAAAGAAGCGCATCAGCATTGCACTGGTGGCCCAATCGGACATGGCATTGGCCGAAGACAAGATGCGCAGCTATCCCGGATTGCAAAAAGTGGAGACTTCCGACGATGGGTTGGAAGTGGTGTTTGAACTGAAAAAGGACGAATCGGATTTCATCCAGCAGAACGCGGTCCAGCAGGCGCTGGAGACCATCCGCAACCGCATCGACGAATTCGGCGTGTCGGAGCCGTCCATCCAGATCCAGGGGGACCGGCGTATTCTGGTTCAGTTGCCCGGCATCAAGGACGCGGACCGCGCGATCAAGCTGATCGGCAAAACCGCGCGTCTCGAGTTCAAGCTGGTCAATGAAATGGTCAGCCCGGAACAGGCGGAGCAGGGAGGTTTGCCGACGGACAGCCAGGTGCTGTATGAACGCCGGGTGAACCGGGACACCCAGGAGGTGACGAAACTTCCCATCGTGGTGAAGAAGCGCGCCGCCCTCACCGGAGAGACACTGACCAACGCCGATGTACGTTACGACTCGAACAACAACATGCCGTATGTTTCCATCGAGTTCAACAGCATCGGGGCGCAAAAGTTTTACGATATCACTTCGAAGAACGTGAAGAAACGCCTGGCGATCGTGCTCGACAACAACGTCTACAGCGCTCCGGTGATCCAGGAAGCGATTGCCGGCGGCCGGGCGCAGATCACCGGCTCCTTCACCACCAACGAGGCGCGGGATCTGGCGATTGCCCTGCGCGCGGGTGCGCTGCCCGCTCCGGTGACGATCCTCGAAAACCGCACTGTAGGGCCGTCTCTCGGGCGCGATTCCATCGACGCGGGTGTGACTTCCATCGTCGCCGGTTTCATCGCCGTTCTCGTGTTCATCGTGATTTATTACCGGTTGTCCGGTGTGGTGGCGGTTGTGGCCCTGTTCCTCAACCTGGTGCTTCTGCTCGGCGCACTGGCGTATTTCGGCGCGTCGCTCACCCTGCCGGGTATCGCGGGCATTCTCCTGACGGTGGGCATGGCCATCGACGCGAACGTGCTGGTGTTCGAGCGTATCCGCGAGGAACTCAAAATCGGCAAGACCGTACGGGCGGCGATCGAGGCGGGCTTCGAAAAAGCGTTCCGCACCATCGTCGACGCCAACGTCACCACGTTCATTGCGGCGATCGTCCTGTTCCAGTTCGGCACGGGGCCGATCAAGGGATTCGCCATCACGCTGTGTATCGGCATCCTGGCCAGTATGTTCACGGCGGTGTTTGTCAGCCACACGCTGTTCGATTCCGCGCAGGCCCGGAAAAAACTTGAAAAACTCAGTATTTGACACAGGACTGAAAAGGGAATAACGGACCGATTCATGGAAATTTTCGGCGAAACCAGTAAATTCGATTTCATGGGCAAGCGCAAGATCGCCTTGATGATTTCCGTTGTGCTGATCTTCATCAGCCTGGCGTCCATCGTGGCGCACGGCGGGCTGCGGTTCGGTATCGACTTTGCGGGCGGCACCCTGGTGCAACTGAAATTCAAGTCGCCCCCCTCTCTGGATTCGATCCGTACCGGTTTGAAGGACATCGGGCTGGGCGATTCCACGATCCAGGAGTTCGGTTCCAGCGACGACATCCTCATTCGCACCCAGGCTTCGGAAGGCGCGCTGCAGGAAATGGGCACCCGTATCCGCGACGCCATTGTCAAGGGCGGCTCGAAAGACGACATCATCATCGAACGCGTCGAGATGGTGGGGCCGAAAGTGGGGGCGGACTTGCGCGAGAAGGCGCTGCTTTCGATCCTCTACGCCATTGCCGGTATCCTGATTTATATTTCGTGGCGCTTTGAGTTCCAGTACGCGATCGCCGCCGTCATCGCCCTCATACATGATGTGCTCGTCACCATGGGCGCGTTTTCCGTGCTCAATATTGAGTTCACGCTGGTCGTGGTGGCCGGATTCCTCACCCTGATCGGGTATTCCTTGAACGACACCATCGTCGTGTTCGACCGCATCCGCGAAAACACACGCCGGCGCGGCAAGGAGTCGTTGACGCAACTGATCAACCTCAGCATCAACCAGACCCTGAGCCGGACCCTTCTGACCTCCGGCACCACTTTGCTTGTGGTTGTGTCGCTGTTCGTTCTCGGTGGCGAGATCATCCACGATTTTTCCTTCACGTTGCTCTTTGGCATCATCGTGGGAACGTACTCCTCCATCTTCATCGCCAGCGTTTTCCTGGTCATCTGGGAAGGCCGCCGGACCTCGAAAAAACGGGCATGATGACGCCGGGGCCAGAACGCCAGAGCCGGGCCTCGCATTTCTACGGATTGCCAAGTCCCGCCCCCGCGTGCTACATTCAAAGCATGGCAATGAAACGTCCACATCCATCCAAAACCGCCGGGAGAATGGCATGATCATCCTCGGGGGCAACAAGCAACTGGAACAGTTGGTGACGCTGCAGAAACTCGACGATGAAGTCAAGGAACTCCAGGAAACGCTGGCCCTGATCCCGGGTCAGGTCGAAAAATCCCGCCAGGAACTCGAAACCAAAAAGGCGCGCCTCAACAGGCTGAACACGGAAATCGAGGACCTGAAGAAGAAACGGGGACAGTGCGAGCAGGATGTGAAGTCGGAGAACGACCACATGCTCAAGGCTCAGCAGAAACTCCCCTCGGTGAAAACGAACAAGGAATACAGCGCCCTCCTGGCGGAAATCGACGCCATCAAGGAAAAAATCTCCAGCATAGAAGACCGGGAACTCGGTATTATGGAGGCTCTCGATCAGAAAGAGGCCGAGATTCCCGAAGCGAAGCAGGAATTCGAAGGCCACCAAAAGGAATTCGACGAGTACAAGGCGCGCAAGGACGCGGAAGCGGCGCGCGTCCAGGGGGAACTGGATGCGGCGAACAAGAAAAGAGAGGACATGGCCGCGACTCTTGACCCGAAACTGGTGAGCGATTACTGGAAGATTTTTTCGCGGCGTGATCAGGTGGCGGTGGTGGCAATGAAGGACGGCATCTGCCAGGGATGTTTTCAGTTGATCCGGCCACAGGTCGCCATCGAAGTCAAGTCGAGCGACAAGCTGCTGCACAACTGCCATTCGTGCCACCGATTTTTGTATTGCGAGGCAGAACCCGCCGAAGACGCAGAATCGGCGGTGCCGAAGTAAACCGGGTGGCCGCCGCCCCGGTGTCATGCCGGGGGGGAGGAAAGTCCGGGCTCCACAGGGCAGGATACTCCGTAACGCGGAGCGGGGGCGACCCCAGGGAAAGTGCCACAGAAAAGACACAGCCTACCCGGCGTTCGCGCCGGCGGTAATGGTGAAAAGGTGGGGTAA
>JAGQJZ010000150.1 GCA_020430445.1 Nitrospina sp.
CAGACGTGACCGGCGTGTGTACCCTGCCGCAGGGTGTTGAGATGGTCATGCCCGGTGATAACGTTAACTTTGATGTGGAATTGATCACCCCCGTGGCCATGGCGAAGGAACTCCGGTTCGCCATCCGCGAAGGCGGCCGCACCGTGGGCGCCGGCATTGTAAGCGAGATCAACGAGTAATGGCCGAAACAAGTCAAAAAATCAAGATCAAGCTCAAAGCCTACGACCACAAGCTGCTCGACTGGTCGGTCGGCGAAATCGTCGAGACCACGAAGCGCACCGGCGCCCGGGTGGTGGGGCCGATCCCCCTGCCGACAGTGCGGAACCGGTGGACGGTATTGCGGTCGCCTCATGTGGATAAAAAATCGCGGGAGCAGTTCGAGATCCGGACCCACAAGCGGATTCTGGAAATTCTCGAGCCCACCCCGCAGACCGTCGACGCCCTGATGAAGCTGGACCTGTCGGGTGGCGTCGACATTGAAATCAAACTGTAGAAGCAGGTTATGGAAGCATTATTGGGCAAAAAAATGGGTATGACCCAGGTGTTCACCGAAGGGGGTGACTGTATCCCCGTCACGGTGATCCAGGTCGAAAAATGCGTGCCGGTGCAGAAGAAGACCCTCGAAGCGGACGGGTATCAGGCGGTGCTGGTGGCCTACGGTGAGCGCAAGAAAAAGCACACCAACAAGCCGCTCGCCGGGTTTTACGCCAAGCACAAGCTCGACCCGGCCCATGTTCTCATGGAGTTCCGCGACCAGGATATCGAGGACGAGGCTTTGGGCAAGCCGCTCAAGGTGGACCTCTTCGCCGAAGGCGATGTGGTCAACGTTGTCGGTACCTCCAAGGGTAAGGGGTTTCAGGGGGTCATGAAGCGGCACGGTTTCGCCGGGCATCCGGCTTCCCGCGGCAATCATGAATCGTTTCGCGGGGCGGGTTCCATTGGCATGGCGACTTTTCCGGGGCGCGTGCTCCGTGGTCATCCCATGGCCGGGCAGATGGGCAACGAGCGTGTGTTCGTCAAGAACCTGAAGGTGGTCCGCGTGGATACCGGCAACAACCTGATTCTCATTCACGGCGCCGTGCCGGGCAAGACCGGCGGGCTGGTCCGTGTGGTCAAATCGGCAAAGCAGCCGAAGAACGGTAAGAAGTGATGGCAGAACTTGAAGTGAAGGACAGGGAAAATAACAAGGTCGAAACCCTGGCGGTTTCTGACGAGGTGTTCGGTGTGACCGTGCGCGAGCAACTGGTGCAGCGTTATGTGACCATGCAGCTTGCGGCGCGCCGGCGCGGAACGGCCAAGACGCAGAACAGCAAGGCCGAAGTGAGCGGCGGTGGCAAGAAGCCCTGGCGGCAGAAGGGCACCGGACGCGCCCGGCAGGGCAGCATCCGTTCCGCCAACTGGGTCGGCGGTATGACCGTGTTCGGACCCCTCCCCCGTGATTACAGTTTTTCCCTCACCAAGAAGTCCAAGAAGCTTGCCATCAAATCCGTTCTGACCGACCGTATTCGAAACAGCGGCATCGTCGTGGTCAAGGATCTCACGCTGGAAGGGCCCAAGACGAAGCTCGCCACCGACCTGCTTTCCAAGCTGGCGCTGCCGAAGCGGACCCTGTTCCTTCTGGAGGGTGAAAACCGCAATCTGCAGTTGGCGGTGCGCAACCTGCCGCAGACGGATTGTCTGCCCGTCGAAGGGCTGAATGTTTATGACCTCCTGCGGCACGATGTGATCGTGATGACCCCGGAAGCGGTCAAGAAGATAGAGGAGCGGTTGAACTGATGGAACTGCATCGCGTACTGGAAAAACCACTGGTGACCGAAAAGGGAACGCTCATGTCCGAAGGGGGCAACTGGGTGCTGTTCCAGGTCAACCGGGGCGCCAATAAGCACCAGATCAAGCAGGCGGTGGAAAAGATTTTCAAGGTTTCCGTGCTCAAGGTCAACACCTTGATGATGAAGCCGAAATACCGCCGGTTCGGCCGCCACATGGGCAAGACGCAGAGTTGGAAGAAGGCCATGGTCCTGCTCAAGGACGGCGACACCATTGATTTTTTTGAGGGAGCGTAATCCGTAATGCCTGTACGTAGAATGAACCCCACTTCCGCCGGCGTGCGTTTCCGCACCCTGTCGACCTTCGAGGAGGTCACGCGCAAGGGCCCGGAGAAAAGCCTGGTGGTCGCCATCGGGCGAAAAGGCGGGCGCAACAACAACGGCCGGGTCACGTCGCCGCGACGCGGTGGCGGGCATCGCAAGCTGTACCGTGTGATCGACTTCCGCCGCAACAAGGACGGTATTCCGGCCCGTGTCGACGGCATCGAATACGATCCCAACCGCAGTGCCAACATCGCCCTTCTGGCTTATGTCGACGGCGAGAAGCGCTACATCCTGGCGCCGCGCGACCTGAAGCCGGGTCAGACGGTCATGTCCGGAGACACTGCGGAAGTCCGGGTCGGCAATTGCCTGCCGCTCAGGCTCATTCCGGAAGGCACGCTCATTCACAATATTGAGCTCCGCCCCGGCAAGGGTGGGCAGATCGCCCGCAGCGCCGGAACCTTCGCCCAGCTCATGGCGAAGGAGGGCAGCTACGCCAACATCAAGCTCGGTTCCGGCGAGGTGCGGCTGGTGGAAGTCAACTGCCGCGCCACGGTGGGCACCGTGGGCAATACCGACCACGAAAACGTTTCGTGGGGGAAAGCCGGGCGCACCCGCTGGCTGGGGCGCCGTCCGCGTTCGCGCGCGGTGGCGATGAATCCGGTCGACCATCCCATGGGCGGTGGTGAAGGCCGTTCCTCGGGCGGTCGGCATCCGTGCAGTCCCTGGGGGCAGCCCGCAAAAGGATTCAAGACGCGTAAGAAAAAGAAGCCGTCGGATAAGTACATTCTGAGCCGGCGCAAGGGCAGGAAAAAATAACAGCAGGTAATCACCGGCCCCGGGGGCCGCAGTCAAGACAGGGAACACTATGGCACGATCACTGAAAAAAGGACCGTTCGTCGACGAGCACCTGGAAAAGAAGGTGGAGGAGTTGAACCGCCGCAACGACAAGAAGATCATTAAGACCTGGTCGCGGCGCTCCACGATCCTGCCGGATTTCGTCGGCCACACGCTGGGTGTGCACAACGGCAAGAAATTCATCCCGGTGTTCATCTCGGAAAACATGGTGGGCCACAAGCTGGGTGAATTTTCACCGACCCGCACGTTTAAGAGTCACAGCGGTAAAACCAAGAAAGCCGCGCCCGGTAAATAACGGAGAGAAGAATTCATGGATGTCAGGGCAAAATTGAAACACGCGCGCATCAGCCCGCAGAAGGCGCGGCTGGTAGCGGATATGGTGCGGGGACGGGGCGTGAATGACGCCATCAATATCCTTGCGTTCACCCGCAAACGCGCGGCGGGGATGGTGTCGAAGCTGTTGAAGTCGGCCATCGCCAATGCGGAGGAAAATCACAAGGTGGTCGATGTGGACGATCTGTTTATCAAATCGATCTGTGTCGATGAGGGCGTCACGATGAAGCGCTGGATGCCCCGCGCACGCGGTTCGGCGTCGCCGATCCAGAAGCGCACCAGTCATATCACCATAGTTTTGAACGAACGCGAATAAACGGAGGCACGAGTGGGTCAGAAAGTTCATCCTTACGGATTTCGGCTGGGCATCAACAAGCCCTGGAAGTCCAACTGGTATGCCAAGAAGGATTATCCTGACCTTCTTTTGGAGGACATCAAGCTGCGCCGGCATCTGAAAAAGGCGTTGTCGCACGCGGGCGTGTCCAATGTCGAAATCGAGCGTTCGGCCAACCGCATCCGCATCAACATCCACACCGCGCGGCCCGGCATCATCATCGGCAAGAAGGGTCTCGAGGTGGACCGGTTGAAGGAAGAGCTGCAGCGGATGATCGGCGGCAAGCAGGTCAATCTGAACATCAAGGAAATCCGCCGGGCGGAACTCGACGCGAATCTGATCGCGCAGAACATCGCCCTGCAACTGGAGAAGCGCATTTCTTTCCGCCGGGCGATGAAAAAGTCCGTGGTCTCCTCGCTCCGGTTCGGTGCCAAGGGCATCAAGATCCGCTGCTCGGGACGGCTTGCCGGCGCGGAGATCGCGCGCAGCGAGTGGTACCGCGAAGGCCGCGTGCCGCTGCACACGCTCCGGGCGGACATCGATTACGGGACCCACGAAGCCCTGACCACCTACGGGATCATC
>JAGQJZ010000151.1 GCA_020430445.1 Nitrospina sp.
GCACCAGTCCGGACAACATCGACCGTGCCGAGGACCGGGAGCGGTTCACTCAGGTTCTGGAAAAACTCAAGCTCAAGCAGACCGCCAATGGACTGGCCACCTCTTTTGAAGAGGCGCGCAACATCGCCAACACCATCGGGTACCCCGTGGTGGTGCGCCCCTCCTACGTTCTCGGAGGCCGAGCCATGGAAATCGTCCACGACGAGGCAAGCCTGAGCCAGTACATCAAACACGCGGTGAAAGCCTCACCCGAACATCCCATTCTCATCGATGGATTTCTGAAGAACGCCACCGAGGTGGACGTCGACGCCATCTGCGACGGCAGTACGGTGGTCATCGGCGGCGTGATGGAGCATATCGAGGAAGCCGGGGTGCATTCGGGAGACAGCGCCTGTTCCCTGCCGCCGTTTTCGATTTCTTCCAGCCTCATCGAGGAGATCAAACGGCAAACGCGGATGCTGGCCCTCGAGTTGCAGGTCATCGGATTGCTCAACATCCAATACGCGATCCAGGGAGAGGACATCTACGTGCTGGAGGTCAACCCCAGGGCGTCCCGCACGGTCCCGTTTGTCAGCAAAACCATCGGCGCGCCGCTGGCCAAGCTGGCCGCCCGGGTGATGGCGGGTGAAACACTGGAGCAACTGGGCTTCACCAGCGAACCACAATTCAGTCACATCGCGGTGAAGGAGAGCGTTTTCCCCTTTGTCAAATTTCCCAATGTGGATGTTTTGCTTGGACCGGAAATGAAATCGACCGGCGAGGTGATGGGACTCGACACCCGCTTCGGCCGCGCCTTCGCCAAGTCGTTCCTCGCGACCGGTGTGTCGCTGCCCAAAACCGGGAACGCCTTCATCAGCGTCAAGGATGAAGACAAGCCCCTGGCCTTGCCCATCGCCCAAGCCCTGCGGGAAATGGGCTACTCCATCATCGCAACGAAGGGAACCGCGCGGTTCCTGGCGGAAAACGGAGTCAGTGTCACCGTCATCAATAAATTTCTGGAAGGACCGCCGCATATCGTGGGGGCGATTGAACAGGGGGAGATCCAGCTCGTGATCAACACCACCTTCGGCACCCAGGCGATCAACGATTCCTTTTCACTGCGCCGGGCCTCCCTGATGCAGAACCTGCCCTACTGCACCACCATACGCGGCGCGCAGGCGCTGGTCGCGGCGCTCCAGGAAATCCAGGATAACGATCTTTCCATCGCTTCCCTGCAGGAATACCGGGCCATTCAGGCGGGTCAATAACTCAGTTCGAATCCGAACAGGTCAAAAACATCCAGGCTGCTGATGGTCTTGCGGGGAAACGCCCTCTCCGGTCCGGTTCTGTTGAAGAGTCCGGAGTCGTCCTGTTGTTTCACCAATACGCCGTCCGGGTTTTTGCGCCCGGCAACGTGTTCGCCTCCTTGAGGGGCTGAGATTCGCGCCACGTCCCCCTGTTTGAACCAGTCGCCAACCAGGACCGCCGATTCTGAAAAACCATCTCCGACTTCCATCACGCGGACCACTCCCATTTTCTTAAAACGGTCGCCAAGGTCGGCTCCGGTGATCGGGTCCTTGACGCCCAGGGTCAGCCGGTAGATGGAAAACTCATCACCCACCTCAACCCCGTTGCGCGTGCCGGTGTTGAGGGTCATCTGGTTCAACTCTGCGTCCGCAGCCAGGACCTGGGCTTCAAGCGGGAAACGGGCCAGCGCCTCCCGTAAAAATCCGAACGTCTTCGCGGTCAATTGTTCGACCGCATTTCCCATGGAGGTTTTCTGAAAATCCGGATGGCCCGGGATGAGGGACTCCGGGCTGTCGGAGAACGGGGCCGTTCCTCCGGATCCCACCGCCCACAAAACCGTTTCAGCCGCCACTCTTCCGGTCAGGTTGTGGATCACCCGGCAATGGAAATGAATCTCCGCATAATTACCGCCCGGCTCCGCAACGGCCAACGAAACAGGAGCGGAGACCCGGGGATTGAACATCAGCAACTCCCCTTCCACGACAAACTGGACCGGGAGCGGTTTTTCCTCAGTCTTCTTTTTCTCCTCCAGCATGTCCTGCGGGATGTCCAGCGTCTCATCGTTCTTTCCCGTGTTTTTCGCCGCCTGTTCCCGGGCGCTTTCCTCCACAGTCACCCACCGGAAAGCTGCGGAGTTTTTTCCATATTGGTTCAGAGCGTTTGACACAATCTGGCCGGGGTCATACAATCCCTGCCAGTCCATCGGATTCAACACCGCCCCCACGGATACCGGTTTCAGGTGCTGGGCCCGCGCCGGGCTGTCGAAAAACAGCCCCCAAAGAACCCATCCCGTAAAAAATAGCCACAGAACGGCTGCGGGCACTCCGTGGACACTGGGGCGATTGCATTGCCCTGTTTTATTGAGGGGTGTCTCCATTGTATAATGAACTCCATCAACAGTCGTTTTCACCACTTCTCCGGTTTTCACCAGTCGGATAATCCATCAACCGTCATTTTCAGTTATTGGCTTTATGAATAGAACAGGTTTTATTTCACTTCTTATCGGTCTTTTATTTTCAATCCTTACCCCCCCTGCCCCCGTTTCCGCCGAATCGATCCCGGAAGGCATGATCCTGATCAAGGGCGGGTGTTTCATGATGGGAACCGATAAGGACTACGTTTACGAACACACGATGACCTATGACACCAAGAGGGAACAACCCGCGCACCGGGCCTGCGTCGATTCCTTTTATCTGGACACGCACGAAGCCACCCAGGAACAGTGGTTCCAATGGATGAACACCCGGCCCTCCCGGCTGGAAGGCGAAAACCTGGCGGTGGACCATGTTAAATTTCGCGAAGCCCTGCTTTACTGCAAAAAGCGCGGCGGGCGGCTGCCCACCGAAGCGGAATGGGAATACGCGGCAAAGGCCGGTTCCGACAAGGAAAACTTCTGGGGAGACGGCATCAATGGGGACTACGCCTGGTATGAAACCAATTCCGCCCGCAAGCCCCACCCGGTCGGCACCAAAAAGCCAAATCCATGGGGATTGTACGACATGATGGGCGGGGTCTGGGAATGGGTCAGCGACTGGTACGATCCCGACTATTACAAAACCAGTCCGGTGGACAACCCCAAAGGCCCCAGGATGACCAGCTACCACGTGATCAAGGGAGCTTCCTGGATCGACGACAAATCGTTTTTCAGGGCTGCGGTCCGGGTACGCGGCTGGTCCGACGGAACCGAAACTTTCCTCATGGGTGTCCGTTGCGCCAAGTCGGCGAAAGGAAACTAAGACTTCACCAATTCACAGAAAGCCGCTGCCCTTGACTCCCGCCAAGATCAACCGGATTTATTCCAAGCTCGCCCAGTCCCTGCCGGACGCGAAACCCGAACTCGTTTACGAGTCCAATTTTGAGCTTCTGGTCGCCGTCATGCTGAGCGCCCAGGCGACGGACAAATCGGTCAACGCCGTGACCTCTGTCCTGTTCAAAACCCACAACACGCCCGAGGCCATTTTGAAACTCGGAGTGAACCGGCTGACCCAAAAAATCCAGACCATCGGCCTGGCTCCCACCAAGGCACGCAACCTGATCAGGACCTGCTCCATCCTGCTGGAACAACACAACGGGGAAGTCCCGGACAACAGGCAGGACCTGGAAGCGCTGCCCGGAGTCGGCAGGAAAACCGCCAATGTCGTCCTCAACGAAGCCTTCGGCCACCCCACCATCGCGGTCGATACCCATATTTTCCGGTTGTCCAACCGTACCGGACTGGCCCCGGGCAAAACGGTGGAACAGGTCGAGGAGGGACTTTTGAAGGCGACCCCAAAAAAATGGAAACAGGAGGCGCACCGCTACCTGATCCTGCACGGCCGGTATGTGTGCAAGGCCAAGGGCTTCGATTGTTCGCAATGCGTTATTCAAAAAGAATGCGAATTCGGGGACAAACAGCTTTGAATCCTTCCAAACACGTTCGGGATTACGCCGCGCTCGCGCAACGCCTCAAAACCTGCCTCACGGAATTTGAGTCCCGGGTTTCGACGTTTTCTCTCGCTGTCGAAGGGGAACCTTATGACCTCTACCGGATTGTCCTCGGCAGGGGAAATCCCA
>JAGQJZ010000152.1 GCA_020430445.1 Nitrospina sp.
ATCAGTTTTAACCGCCAAAAGCCTTTAGGAAAATACATCGTCGATTTTTATTGTCACAAGCTTGGATTGGTTGTTGAAATTGATGGGGGCAGTCACGGTTCTCCGGAAGCAATCGCGAAAGATGAAAAAAGGTCAAAATGGCTTGAAGTGCAGGGACTCACGGTAATCCGGTTTGTCAATCGGGAGGTCCTCGAAAATATTGCAGGAGTCATGACCGTTGTCGAACGATTTATTGAAAAAAAATTAAGGAAGAATCCCCCTAGCCCCCTTTGCAAGGGGGAAGGGGGGATTCGGGTTTGGGTTGGTTGATGAGTTTATTAAAAAGTTGGAAAATAAATGAAATCCGCTGAAGAAATGGAAACATTTTTATGAACGCAAAGGTGGAGGTGTTTCACGTCAACCAGGCGTTTTACGACGCGTTCAACAGGCAGGACCTCGACGCGATGAAAGCCGTGTGGTCGGAAGGCGGGGGCGTGGCCTGTCTGCACCCCGGCTGGCCGGTGCTCCGCGGGCACGATCGAATCATCGACAGTTGGGGCGGTATCTTCGAGAACACCGACCACATGGAGATCAAGCTGTCCAACACCGACGTGCTGGTGGAAGGCAGCATGGGCTGGGTGAGCTGCCAGGAGAACCTGTTTTCGATCCACGCCCAGGGGGTGCAGCAGTCCGCCGTGCACGCCACCAACCTGTTCCGCAAGGAAAACGGCGTTTGGAAGATGATCCTCCACCACGCCGGCCCCATCCCCCAACGCGAACAGGAGTGATCGGGGCTCACCGTTTCAAAACAACGGCAGGCGGGCGCGAATTTCGTTGAGGCGGGTGCCGAGAATCTGCCAAAACACGGTGGGCAGGCCCGTGATGCTGCTTCCCTGACCTTCCATCCGTAACTTCTCCCGCGCGAATTGAATCAGGATCGCTTGCAATCCGGCGGCGTATTTCGATTGCGGGTCCGCTCCAAGCGCTTTCTTGAACTCCTCCATCGCTTCCAGTGGCTTGTTTTCGAAATCGAGCCGTTTGAATCCGCGTTTCAGATGCTGCAGAGCGGCGCTGTCTTCAATCTCCGCTTCCGGGTTTTGACGTTCGATCAACCGCGCCCGTTCGAGCTGGACCCAGGCGGCGCTTTTTGCATCGCGCTCAATCGCTTTGCGGTACAGCGACTGCGCTCTTTTCCAGTCGCCCTGCATGAAAACGAGATCGCCGCGGATGCGCCAGGTGTCGTCCGATTCCGGGGCCAGCGCTTCCGATTTTTCCAACAGCTTTTCAGGGGCCTTCATCTGCGGCGGGTTTTTCAGCCACTGGCTCACGGCGGAGATGCGGTAGCGTTCGGCAATCTCGGGGGATTCCTTGGGCGGGTGCGCGGCGAAAATCCACAAACTCAGCGCCAGTGAAAACACGACGCCAAATGCCGTGCCCGCCCGGCCGGAAAATTTCAGCATCGTGGTCGAAGGCGGGCGCACGGCCAGGACTGTGAGCGCTGCCGTCAGCACGAAAAAAGTCCCCGGAAGAATGACCAGAAACATCCATTGCTGCGCCGTCTGCAACCGGATTTCCCCCTGCGCCCACAAGTCGATCAGCGTGGTCGGGCGCACCAGCCCGGCCCGGTCCGCGAGATCGGGCAACTGTTTCAGCGCGTGGTAGAGAAATTCAGGATCGTTGTGCTGCAAGACCACTTTGTAATTGAGGATGAGGATGTAGATCCAGAGGCTTCCTGCGATGCCGAGGGTGAACACCAGCCGCCACTGTTTGTGCCGGTTGAGTGTTTCCGCCAGTTCCGCCAGTCCCCAGGCGAGAACGGGGAGAGCCGGCAGCAGGTAACGCTGGCCGAAGGTGGCGGGGTCCATGATGACGATCTGCGCCGAGGCGAATCCCAGGAACACCAGGGTGAGCATGCTGGCCAGGAGCGGGTCGCGCCGCCACACAAGGGGCAATCCCAGAAGCCCCGCCACCCAGATGAATTCCATGTACACAAGACCGCGCGTGCCTCCGGTGAACATCTGCGCCATGGATTCCAGCACGCCGGTCAGGGACGGTTCAACCAGCACGGTGAACGGATTGAGCGAAGAGAACACCCCGTGCGCACGCAGCCAGAACACCGCCTGCGGCAGAAAGGCGATGACGCATCCGAGAACGCCCAGCGCCAGTCCGGTCCAGAGCGGGCGGCGTTTTTCCCGCGGGCTTTTCAGCAGGTACAGGCCGGCCTGCCCGAGCGGCAGGAAGGCGTAAACGATGCTGATGTAGCGTAAATCGGCGAGCAGTCCGAGAAGCAGGCCCCAGCCGAGGAAAAACCAGCGCGGCTGATCCCGCTTTTCCCGGAACAACAGGAAACAGTAGAAAAACAGGAAGGCGGCGAAGACGTCTCCGCTGTGGCTCATGCGGTTGCGGATGAAGGTGAAATAGGGCAGGCAGGTGGCCGTGAACACGAGCAGCGTCACCCCCAGCGCGACTTTGGGAGCGAACCGGCGCTTGAGGCAGGCGTGGCACAAGAGGAGTCCGCCCAAGGTCAACAGCGCGGAGCCGATGAACGTCATGCCCCGGTAGGGGAGCGAATACCCGTTCAGCGGCACGGCGGCGCCCGCCGCCTGCGACACCGCCGCCATCGCGTGCCCGGTGAGAAAGAACGGAGACCACAGGATGGGCGCGCCGATGTACCAGTAATTGGCGGTGTATCCCGTTGGGGTGATGGCGTCGAAATGCCAGAAGCCCCGCTCGTCGAAAAAGTCGAGGTCGCCGTCGATGACAGCCGAGCGCACGTAAGCGTAGTAGCCGGAGTCGTCTCCGGGATCGATATTGCGGATCGAGTAGTAACCCGGATTGGCGTCCCGTTCCACCGGCTGGCCGACATGGCCGAAGGGGGTGAGCAGGAGTCCGTAGAGCAGAAAAACGGCGGTGATGATCAGATTGGGTTTCAATGTGACCGGGCTTTGGAAAAGAGGTTGCAAGGTGTGCTGCAGACGGTCCCATTATAAATTCAATGGCGGGTATTGTCAGGAACAACCTGCCGGGAGAGCCCGGCCGCGCCGCGCGATTGATTGACAGTCCGCGGCGGTGCCACTAAGATATCGGGCCGATACGGTCTCAAACCAACCACAACGAGGAATCATGCTGCTCTATAGCTGGAACGTGAATGGAATCCGCGCCGCCACGCGCAAGGGGTTTGCCGGCTGGGTGAAGGCGGTCTCGCCCGATGTCATCTGCCTGCAGGAAGTGAAGGCCGAGGTCCAGCAGATACCGAAGGAGGTGCTGGAGCTTGAGGGGTATCATATGGAGTGGAACCCGGCCAGCCGTAAGGGATACAGCGGCGTGGCCACGCTCAGCCGCAAAAAACCGAAAGCGGTGCATCGTGGAATGGGGATCGAACGGTTCGACTGCGAGGGCCGCATCCTGCGCCACGAATATCCCGGGTTCGACCTGCTCAACGTGTATTTCCCCAACGGCACCAGCGGCGACGAACGCCTGCAGTACAAGATGGAGTTTTACGACGCCTTCCTCGACCACTGCGAGAGCTTGCGCGCCGACGGCAAAAAACTCATTGTCTGCGGAGATGTGAACACCGCCCACCGCGAGATCGACCTCAAGAACGCGAAAGCCAACGAGAAGAATTCCGGTTTCCTGCCTCAGGAGCGGGCCTGGGTCGACAAGTTCATCGCCCACGGTTACGTCGACACCTTCCGCCTCTTGCACCCGGACGAGCCGGAACAGTATTCGTGGTGGACGTTCCGGGCCAACGCCCGTGAGCGGAACATCGGCTGGCGCATCGACTATTTTTTCGTCACCGGGGACCTGACAAAAAAAGTGAAGGATGCCTTCATCGCTCCCGAGGTCATGGGGTCGGATCATTGCCCCATCGGGCTTTTGCTGAAATGATGCGTTGGCTCCCCCGGGGGCCTATGGTATCCTTTTTGGGAAATCTCTGAATTATTCCCGATTCTTACCCGAAGCACCCAATTAACAGAATCCCGCCGGCCCCGAGCCCCGGGTGACCCATACGCAATTCCGGAAACTGAAGGGAGTTCAAGTGAAACTGGAAGTCAACGATACCCTGCATGGATTCC
>JAGQJZ010000153.1 GCA_020430445.1 Nitrospina sp.
CAACCGCAGGAGGGCTGGAGCCGGGAGATTTCGCTGAGGTGGTGCTTGCAGGAGTGCCGGGAATCGCCGCGGACACAATTTTCGCAGTGGTCGACCCGGCGGGTCTACTTGACGAATGCCGCGAAGACAACAACAGCACCAGCGCGCCTTTTATACCGGATACGGCGCAGGGGGTCGTTGCCGTTGTTACAGATAAAATGGCCTATCCCGAAGACACCCTGGTTCAAATAACCGGGACCGTCACCAATCCTGGGTTTTTCCCCTACACACTGAACGCACAACTGTTTGTCGAGGATGGAAACGGGGTTTTGATCGAGGCGTTTCCACAAGAGTCACTCGGCACCCTGACCAGCGGTGCGGAGGTGATGATTGCCGCCAGTTGGAACACGGAAAATTTTCTTGCCGGAGAATACCGTGTTCGCGGACTTCTCACCGATGCTAACGGGGCCACAGTGGGCGAGTCCATTGCCTTGTTTAATATTGTGCAGGAGTTTTCCGAATCGTCTCCCGTCTTCGTGCGTACCACGACGAATGCGCTCACCTATCACACGACGGATCAGGTGCAACTTGAGACGCTGATCCGGAACGTGACGTCTAACGCCGTTTTTGAAAACCTGACTCTTGAAATCATCATTACGGGGCCGGATGAGGAAATATTCAATGAAACCACCCTTGTTTCCAGCCTGGTACCGGGTCAGTCTTTTGAATTTTCTAAAACCGTTCTTTTGGGTGGAGTGACGGCGGGGATCTACCAGGTTGTCTATTCGCTAAAAGATTCCAATAATGTTGCCCTGGATCAGGGGACGGTTAACTTTTCTGTCGAGAATAATCTTGCCTTGGCGTTGTCCGGCGCTGTTACCGCTCAGCATGATGTTTTGCTGATGGGAGAATCGCAAATTTGCGATTTCACCATTTCCAACAATGGGACGCAGGACCTGACGGCTCTCCCGGTCCAACTGCTCTTAGTCAGCATGACCACGGGAGCAATCGTCACAAACGATCCGTCCAGTATCGACCTCGCCGCCGGTGGCACGCAGAATTTTATGAATGGGTTTTCGACGGCCGGTCTTGCCGTCGGGGATTACGCCTGCGTTATTCAAGCGACACTCGATGGACAGGAGACCTCGCTTGCAAATGCTGTGTTCCGTGTTGATCCACCGCCGATTCAGTATTCGGCAACGCTTACAAACCTCCAGGCCAGCCGCACCCTGATCCTGATGGACCCGGTGGAGGAAACCTGTTCCATGACGCGGGCGCTCACATTGCGCGGGGATTTTCACCTGCCTGTTGACGCGCTGACGACGGTGACGGCGAAAATACTGGGCCCTTCCGGTGAACTGATTGACAGTGAAATGGCGGTCGCCGACGGGTTCTTTGATCCGGTCGACCTGAATGCCGGAACACCGGCTAATATCGAAATCATCGGACTCACCCCATCCTCCATCGAAATACGCATGGGCCACACGACCCTTTTCGACGGAAATTACGAATTTGTCGTTACCTATTCTATCGACGGTACCGACTATGACCTGACGAGCAACCCGGTGCTTTTCCGCTGCGGTGAGCCTCCGGTCGTCGGCGATGCCATGGGGGCCTTCGATATTACGGTCGTCGATACCGTGGAGCAAGTCATCGTTCCCCATCAGAATGCGGACTGCCCCTATCCCTGGCACGTCCACAGCCATCAGAACGGTAATCAGGTCCCCGAAACGCCTTATGTTTACGACCAGCGTGCGTTTCTCGAAACTTTGCTGGCGGGCAGAAGCCATACGATTGTTGACACTATTGACGATTTTCGCATGGCTCTGCTCAGCGGACAGTATCAGCAGTACCTGATCCTCTCGGAACGGGTACACCTTGACCAGTGGTCTTCGGAAAGCCTGCGTGAAGCCGCCTATCGTGGCGAGGGAGTGATTTATGCGAGCGGAAATATTCCGGTTCAGGAAGCGGTTCAGGAGGCCCTGGGAATTTATTATCACGACGGTCAGCACGGCGCGCCTAAGGATTTTGTGACCGGAAGTGGTGTCGCTCTAACCGATTCCCCATTGTCTCCGGAAGGGACGGTAACGTTCGGGCTTGATCGCTGGATTCCAATCATCGATTTGACGACTGCGGCCCCGGTGGGCATTGTGACCGACCCTTAATTGGTGGAGCCGCCGCCGAACCAGCCTGAGACGCGCGATTACGAAACCGTGACGCGGCAGGCCTATGGACTGGGCTCCACCGTGTTCATCGGGTTCGATGTCCTGGCGGAAGCAACTTTCAACGGATCGGCAACCAACAACCCCTACGCCGATCTTCTGCTCGCCGCGCTTGACGACACAACCGGGCAAACTTCCAATACCCGCTCCGGCGCCCCGGTCCCGCTCCAGTTGACCCTGGTCAATGAAGGGATCGCAACAACAGTGACTGCCGTCGTCTCACTGCCTGCCGGCAGTGCCGTAGTCGAAATGATTCCCAACGCTACAGTAAGCGGGGATAGTGTCATCTGGCCCTTGTTCCTGGATGCCGGCGAAGCTGAAACGTTCACCCTTTGGTTCATCCCCCTGTACACCAATCTGTCGTCGCAGGTCGATGTTGCGTTGTATACCGGTGATCCTCTGCCGGAAAACCTTTACAGCCAGTTGAGCCTGACGCTCGACGAAATACAAATCACAAGCCTGGCGGAAGTCCAGCAGGCCATTGATACCATCCAGGCCGGGCCAAACAACGAACAGGCCCTGCAAAAAGCGGGTCAATGGCTCATCAAAGCCGGGCAATTCATGGGGCAGAATAAATGGGACAAGGCTTACGAACGCTTGCTGAACGCCACAGACGAATTGAAGTCCGCCGAACATCCCACCGCGCCTGATATCAGGCGGGATGTCGACTGGATCCTCTGGCAAACCGGGCCCAGCGTCCCATAGCGGACCCGATTGGACACCCAACGTGGAATCATAAAATGGAGCATCGCGAGGTGAAGACAGCCAAACGCTCAAAACCCTGGAAAACCCGGTTCTCCAGACTATTTCGGGCCATTAACCTGGCCGTTCTCGCGGTCTTTCTGCAGGCTACCTTCATGCCCACTTACTTGTGGGCGATCCAGTTGGAGAAACAGACCGCCCTGATCCGGGCAGTGACCGCGCAAACGGAGCCTTCCGCCCCGGCCGCCGCATCGCCCGGACAAAAGATGAACCAGGCTTTGCTGAACGTTCGAAATAAAAGCCGGGACAAAAAACAAAAAATCAAGGATCGCATCGCGGCGAACGAGACCGCGATGGAAGATGTCTCAGAGTTGCAAACCCTGCGGGATAGCGCCATCAGCCTGCACACTGAGGTCATGGTCGGCTTCGACCAAATAGAACAAGACATCATTGCCAAAGGCTTGCCCGAAGTCATCCTGCAAAGGCACCGCGACACGGTCACCGAATACGAAACGAAATACCAGGATATGCTGGACAAGCTCCAGTCCCTGATGGACGCCGCCACGCTGTCCGGACAGGAAAGCGCCGCGGATGCTCTCGATGCTTTCATGCAGAGCCAGAAACTCGAAAAACGCCATCAGCCGCTGGACCCGGATCATTTGCCCTGGGGATCGCCGGATGCATCGAAGACACGGAAACCGGCGGAGACGATAGAAGAACTCGAACAGCATACAGGATTGCGCGGGTATCCGGCAGAGACTCAATGGGCTGTGTGTCAGAATGAAGACCAAGACCCATTAAACTTAGGCCCTGTTCTCAACGAGGTCACCCTGAGCTTGTTGAAGGGCGAAGGAAAGTGCGGCAATACATCCCAAGCGCGGACGCTTCTCGCTTCAACCGCTCTCACTCCGGGGATGCTGGAATCGATAGCCGATATGGCCATTTCCGCCCCTCCGGTTCCGGAGGACCTGGCGGAGACGCCGGATGTGAAGTTCACCGCCGCCATC
>JAGQJZ010000154.1 GCA_020430445.1 Nitrospina sp.
AAACTGACGCCGTCGAGCAGCACCTTGGGTCCGTAACGTTTTTCCAGTTTTTCGAGTTTGATCATGCAGGCCTCATCATCGGGTTTGACGGAGTTTGGGGTTGAACGCCTCGCGCAGGCCTTCGCCGCACAGGTTGAACGCCAGCACGACGAACAGGATCGTGATGCCGGGGATGAAGGTGAGCCACGGCGCGTCGAAGATCAGGGTGCGGCCGTCGGCTAAAATGTTGCCCCAGGTGGCGTCCGGCGGCTGCACGCCGAAGCCGAGAAAACTGAGCGCCGATTCGGTGAGGATCGCTGTTGCGACGCCGATCGTGGCGGAAACCAGCACCGGCGCCATGGCGTTGGGCACGCAGTGCAGGAAGATGATACGCCACTCGGGGATCGCCTGGCTGCGCGCGGCGATGACGAAATCCTGGTCGCGCAGGGCGAGGAAGTCGGCGCGCACCAGGCGCGTCGTTTGCATCCAACTCGTCAGGCCGATGACGATCATGATGTTGTAGATGCTCGGCGGCAGCAGGGCGACCACGGTCAGGATGAGAAAGAACGTGGGAAAACACAGCATGATGTCCACCGCGCGCATGATGAGCGTGTCGATGGTGAGGAAGCCGAACTTCACCCGCCCGTAGTAACCGGCGAGCCCGCCGAGAAAAATGCCGACGGTCATCGAGATGCCGACGGCGACGAAGCCGACGGTGAGCGAAACGAAGGTGCCTTCCAGCATGCGGGCGAACAGGTCGCGTCCGAAATCGTCCGTCCCCAGCAGGTAAATGCCGAACAGGGGCGCGTCTTCCTCAGCCACCTCGCCGCTTTCGAACGGCGTCATCGGCGGCAGGAGCTTCTGCGTGAGGCGGACGGTGGACGGGTCGATGAGCGGATCGGTGCCGGCGGTGACGGCCTTGCCGACAAGCGCGATGACGAACAGCAGGATCAGGAACGCGCCGCTGGCCAGGGCCATTTTGTTGCGTTTGAAAATGTCCCACCGCTCCTGTGCCGGCGAGACGTGTGGTTTGAGTTCGTCCTGGATGATGGTTTCGGGCATGGTCGGGGCCTCAGAACTTGATGCGCGGGTCGGCCAGCGCGTACAGCACGTCCGAGACCAGCGTGCCGATGAGCGTGAGCACGGCGGCGATGAAGTTGAGCGTCAGGATGACCGGGAAATCCCGCGACAGGATGGCATCGTAACCGAGCCGCCCCATCCCCGGCCAGGCGAAAATCTGTTCGAAGATCACGGAGCCGCTGATCAGTCCCGGAATCATCAGGCCGAACATGGTGATGAACGGGAGCAGGGCGTTTCTGAGCGCGTGCTTGTAGATGACCGCGTCCTCGCTCAGCCCCTTGGCGCGGGCGGTGCGGATGTAGTCGTGGTGGATCACCTCCAGCATCTGCGAACGCACGTAACGCGAGAGCACGGCGACGCCGACGATGGCGGTCATGATCGCGGGCAGGGTGAGGTGCCACAGGCGGTCGTTGATGCGCGTCCAGGTTCCGGCGTCTTCCAGACCGAAGGTGCGCATGCTGATGACTGGGATGTCGAACGTCTGCACCAGGTAGATGATCAGGATGTAGGACAGGAAAAAGCCGGGAAACGAAATCAGGAAATAGGCCAGGAAGGTGGTCGACTTGTCGAACGGAGTGCCGCGCGCCAGCGCCGCCTTGATGCCGATGGGAAAGGCCACGCACCAGGTGATGAGGGTGGCGAGGATGAACAGCGGCACGGAGTTCAGGAACCGTTCCCAGATTTTTTTCAGCACCGGCTGGTTGTCCTTGAACGATTTCAGCTCGCCGGTGAACAGGTCGCGCATCCAGTAGAAATACTGCACGTGCAGGGGGTCGTCGAGGTGGAACGCGGCGCGGATGCGTTCGATGTCCTCCGCCTTCATGCGCGGGTTCGCCGGGTCGACGAGGCTGGGCTCGCCCGGGGCCAGGTGCACGATGGCGTGCGCGATGATGGAGATGAACACCAGCAGGATGAGCCGCTGGCCGATATTTCTGATTATGAATGCGAGCATGAGAGTGCTTTTGTCTGACCGGGGTCTTGGGTATACTGGCCGCCATGGATATTCAAGAACTCAGCCGGTACCTCGACGGGTTACTGGACATACATTCTATCAGGGATTACCCGAAAGCGCTCAACGGTCTGCAGGTGGAAAACCGGGGCGGCGTGCGCAAGGTGGGGCTGGCGGTGGACGCGTGCCTGGCCACCATCAAAATGGCGAAGGACGCGGGCTGTCAGATGCTGTTCGTGCATCACGGCCTGTTCTGGGGCGGCCTGCAGGCAGTGCGCGGCCCGCAGTACGCAAAACTGTCGGCCCTGATCGGGGGCGACATCGCGCTCTATTCCGCGCACCTGCCGCTGGACCTGCACCCGCTGCTCGGCAACAACCGGGCGCTGGCGGACAAAATCGGGATGGAGAAGGTAGAGGCGTTCGCGGAATGCGAGGGGCATCTGATCGGGCTCAAGGGCCGCATCCGGCGGCAGTCCGTGCGTGAACTCGGTAAAAAGCTCGAAATGCAGTTGAACGGGCCGGTCAACGTGATCGGCAGGGGTGATGTGGAAACCGTGGGCGTGGTCTCCGGCGGCGCGGCGGACATGTTTCAGCAGGCGGTGGACGCGGGACTCGACTGCTACATCACCGGAGAGGCGCCGCATCACATGTATCACGAGGCGGAGGAGGCCGGCGTGGCGCTGCTCCTGGCCGGGCATTACGCGACCGAAACCGGTGGCGTGAAGGCCGTCGGCCGTCACCTCACCGAACAGTTCGGCCTGGAGACGGTCTTTCTCGACTACCCCACGGGGATGTAGAAGGCCTATGGTGAAGAAACAGGATATTTTAAAAGAAATAAAGCGAACCGCCGAGGAAAACGGAGGCGAGCCACTAGGCGAGAAACGCTTTATGGATTTAATTGGACTTAAAAAAAGTGATTGGTATGGGAAATATTGGGCACGATGGGGAGATGCCCTGACAGAAGCTGGGTTTTCGCCAAATCGCCTCCAATCAGCTTTTTCTGATGAGTACGTTCTTTGTTCATTTGTATCTCTGGCAAAGAAGATTGGGAAATTCCCGGCGAAGGGAGATGCAAAGCTCAAGAAAAAAGATGATAAAAACTTTCCAAATTTTTCCGTTTTTTCCCGGTTCGGGAAAACAGCGGATTTGGCAAAAAGAGTGATTGAATACTGTGAAACTCAGGGAGGATTGGAGGATGTTATTGAAATTTGCAAGCCTAAACTGGCGGTAAAGCGGGGCAAGGGAATTTCCGGTTTTTCTTCAAAAGACGATTTCAATGACGCGTATGTATATTTAATCAAATCTGGGAAATTTATAAAATTGGCAAAACAAATCATCTCGGACGAAGAAAGTATGAAATTAATCTTTCCCTCCCCGAAAGCATAAAGGAAATTCATTCGATAAGGACTGATGATCCGTCGGGTATCGAGGCTTATTGGCACAACCGCTTCAAGGAAAAAAGAAGGAAAGGTGAGTGGTTTGAATTGTCCACTGATGATGTGAAAATGTTCAAAAGACGGAATTTTATGTAATGTGAAAAATAATGCTTTGTTTGGCGCAAAAGTTTGAAAATACCAAAAAATATCACTATGTCATTCTGAGGAGCCCGTCGGGGCGACGAAGAATCTCGGACCTTGCGGTCGGCGGCTCTATAAACGCCAGGCCTATAAGAAAAACTCTTGCCATGTCATTCTGAGCGTCAGCGAAGAATCTCGCCTTGGACCTTCCGTGAAACAATTCTACGTGTACATTCTGGCCAATCCCTCCGGAACGCTCTATACAGGTGTGACCAACAATCTGGAAAGGCGTTTGCATGAGCACCGCTCCGGCCAATTGGGGGGATTCGCCAAACGGTACCGGATTGCTCGATTGGTTTATTTTGAGA
>JAGQJZ010000155.1 GCA_020430445.1 Nitrospina sp.
CCGTCCCATTTCCACACCCTGCACTATGCGAACGCTTGTCGTGTTGCCGCGCGCGGGGAAGACCCTGTGTTCCACCAGGTAGGCTCCCAGAGCGCCTGCCACGCTGCCCGTTGCCGGATCCTCCGGAATCCCAATAAAAGGAGCGAAGCTGCGGGCTCGGATTTGCGGTTCTGGTTCGCTTGTGTCCACACAAAAGGGATAGATCAAATCCAGTCCGCCCAAAACCTGCCGAAGCTTTTCCAGGTTCAGACCGATTTTTTGCAACGCCTCAGCGCCACATAGGGGAACCAGAAGGGCGGGGAATCCCGTGCTGACCTGCTGCACCGGGAAATCCGGGTGAAGGTCGGCGACCGGCAACCCGAGGGCCTGGGCCACCGGAGCGCGATCCGGAATAGGGGAGGTGAACACAGGTTGCGGCTGGGTCATGAACCCGGCTCCGGCCGCCCATTCCACCGGCACCGGACCAACTCCCATGCCCAAAACAACATTTGTGGCCGTCTCGGCAATCTGCCCCGTGTGTTTCAGGGCCTGGGCCGTTCCCAGATTGGGATGCCCGCCAAAGGGAATTTCCTTTCCGGGCGTGAAAATCCGGACGCGAAAATCATGGCCGGAATCCTCCGGCGGCAGGACAAAGGTGGTCTCTGAGAGATTCATTTCCCGCGCAATCTGCTGCATGGTTTCCCCGGGCAGTCCGTCGGCCCAGGGAAAAACCGCAAGCGGATTTCCGCAGAACGGCTGACGGGTGAACACATCCAGTTGAAAGAATTTCAGAGGAGACGCCATGCGACCGGTCTTTCGGTAGCTTTTTCAGTAAAACCGTTCATAATTTATCCCTTAGCCAGAACCTGATTCAAAGACTTTTTAAATCAATGGGATAGCCTAAAACCGGCAATTATCGAGTTCCTATAACATATATTATGTTAAATTTTAAATGCGACATTGGGGGATCAGGTGCAAGGAGCCCTGCCTGAATCAGGCGGACACGTTTTGGGTGGTTTTGCGGGAATGGGTTTCTTTAGCCGCATCGGCTATATGAGCGGAGGACAATCCGTACTTTTCGAAGAGCTGCTTCTGCGATCCCGTTTCGGCAAACTGGTCGCGAACCCCTACTTTACGAAACGGCACATAGACTCCGGCTTCCGCCAGAACATCCAGCACGGCATCGCCAAGACCGCCATAGACATTGTGGTCCTCCGCCGTCACTACCGCTCCGGTGGCTTTTGCCCGGCTGACGATCAATTCCGAGT
This sequence comes from Nitrospina sp., assembly GCA_020430445.1. Taxonomy (GTDB): domain Bacteria; phylum Nitrospinota; class Nitrospinia; order Nitrospinales; family Nitrospinaceae; genus Nitronauta. The sequence continues at coordinate 1,248 of JAGQJZ010000155.1, forward strand.
CGATCGGCTTGAGGGTCGAAATATTGACCACGGACGCTTCAATATTGTCTTTTTTCAATTCCTCCGCCGCCTGCAGCGACTCCTGGACCATGATTCCCGTGGCGAAAATCACCAAGTCCTGTCCTTCGGTCAGAACGTGCCCTTTGCCGATCTGGAATTTGTAGTTCGAATCGTAAATCCCCTTGACCTTGGAGCGGCCAAGGCGGAAATACACCGGACCGGTGTGATCGATCAAGGCCCGGGTGGCCTGATAGGCCTCTTCATAATCCGCCGGCTGAATGACCGTCATATTGGGCATGGCGCGGGTGTACGCCAGATCGACGATCATCTGCGCCGTCGGGCCGTCTTCACCCACGGCGATTCCGGAATGAGTGCCCACAAGTTTGACATTGGTGTTGGAATACGCAACGCTCACCAGAACCTGATCCATGGTCCGTCCCAGCAGGAAACAGGCGAAACTGGTGGCAAACGGAACCTTCCCCGCCGTGGCCAGCCCGGCCGCGGTGCACACCATGTCGCCTTCGCTGATGCCCATATTGAAAAAGCGGTCCGGGAAATTGTCCCCGAACACTTTCGACCGGGTGCTGTCGCTGACCCCGGCATCGAGCACCACAACCCTGGGGTCGCCGCCAAAATCCTTCAGGGCCGCGCCGTAACCGTCCCGCGTTGCCGCATCTTTCATTCCAACTCCTTTAAAGCCTTTTGCAGGTCTTCGTCATTGGGCGCCACGCCATGCCAGGCGGTTTTTCCTTCCATGAAACTGACGCCTTTTCCTTTTATTGTGTCGGCGATGATCACCCTGGGTTTCGACTCATGCAGCGGTTTCTGCAGGGCATCCATCACCTGCGCCATATTGTGTCCGTCGATGCGGATCACATCCCAGCCGAAAGCCGCCCACTTGTCTTCCAGGGGCTCCAGATCCTTCAAATCCTTCGTAATATTATCCTGCGCCACCTTGTTGAAATCAACAAGGGCAACCAGATTGTTCGTTTTGAACTTGGCCGCGGACATGGCCGCTTCCCAGACCTGCCCCTCCTGCAGCTCCCCGTCACCCAGAAGAACGTAAACTTTGAAATCGAGTCCGTCCAGCCGCGCCGAGAGAGCGATACCATGGCCCACGCTGAGGCCCTGCCCCAGACTGCCGGTGGCGATTTCAACCCCCGGAGTTTTCGGATGGGGATGGCCGGAAAGGTTGCGCGCGCTGTTGATTTTCCGGTATCCCGCCAGATCACTTTCCGGAAAGTAACCCGCCCGTGAAAGCACCGTATAGAGGAGTCCTGTTGCGTGCCCCTTGCTGAGAATAAACCGGTCCCGCTCCGGCAATTTCGGATTGGCCGGATCGTAGTGCATGATCCCGCCGAAGTACAGTGCCGTCAGGATATCCGCTCCCGAGAGGCTTCCTCCGGGATGCCCGGAACCCGCGTCGTGGATGACATTCAGGCTCTTCCTGCGGATTTCCCTGGCGGTCTCTTCCAGAGACTGGATGTCGGTCGTAGCTGTTGTCATTGAAATTCCCCTGATAAAACGCCAAATCTGTGCACGGGCCTAAGCTTATTCCAAATGGATAAATTTTTACAGAAATTTTTTTCAGGGCTCTCTAATTCCCTGGTAATTGGGGACCAGGCAGCCCACAGAGCCTTGAAGTGAAAGCCGGAACGCACGGCATACTTTTTTCGCTACCTGCATTGTGAGGGCTGTGGGAAAAACCAGGAAGGAGCTTTTGCCGAAACCGCTTCTACTCCAACATTGTCCATTCAGCGATTTGCAATTCTGAACACCAGCGCCCGATCGCGGCCAGCGGCAATGTTCCGGAACACGCTCACTTATCCAGAATCGCGTTGTTGCCGGAATCCAGCAACTGCCCGCATTTTTCAAGCACCTCCTGAAAATTAATGGGCTTTTTGACAAATCCATCGCCCCCGGCTTTGCTCACCTCTTCCTCGGTGTATTGCAGGCTCGCGGAAATGACCAGGACCCGGGTGAACTGGGTGCGGGGATTGGACTTGATGTGACGGCAGACCTCAAGACCGTTGAGCCCCGGGAGGTTGATGTCCAGCAGGATGATGGCCGGCTTGAACTCCGCCGCTTTCAACCCGGCATTGAGCCCATCGTAAGCCACTTCGACCTGATATCCGTTTTGCACAAAATATTTCTTCATAAGTTGGGTGAACTTCTTCTCATCGTCCACGATGAGCACCTTCTTGGCCGACTTTTCTTCTTCCTCTTTCTTCAATATTTCCTGAATCATGCTGATCGTGTACCCGCTCTTTTGAAGCGAATACACGCGCTTACAGCGCTCCCTCACCCAGGCAGGATAATAGCCGACGATCCCCTTCCCTCCCGGATGAGCCACCTTGATCGGGTCCGGGAAAAACTGGTACTTTTTCTGCCAAAGCCAAAGAGTTTTTCGGGTAATGGGAACCACCTGCAGAATGTCCGCCGCAGTCACCTTTTCAAAATTGATTTCGCTTTTTCGTGCCATCAAAAAAAAACCCCCAGAAAACCGGACTTGTGTTCATGTTAGACGGAAAGCTTTTACATTCAATGTAAATTAACAGGTTCCGCAATGGGAATCAAATCAATTCGTGGAGCCTTCGTTTAACCCCCTTTTTTTTTTTTTATTTAATCGTCCGTTATTGTTTTACT
>JAGQJZ010000156.1 GCA_020430445.1 Nitrospina sp.
GTGGATCCCCGGAAGGCCGATCAGGACATCCGCGGCAGCGTGGTGCTGCCCAAGGGGACGGGGAAGAAGTTCCGCATCCTCGTGTTCGCCAAGGGTGAGAAGGAGGCCGAGGCGAAGAATGCCGGAGCGGATTTCGTCGGCGCCGAGGATTTGGTGCAGAAAATCCAGGGCGGCTGGACGGATTTCGACCGAGTCGTTGCCACGCCGGACATGATGGGGCATGTTGGCAAGCTGGGGAAGGTGCTCGGTCCGCGCGGACTGATGCCCAATCCCAAGACCGGCACGGTGACGTTCGATATCGCGCAGGCCATCGAGCAGATCAAGGCCGGTAAGGTCGATTTTCGGGTCGACAAGGCCGGTATCGTGCATGCGCCCATCGGCAAGCTCAGCTTTTCCGCCGAGGACCTGGCGGAGAATTTTCGCGAGCTCATGTCCGCCCTGGTCAAGATGAAGCCCGCCACCAGCAAGGGTGTCTATGTGCAGGGTGTGGCCCTGTCGAGCACCATGGGGGTGGGGATCAAGGTGGCGTATTCGCCTAATTAACTGACGGAAAGGAAACGTTGTGCCAACGCCAGCGAAGAAGGAATCCATAGACGAACTGAATAACGTGTTCTCCGGCGCCAAGGCGGCCCTGTTCTCCAATTATCAGGGGATCAAGGGGGCGGAAATGACCCGTCTGCGGCGGCATTTGAAGGACCGCCAGCTGGAATTCCGGGTGATCAAGAACACCTTTGCCCAGAAAGCGGCGCAGGGAACCAGTTTTGAGGTTCTGAATGAAAAATTTCAGGGGCCCATGTCGGTCCTGGTCAGTTACGAAGACGTTGTCGCGCCCGCGAAGGCCCTGCAGGATTTTGCCAAGGCCGGAGCGGAAAAGTCTCCCGAAGTGCTGTTCGGTATCGTCGAGGGCAAGGCGATCTCGGCGGATCAGGTCAAGGCTCTGGCCAACCTGCCTTCGAAGGAGCAGTTGATTTCGCAGATGCTCTCGGTCATGCAGGGTCCGACGCGGAATTTTGTGGGTGTGCTTTCCGGGGTCACGCGGAACTTTGTGGGCGTGCTCTCCGCCATCAAGGATAAAAAAGAAGGCGGCCAGTAGGGCCGCGGACGATATAAATAAAAAAACGGGTTATCCCATTCGCTTGAAAGGAGTTTCCAATGGCTGTCACGAAAGAAGACGTCATTACTTTTATTGACAATATGACCGTGCTCGAAATGTCCGAGTTCGTCAAGGAACTGGAAGACAAGTACGGCGTTACCGCGGCCGCTCCCATGGCTATGGCCATGCCGGGCATGGGCGGCGGCGATGCCGGTGCCGCGGCCGAGGAGAAGACTGAATTTGATGTCATTCTCACCGCCGGCGGCGACAAGAAAATTCAGGTGATCAAGGAAGTTCGCGCCATCACCAACCTGGGTCTGAAAGACGCCAAGGATCTCGTTGAGGGTGCTCCCAAGCCCATCAAGGAAGGCGTGAAGAAGGAAGAGGCCGAGGAAATCAAGAAGAAGATCGAGGAGGCCGGCGGTACCGTCGAAATCAAGTAAGGCTGAAGTATGGTTTCCGTCCGTACCCTTCCGGTGCGGACGTTCCTTCAACTTCACTTTATTGAGACGATACCGCTATGGCGAAAACGACCCAAATCGAGCGTGGAAATATTGATCCCCGTGACCGGCTCAACTTTTCCCGTATTCCGACGGTCATTGGCATTCCCAACCTGATTGAGATCCAGAAGAAATCCTTCGAACATTTTCTCCAATTGGAAGTTCCCCCCCTGGAAAGGAAGCACCAGGGGCTGGAGGAGGTGTTTCGCGATATTTTTCCTATTTCCGACCTGAACATCAACGCCCGCATCGAGTATGTGGGTTATGAGGTGGGAATCTGGGAAACGTCCCAGGGGGAATACAAGGAGCTCGGCGGGCCGGGGGTTATCGACGAAGAGACCGGTGAAGAGGTTCATTATAAGGAAAAGTTCAAGCTCAGCGAGTGCCGTCAGAAAGGCCTGACCTATTCGGACCCGATCAAGATCATGGTCCGCATGGTGCTGTACGACAAGGAGCGCATCGACCTCAATGCCCGCGTGCTCAAGGAGCTTCCGGGTAAAACGATCGTGGAAGAGGTCAAGCATCCCGATACCGGGAAGCCGTTCATTCAGGGCCGGGTTGAGGTCACCCCGGAAATCGTTGAGCAGTTGAAGGAAGCCAAGGTTCCCTCGGTCGTCATCAATTCCGTTCGTGAGGTGAAGGAGCAGAAGATTTTTCTCGGCGAGTTGCCGGTCATGGGTCCGACCGGTACGTTCATGATCAACGGCGTCGAGCGCGTGATCGTCAGTCAGATGCACCGTTCCCCCGGGGCGTTTTTCGCTCACGATAAGGGGAAGTCGCATGTCAGCGGCAAATACCTGTACACCGCGCGTATCATTCCGGACCGCGGTTCCTGGCTCGACTTTGAATTCGACATCAAAGACATCCTGCACGTCAAGATCGACCGGCGGCGTAAGCTCCCGGCGACGATCCTGCTGACCGCGTTCGGTCTCACGCGGGAAGCGATCCTGGAAGCGTTCTACACGATCGAAAAGATCAGCTGGGCCTCGCGCGAGGGCAAGTGGACGATCAATAACAAGAACCTGATGTGCGGCATGAAGGTGCGCGAGGATGTGGTCGATCCCAAGTCGGACGATGTCGTGCTCAAGTCCGGCAAGAAGGTCACTCCCGGAATGGTGGTTCGCAAGATCGGGCGGATCAACAAGTCCCAGAAAATCGAAATCGACCGTGAAAGCCTGATCGGGCTCACGCTGGCGCAGGAAATACTGGATCCGGAGACCGGCGAGGTGGTCGGCGACTACTGTCAGGAAATCACCGCCGACCTGCTGGAGAAATTTGAGAAGGGCGGTTCCGGCGAAGTCCGCGTTCTCCGTATCGATGAAGAAAATCCGGACACCACCATCCGCGACACGATGGTGCTGGCCAAGGTGACCGAAGAAGAAGACGCCATCCGGGAAATTTACAAGCGTCTGCGTCCGGGAGATCCGCCCACCAACGAAATCGCGCGGACCCTGTTCTGGAACCTGTTTTTCAATCCCAAGCGCTACAACCTGTCGGTTGTCGGCCGCATGAAGATGAACCAGAAGTTCGGTCTTGATGTGGATCTGGAAAACCGGCTCATCACGCTTGAGGACATCGTGGCGGTCATGCGTTATCTGATCGGCCTGCGCAACGGCCAGGGCGTGATCGACGATATCGATCACCTCGGCAACCGCCGTGTGCGCGCCGTGGGCGAATCCATGGAAAACCAGTTCCGCGTGGGTCTGGTCCGCATGGAGCGCGCCATCATCGAGCGCATGTCGATCCAGGACCTGGAAGTGTCCATGCCGCACGACCTGATCAACAGCAAGCCGGTGACGGCGGCGATCAAGGAATTTTTTGGCAGCAGCCAGCTCTCGCAGTTCATGGACCAGAC
>JAGQJZ010000157.1 GCA_020430445.1 Nitrospina sp.
CCGCAAGGACCCCAAGGTGAAACCGGCCCTCAGGGTCCGCAAGGTCCGCAAGGCCCACAGGGACCGCAAGGACCCCAGGGTGAAACCGGCCCTCAGGGTCCGTCTGGTCCGATAGGTCCGTCTGGTCCGCAAGGACCCCAGGGTGAAACCGGTCCGCAGGGTCCTGCCGGCAATGATGGTGCCCAAGGCCCCGCCGGTCCGGTTGGTCCGATAGGCCCGGCTGGCCCCGTTGGCCCACAGGGTCCGCAGGGTGAGGAAGGTCCTGCCGGTCCTGGATTCTCCGGAATCAATTGGACCAACATCCCCCCGACGGACTTTGTGTCGGCCAATCCGGATGGCGTTCTCTACACCACCATGAGCGCTGCGTTCGATGCGGGCGTGGCCCCGGTGGAGGCGATGCTGGGACCGTTCAACATTCCGGACGGGGCTGTGATCAAGGAGTTCAAGATGATCGTGCTCAACGGTGGAAGCGAGCCAATGAAATACCGGCTCTGGGAGTACGATCCGCTTTCATTCACCTTCACCTTGCTGGCAGAAATCAGCAGCAGTGCCTCCGGCTCATTGAGCACGTTGGTCGCGGGCAGCCCTGTTGTGGACAACGCCAACAAATCCTACCAGGTGGAAGTGGTCCATGCGGACGGTTCCACTCTGGGAACGCCGATACCGGGCGAAGGATTTGAGGTGAATCTTGCAACCCTGGCTTACGAGTTTTCGAGCGGACCCCCTCCGCCCGCACCGTAAGGCAGGTTGGCACAACCGGGTGGTTGCATTGCCCGGTCTGAAGAGCGTATTGAGGCAGGCCCTGGATTTCCGGGGCCTGCCTTTTTATTTGCTTGGTCTGGATCCGTTGTGAGTGCGGGCAATCCCGTGGATTGCCCCGCGAATCCTCTCCTGCTAGACTGCCTGCGCCATGAATCCGAACCCCGCAGGCCCCTACCGTCCCTTTGTGTTTCTTGCCGCCGGGTTGGTGGTGTTTTGCGTTCTCCTCAGTCTGCCCATACCGGAAGGCTTGACCTCTCCGGCGCGTAATATGATGGCCGTCGCCGGTCTGATGGCGGTGTGGTGGCTGGGAGAAGCCGTTCCCATTCCCGTCACCGCTCTGCTGCCGCTGGTCCTGTATCCCCTTCTCGGCATCCTGCCCAGCAAGGACGTGGGCCCCTTTTACGGCAACCACCTGATCTTCCTTTTTCTCGGCGGGTTCATGATCGCGCTTTCGATGGAACGGTGCGGTCTGCACCGGCGCATCGCCCTCGGGATCATCCACCGTATGGGGCTGGGGATCAAACGTTTGGTGCTGGGATTCATGCTCGCTTCCGCCTTCCTGTCCATGTGGATTTCCAACACAGCGACCACATTGATGTTGCTGCCGGTGGCGATGGCGGTGGTGCGCCAGGTGGCGCTGTGCGCGCGCATCCCCGGGAAGACGGAACAGGAGTCCCGGCAGGCGGTGGTCTCGGGGCTGGGACCGGTTTTGATGCTGGCTCTGGCTTACTCGGCAAGCCTGGGAGGAGTGGGCACCTTGATCGGGACCCCGCCCAATATCGTGTTTGCCGGATTCTGGAAAGGGCAGTTCCCGGGCCGGGAGGAAATCGGGTTCACCGACTGGATGCTCGTGGCCCTGCCGCTGGTCGTGGTTTTTCTACCGCTGGTCTGGTGGTTCCTGTGCCGCTTCGTCTCTCCGTTTGCTCTGGATGACATCCACGCTTCGGGGGAAGGCGGCGGGGTCATTGAACGGGAAATCGCTTTGCTGGGGCCGATGTCGCGGCTGGAAAAGTTTGTCGCAACGGTGTTCGGGCTGACGGCCCTGCTGTGGGTATTTCGCAAGCCCATTGACCTGGGAGCGCTGATCCTGCCGGGCTGGTCCTCCTGGCTCGACGGGCCGGGCCTGGTGCACGACGCCACCGTGGCCATTGGGATGGGCATTCTCCTCATGACGGTCCCACTGAGCCTGGGAGCCGGTGCGGAGTCGAAGGCAGAGACAGAGACGATGCTCGTGGCCCTGGACTGGGACACGTTCGTCAAGGGAGTGCCCTGGGGGATTTTATTGTTGTTCGGAGGAGGATTTGCGCTGGCGGGCGGAATCCGCGCCACGGGGCTGGACGTCTGGATCGGCAATCACCTGTCCGCGACCGCCGACCTGCCGTTGCCTCTGGTGATTTTCGGACTGTGCCTGGGGCTCACGTTTCTGACCGAATTGACCTCGAACACCGCGACAGCGACGATGATTCTGCCCGTGGTGGGCGCCGCGGCCGAGGCCGCCGGAATCGAACCGCTCATGCTGATGATTCCGGCAACCCTGTCGGTATCCTGCGCGTTCATGATGCCCGTGGCCACGCCGCCCAACGCGATTGTCTTCGGCAGCGGCTGGGTGTCCATACCCGTGATGGCGCGGACCGGTCTGATACTGAACCTGGTGGGCGCGGTGCTGGTCACCCTCCTGACCCTGTTGATCGTGCCGGTGGTCTTGCTTTAACCGGCGCGGCGGCTTCGTGTGTTCGCCGGAGGTTCCGCATGCGTCTGCACCGGTGTCCGCCGGGCCCGGGTCAGACAGGAGGGACAGTAGCAGTTTTCCGCTCCCCGGGTCAGGTGCACGAGTCCATGGATGACGCCGCCTTCCTCGTCGAAATTGTAGATGAGCTGATCGAGTAACAGAGTGTTGGAGCGCTGGTAGCGGCGGTAAATGGCGTAGGACACCAGGTGCGCCAGGTCGAGAAGCCGCGTTCCGTTTTGATCGGCGAACGCCGGGGCGTCGGCAAAGTTCTTGACCTGGCCAAACCGCGTGTTCTGGTTGCGGTATTCCGTGATGAACGGGGCCAGGGTCTGTTCGTATTTGGAACGTTCGAAAATGATCAGGCCGCGCTGGGTGTTTTCCTGCGCGTGCAGGCGTTTGAGGAACAGGTCGAACCGGTTACAGATTTCCTCGAACGCGCGCGCGACCGGGTCCGGGGCGAAGTCCTTGTCCACCGCGACTCCGAACAGAACGAGGTCCGGTTGCGATGCGATTTCGCACAGGTCGGCGAGAACCGCCAGGCGCTGGTCTGTCGGCATGGAATGCCAGGGGTCGTTCTTGTGTGAATTGATGGCCTGCGCCCGCAGATTCACTTTATAGTCCGGGCCGAACAGATTTTCGGTCAGATCATCGACCGCTTCGTTGACCCAGTACACTTTTCTCTCGAACAGGGCAACGCCCCCGAGAACAAAATAATTGTCGTTTTCGTCCAGAGGATTACCGGACTGGTCTACATATAATAGGTACATAAAAGCGTGACCTCGCAAAAAAGACAAAAAAAAACGGCCGGGAGAGGCAATGCCCCAGCAGACCCCGGCGAACGTAGCCCTACCCAGCCGCAGACAG
>JAGQJZ010000158.1 GCA_020430445.1 Nitrospina sp.
TTAACCTTTAACGTTTAACCTTTAACCTTTACCCTTTACCCTTTATCCTTCTTCTCCTTCTCCTTCTTCCTCCTCCCTTTCCCCTCCTCCTCATAATACCCGTACCCATAGCCGTAGCCGTATCCATAGCCGTAGCCGTATCCGCCGTAGCCGTAGCCGTAACCGCGGCCGGCTTTGATGCCGTTGAAGATGAGGGAGGGTGAATTGAGCTTGCCTTGCTGGATCTGCTCTTCGAGGACCTGGAGGAAGGCGCGCTTGGTTTTGTTGAAGCGGACGACGAAGAGGGTTCGGTCGGCCATTTGGTTGAGGAAGAGGGCGTCGCTGACCAGGCCGAGGGGCGGCGAGTCCATGAGGATATAGTCGAAATCCTGGCGGAGTTGTTCGATCAGTTTTTGTAGGCGGCCGTTCTGGATCAGCTCGGCGGGGTTGGGCGGTATGGGGCCGCTGGAGATGAACCAGAGCTGGTCGTGGACGCCGGAGGGCTGGATGATCTCTTCGGCGGAGGCTTCCCCGATGAGGTAGGTGCTCAGGCCGCGGCCGGTGCCTTCCAGTTCGAGGTAGCGGGTCAGTTTGGGTTTGCGCAGGTCGAGGCCGAGGATGACGGTGCGGGTGTTGGACAGGGCCAGGGTAATGCCGAGGTTCAGGGTGATGAAGCTTTTGCCTTCGCCGCTGACGCCGGAGGAGATGAGGATCACCTGGCTGCCTTCGCCGGTGCGGGCAAACTGGAGGTTGGCGCGCAGGAGGCGGAACATTTCGGAGATGGCGCTGCGGCTGCCGGGTTTGACGGCGATATTGCCCTCGGAGCGGCTGTGTCCGATCTGGCCGAGTACGGGGGCGGTGCAGGTTTGTTTGATCTCCTCGACCGAGCGGATCTTGTCGTTGAGCAGGTCGATCACCAGGATGGTCCCGATGGGCAGGCCGAGGCCCAGGAGGATGGCCAGGGCGTAGGCCAGTTGTTTCTTGGGTTCGACGGGGCCGCCGCCGGGCCGGGCTTCGTCGATGACGCGGGCGTTGGAGGCTGCGACGGCCATGGACAGGGAGGCTTCTTCCCGTTTCTGGAGCAGGTAGATATAGAGGTTTTCCTTGATGTTCTTGGTCCGGGTGATCTCGATGAGGTCGCGTTCGATGCCGGGCAGGCCGCGGATCTGCTTGTTGAGCTGTTCGTTTTTGTCGCGGATGGTCTTCATCTGGCGGTTGAGGGTGCCGCGGGCGCTGCGGATGGTGCTGAGGATGACCACGCGCAGGGAGGCGATCTGCTGGTCGAAGGCGATGATGTCGGGGTGGTCGGGTTTGACGTCGCGCAGGCGGAGGCGGCGGTCCTGGAGGAGTTTGTTGTACTGGGCGGTTTGCTGGGTCAGGTCGGCGTTCTCGACGATGAAATTGGCGGGCAGCACGTCGCGGTTGTTGTTGTCCGACGTGAGGTAGCTTTCCATATTGTCGAGGATATCGGACTGGAGTTCGAGCCGGGAGAGTTCGGCGTCGTTGGCCTTGAACTCTTCCAGCGAATTGGTGACGTTGAGCAGGATATCGCCGGGGATGGTGTTGCGGGTTTTGAAATCCTGGACGGCGCCTTCCGCCTCGGAGAGTTCGCCGGTGAGGATGTGGAGCCGGTCGTTGAGGAAATTATAGGTGCTTTCGGCGACCTTGTTCTTGTCCTTGATGGCGGCTTCGTTGTACACCTGGGCCAGGGTATTGAGGATGTCGGCGGCTTTTTCCGGGACGGGGTCCTTGAGGCTGATCTCCAGCACGCTCGACCATTCGCCGACGCGTTTGATGGCCAGCCTGCCGGAATAGCGGCCGGCGATGGATTCGGGTTCGCGGAAGCCGATGAGCACCCGGCCGTCGGGCCATTCCCTGATCTGGTGGTTGCGGCTGAACACGAGCAAACCCCAGCGGGTATCGAGGGTATCGCCGAAGCGGGCGCCTTCGATCACGGATTTTTCGCCGGACAGGAGGCTGAACCGGCTGGAGTCGCCGGCTTCGGGGCGGACTTCCAGGTTAAGGCTTTTGACGTTGTCTGCCAGGGCGAAGGTATCCACCAGGACGACGCTGCGCAGGTATTGTTCGCCTTTTTTGATGCGGCCTTCCTGTTCGTAGATCACATTGAGCCGCAGCCGGCGGACGACCTCCATCATGAGGGTCCGCGATTTGAGGATCTGGATCTCGTTCTCCACGTTGCTGACCTGGTTGCTGATGCCCAGCTCGGTGAGGATGAAATCCTGGGAGATCTCCCCCGAAGTGGTTTCAGGCGTCTTGATCAGGATCGTGCTCTTGACCTGGTACTGGCGGGTGGCGTAGCGCAGGTAGACCCAGGCGCCGGCCAGTGCGATCAGGAGGCAGGTGAAATACAGCCACCAAAAGCGGAGGACATACTGGTAGAGCAGCCGCTTGAGGTCAACCGGTTTTTCATTTTCAAGGAACGGATCGAAGTTGGAGTTCATGTTGGTGTAGACTTAGCGCCGCGACAAAATAATCACCAAATTCAACAGCACCGCACCGGCAGAAACCCAGGGCAGCACCTTGTTCGCCTGATCGCTGACGGTGGCGACTTTGGCTTTGGTGGGGTAGACGTAAACCAGGTCGTTGGGTTCGAGATAAAAGTATGGCGATTGAAAGACATTGCGGTCCTGGATATTGACGTTGCCGAAGGCGCGTTTGCCGTCGCGTTCGCGAACGACGAGGATGTTGGTGCGGTCGCCGTAGTTGGTCAGGTCGCCGGCAAAGCCGAGGGCCTGGAAGATGGTGATCCGCTCTTCGGGCAGCGTGATGGTGCCGGGGCTGCGCACTTCGCCGAGCACCGAAAACCGGAGATCGAGGAAGCGGATATGGACAATGGGGTCGTTGAGGTAGGTGTTGAGGTCGTTTTTGATGGTGTCGCGGGCTTCGGCCAGGGTCAGCCCGGCGAGGGGTTGCGGCCCCAGTCCCGGCAATTCGACGATGCCGTTTTCGTCGACCTTGAAGGTGGAAGCCTCATCGGAGGCCGTCCCTTCCGGCCCGAGCAGGTTGAACGGGGCGGCGGCGCCTTCTCCGGGCGAAAAAACCTGGATGTACAGCAGGTCGCCCTTCTGGATCTTCAGGGGTTCGAGCCGGGGGATATCCACCGGGGCGGTCGGGAAGGCGGGCCCCTGGTTGAGGTTCATGAGGTCGTCATGGGATACGCAGGAGCTCAGGCCGGCCATGAGCGCAATCCACACGTACCGGCGCATCGCCACTCGTCGAAAAATGTTCGGCACCGATTCCCCGGTTCCCCGATTCCCCGATTCCTC
>JAGQJZ010000014.1 GCA_020430445.1 Nitrospina sp.
GGCGGTTACTGGACAGCGGTTTTGTCCGGCTTGATGCGGGCGTAGAGTTCCTGCACGTTGTTGCGCAACTGCGCCACGGCGCGCTCGGCCATGCCTTTGAGCTGGGCCTGCGTCAAGTCGTCCGGGTCGCCCTTGAGTCCGGCGATTTTCTTGCGGATCTCGTCGAGCGATTTCTCCAGGTTCAGGCTCCGTTTTTCGCTGAAGCTCTTGGCGATGGCGCCCTTGAGGCCGCCGCCGTCGAAATAATAGGTGATCGCCTTCAGCATCCGCTTGTGCGACAGGTATTTCTTGCCGTCTTTCCAGTTCTGGATCGCATCGCCGATTTCTTTTTCGATGTTGTCGACCAGCAGGTTGTAATCGGTCTCGTCCACCATGTCGTGCACTTCGCCCGGTTGCGATTGCGATTTGATGTCGACGTCCATCGTCTGGTCGATCCCGGTCAGGGACGCGTTCTTCATGTTGGCCTGCACCTCTTCCGGCGACAGGCGCGGGTGCCAGTATTGCATGAGGTAGTCCTGGCTCTTGACCTGGTCAAAATGGTACTCGCCGTTTTCACCGGGCCGGGAATAGTAGCCGTTCGGCACCACGAAGAGGGTGCCGACCATGTCCTTGTGCAGGTTGCAGCGGAGGACGATGGGGCCGGGCGTGTCCAGGGTGATGGATCTCGAAGTGCCCGCCGCCATCGCGCCGAGGTTGAACTGGTTGTTGCGCGATTTTGAGAAGATGTTGTGCACCTCGCGGTCGTCGTTGATGAATTCCACGGTGGAACCGATCATGACGACGGAATTCCTCGGCTCGAACTGGAGCCCGCGCTGGAAGATGCTCAGTTTTTGCGCTTGCTGCTCCGGCACCTTGAGCTTGCTCTTGGTTTCCAGGATCACCAGTCCCGGGCTTCCCGCCGGCTCTCCGTTGATCTTGACCACGCCCGTTATATTGGTGATGGGGCGGACGATTTTCTTGTCGGAACCTTCGGAGCCTTCGGTTTCCTGGGTCTGGTGCGAACCCTCGGGATCCTGTTTCTGTTTGTTGTCCTCTTCCGCGTGGGCTGCGTGCTCTTTGCCGTGGGCCTCGTGTTCATGCTTTGTTGCGGCCTCGGCGGTGTCTTCTTTTTTCTCCGGCTTGTTCTTTTCGACTTTCTTGAGGTCCGCTTTCTTGCCCTGACGCAGGCCCATGGCCACCAGGAACTGGTTGACGAAGGGTTTGTCGAACTCCGGGTCGATTTCGATGGCGCGGGTGAAGTGCGGTCCCGCCGCGTCGAACTCCTTCATCAGGCTCAGCACCACGCCGAGGTTGAAATGGGCCTGTCCGAAGTCTTCCTTGATCTCGATCGCCTTTTCGTAGGCGGCGGCTTCCTTATGGTACTGCTTTTTCAGGCCGTAGCTTTTGCCCAGGTAGTTGTAGGCCAGAAAATGCTTGGGAGCCAGTTCCACCGTTTTCTGGAACATCTCGATGGCCTTGTCGGCGTTTTTTTCGTGCAGCAGGGACATGCCCCAGTTGAAGGTGATTTCGTCGTCGTCCGGCGCCAGTTCGTAGGCGCGGGCAAAACGCTTGTTGGCCCCTTCGAACTTGCCCTGCATGCGCTGGGCGGCGCCCCAGATGGCAAAAACTTCGGGTGAGTTCGGGCTGATCTGCGCGGCTTGTTCAAATTCGAGTTCGGCCAGTTCGTATTTGCCCTGCTCGGAGAGGCCCATGCCCTTCGAGATGTGTTCCAGGGTTTTGCGCGGCAGGTCCGCTCCGGGAGGCTTGGGCTGGTTGAGCTGGGCCAGTTGCAGGTCATCGGTCGCGGAAAGGTTCTCCTGTACGGCGTCCTCGCTCTCGCTCACCTGGATATCCGGCAGGGGGGTGTCCTCGCCGGAGGACGCATCGGGTTCCTCCTCCACCGTTTGCGAAGCGGGTTGGATACGGGATTCCTGGTACTGGTCGTAGGGGACCAGGTGGCTTTCCCGGCTGGACCACAAAATTCCGGCGCCGATCAGCGTGGCCAGGGCGACAAGACCGATCAGGGCTCCGGTCCAGCTTGAGGATTGTTTTTTTCCGCGATGTGAGTCTTTTTTAGCCATGGATTCCTGAAATGAAAAACGTTTCCCTCTCGGGTGGAAAATAGGGGACCCCGCGCCCCCGGTGCCGCCTTAAAAAATCTCGGAAATATGACGCGGCTTGGGGAGTTTGAAAATGTCTTTGTTGGGATAGTCGTCCGGCGTTACGGGCTTGACTCCGGCCCGGGGGGCTCCCTGAACCTTGCCCACGCAGGAGGAAATATGCGGCTGGACGTTGCCGGAACCGCAATGTTCGCAAGTGGTCTTGCTTTTATCGGTGTTGACGGATTGCAGGAGGGTGAAATCCTGGCCGCAGTCCGCGCAATGGTATTCGTAGAGGGGCATGAAAATTCCGCAAACGCTGGTAAAATCTTGGGTTGCAAACTTTTGAATAATAGGATTTAATCATAGCTCCAAACGGCCTGTCAATGGGATTTTCCAGCCTGCCTTGGTCCAAATCAACTCCGTACCCAACTCCCATCAAATGACTACCGAAGAATCAAGAATTACCCTAAAGAAAACCCTGAATTCGGGAATAAAGAGCCGAAATGGTAAATTGAAAAATGGTTATTGGCCCTCTCAGTTTATCAATATTGCGCATCATCTGGGTATCGTTTCTTCAAAAGAAAGCTTGGAAGATCAACAATTTCAGCCGGTCAGTGTCGATTTAAGGCTGGGTGAAAAGGCGTACCGGATTCAAAGCAGCTTTCTTCCTGAAAATGAACTTGTTGAGACAAAGTTAAAGGATTTAAAGCTGTATGAAGTCGACCTGACCCAGTCGGGGATACTGGAAAAAGGGGCGATTTATCTGGTTCCATTGCTTGAAGAATTGTCATTGCCCAGGGGAATTTACGGTGTGACCAACCCCAAAAGCTCCACGGGCCGGCTGGATATGTTCACCCGGGTGATTGTCAACCATGGGCATCGTTTTGATGAAATTCCGGTCAATTACCGGGGAAAACTGTATCTGGAAATCATTCCGAGGTCTTTCCCTGTAAAAGTCCATAAAGGATTGTCGCTGAATCAGTTGAGGTTGTACCAGGGGGACCCCTATATCAGAAAAGCTGATTTCAGGAAAATTTATAAAAACAAACCGGTGTTGTTCAGTGAAAAAGGTCCGTCGATCCCCTGGGAACAAATTCATTACGAAGAAGGCGTGTTCATCAGCGTGGACCTTTTGGGGGAAAAGAAAAACCCCATCGTCGCCTATAAAGCCAAGACCAACAGCGAGGTGATTGATTTGAGCAAGATCAATCATTACGACCCCCGTGATTTTTGGGAACCGGTTCGCTGCCAAAAGAAAAACCGGTTGATTCTGGAACCAGAGAGCTTTTATATCATGATGTCGAAGGAAAAGATCTGTATCTGGCCGGATCTGTTGGCTGAAATGGTGGCCTACGAACCCAACAGCGGTGAGTTGCGCACGCACTACGCCGGGTTTTTTGATCCGGGGTTTGGATGGCACGGCGGGAATGAAACCGTGAATCAGGGAACGAAGGCGGTTATGGAAGTGCGGCCGCATGACGTGCCCTTTATGATTGAGGACGGACAGACTTTTTGCAGGTTAAAGTTTGAAAAAATAGTGGAAACGCCAGAGAAGGTTTATGGAGAAAAAATCGCGTCGAATTATCAGGGGCAGGAACTCAAACTGAGTAAATATTTCAAAAGCTGACCCGGGTTTGTGTTTTCACCCGCGTATTTTATAATCGGACTAACAGGCACCCTCATGGACCGTACAGAACTCAAAGCGATTATCGAAAACCTGCTGCTGGCGTCGGACAAGCCCGTCTCCGCCGACGCGCTGGCCCAGACCCTGCTCAACGGCGGCGACAAGGACGCCCTGCGCGGCGCGCTGGAAGAGCTGCAACAGGATTTTGAAGGCAGGCCCCTGCAGATCATCGAGGTGGCCGACGGCTTCCAGCTGTGCACCCGCCCCGAACACGCCGAATGGGTGCGCAAGTTCCTCAAACTGGACAAGACCTTCCGCCTGTCGCAGCCGGCGCTGGACACGCTTTCGATCGTCGCTTACAAACAACCGATCACGCGGGCGGAAATCGACGAGATCCGCGGCGTCGACTCCAGCGGCGTGTTCCGCACCCTGCTGGAGAAGAAAATCGTGGCCCCGGCGGGACGCAAGGACGTCCCCGGCAAGCCGATCATGTACCGCACCACGCAGAAATTCCTCGACTACTTCGGCCTGAAGGACCTGAGCGAACTGCCCACCCTCGACGATTTCGGTGAGGGGGAGATCGAGGGCGAGGCCGGTCCCGAACAGGTGGAAATCGAGTTCGGCCTCGCGGTGCCGCCGGCTGAATCGGGCGAGGCGGAGACCGTGGAAGTTGAAGTTGCGGAAGCCGAATCCCCCGCCGGTGAATCTCCGGAAGAAAACTGAATCAGGACCATGGCGATACGTTTGCAGAAAATCATTTCCGATGCGGGCCTGGCCTCCCGGCGCGAAGCCGAGCGCTGGATCGAGGAGGGGAAGGTGTCCGTCAACGGCAAAGTGGTCACCCAACTGGGAACCACCGCCGACCCGGCGGTCGACCGCATCCGGGTGAAAGGCAGGGCGCTGCCCCGGCAGGATGAAAAAATCTACCTGATCTTCAACAAGCCCAAGGGCTGCCTCACCACCGTGCGCGACGACCGCGAACGGGCCACGGTGATGGATTATTTTAAAAACTTCCCCGTGCGCATCTTTCCCGTGGGCCGGCTCGACTACAACACCGAGGGTCTGCTCCTCATGACCAACGACGGTGAATTGTCTAAGCAACTGCTCGATCCGAAAAACGGCATCGAACGGGTCTACCGGGTCAAGGTGCACGGCATCCCCGATGAAAAGGACCTCAACCGCCTGCGCAAGGGCGTCTACCTCGACGGCAAAAAGACGGAGCCGATGAAGGCCCGGGTCGAGCGCCTCACCGGGCGCAGTTGCTTCCTGCTGCTCACGCTCACCGAAGGCAAGAACCGCCACATCCGCCGCGCCTGCGAGATGGTCGGACACCCGGTGGTGAAACTGTCGCGCACCGGGTTCGCGGGGCTGGGCCTTTCCACCCTGTCTTCCGGAGCCTTCCGGTTTCTGACAGGCAAGGAGTTGAGTTCGCTGCGCCGCCGGGTCCGGTCTCCCCGCAAAACGGACGCGGCCTGATTCGATGCGATTGCGCTTTTTCCCCCGGGCAGCCGTTCTCCTTGTTTTTTTTGTCGGCGGCATCGCTTTTTTCCCCGCACACGCTTTCGCCCAGTTGGGCGTGCTGACCACTTACGAATCCGAAGGCAAGGCCGAAGCGAAGGACGGAGACTTCGTCAAGGCGCGGAAAACCGCTGTGTGGCGGGGGCTCCGCGCGGCGGTTGAAAAGTCGTTGAAGGACCTGCTGGGCGAAGAGGACGCCGCGGCGGCCGAAAAACAGGTCCACCGGATTCTGTCCAAGCCCAAACGGTATGTGAAGTCCTACCGTTTTCTGGAGATGGCCGACGACGACCTGGCGCAGGAAAGCCGGGTGCGTCTGGAAGTGGTCCTCTACACCGATGCCCTCAACAAGGCCCTCAATTCCGCCGGGCTGGTGTCTTCGGCGGTGAATCCAAAGGCGGTGATTGTTCTGGTGCTGGAACGCAGTTTCACCGCGCGGGCCACGGGGCAGTTCTGGGAGTTCGTCCCCATGTCGGAGGTGTCGCTCACGCAAAACCTGCTGGCCAGCGGCTTGCATGTCATCAGCCGCGACCGCGTGGCCAACATCGTTCCCGAAGACCGGGTGCGTTCCGCCGCGCGGGGGGATATCTCGTCGGCGGTGGACATCGGCCTGAAATCCGGCGCCGGGGTGGTCATTGTCGGCACCGCGGCCTCGACGAAACAGACGGGTTCGGCAACAGGGCCGGTGAGCGTTCAGGCCAACCTCAGCGTGAAAGCGGTTTCGGTTGTTGAATCCAAGGTCATCGCCGCCAAGAGCGATTTCGCCTCGGCCCGGTCCATTGATCCGGTAGAAGGAGAACTGCAGGCGTTCGAGGTGGTGGGCAAAAAAATGGGGACTTTCCTTGAAGACGCGATCAAGCGATACTGGGGGCCTGGGAAGCCGGCGGCTGAAACGCCCGGAGAGGCAAAAGAGGCGCCGTCTTCCGCAACGAAACCTCCGGAAGACAAGACCCCGGCTCCGGCGCCCGTTCCGAAAAAGCCCGGATTGATGGAAGATCTGTGATGAGCGACTCGACAGGACCGACCCAGGACGATGCCACGGAAAACCTGCTGATGCCCAACGACAGCCGATTCCGCTATTTCCTTTTGATCGCCGTTGTCCTGTCGCTCGCCGGATTGTACCTGGCGCGCAATGTCCTCGTGCCCTTCGCCATCGCCTTTGCCCTGGCCTATCTGCTCGACCCGCTGGCGGACAAACTGGAGAGCTGGAAATTCCCCCGCAGCCTGGCGGTGACGACGATCCTGGTGTCTTTTTTCCTGTTCGTCGTCGCGTCCGCCATCATCCTCATTCCGCTGTTCCGTATCCAGCTCGAACACCTGGCGCACAACCTGCCGGATTACACCGGGCAGATCGAAGCCTGGTTGCAGCCTTATATCGAGCAAATCGCGCTGATCGATTCCGTCAAGATCAAGGCGCATCTGAAGGAAGCGTTCCAGAAGCTCGGCACCGTGCCGCTGGATGCTTTCGGCTCCGCGTCCAAAATGCTGTGGGATTCGCTTTCGGGCCTGATCAACATGGTCCTGCTTTTGATCAACCTGCTCATCATTCCCGTCGCCATGTTTTACCTGCTGCGCGATTTCGACGGGATCAATGCCAAGCTGAAGGACCTGATTCCTCCCCGCTACCGGGACAAGGCGGTGGAAACGGTGCAGGAGATCGACGAGGTCCTGTCCGGTTTCGTCCGGGGACAGTTGATGGTCGCCACCCTGATGTCGATCCTGTACACCCTGGGCCTGTTCCTCTGCGAGACGCCGATGAGCCTGTTCCTCGGTCCGTTGGCGGGTTACGCCAACCTGGTGCCGTACCTCGGGCTGATCTGTGGACTGGTTCCGGCGCTGGTGCTGACGTTTCTGCAGCATCAGGACTGGCTTTCGCTGGTGGGCGTGGTGGGGGTGTTCGGCGTGGTGCAGGCGCTGGAAGGCATGGTGATCACCCCGCGCGTGGTGGGAGACAAGATCGGCCTGCATCCGGTGGCGATCATGCTGGCGGTATTGGTCGGCGGCGAGTTGTTCGGTTTTGTCGGGGTGTTGCTCGGGGTGCCCGCCGCGGCCGTGTTGAATGTTCTGCGGCGGCGCACGGTCCAGCGCTACAAGGAATCGTCCCTGTTCAACTGACAAACTCGTAACGCATGTTGCGGCGTTGCGGGGTGAACCCTCCGTCCTCGATCAGCCGCCGGATTTCCTTTTCGTTCAAATTGTAGGTCGTGCCCGCCGCACTGACCACGTTCTCCTCGAACATCGTGCTGCCCATGTCGTTGGCGCCGAAGAAGAGCGCCATCTGCCCGACTTTGGGGCCCATCGTCACCCAGGACGACTGGTGGTTGTCGATGTTGTCCAGCACAATGCGGCCGATGGCCAGGGTCTTCAGGTATTCCCAGCCGGTGGTCCTTTTCGGACCGATTTCCTGCGCCAGGGGCGTTTGCCCCGGCTGGAACGGCCAGCAGATGAAAGCGGTGAAGCCGCCCGTTTTGTCCTGCTGGTCACGCAGGCGCATGAGATGCTCGACGCGTTCCTCCAGAGATTCGACATGGCCGAACATCATCGTGGCGGTCGTCGGCAGGCCCAGTTCATGCGCCGTGCCCATGACCTCCAGCCACTGGTCCGTGGTGCATTTTTTCGGACTGATGGCGGTGCGCACCCGGTCGACCAGAATCTCCGCGCCGCCACCGGGGATGGAGTCGAGCCCCGCGTTTTTCAGGCGCGTCAGCGTTTCCTTCAAGGGCAGCTTGGACAACTTGCCGAGGTGCACGATTTCGGGAGGAGACAGGGCGTGCAGGTGGATGTCGAAGCGCTCCTTGATATAGCGGAACAGGTCTTCGTAGAAATCGATTTTCAGGTCCGCGTTGTGCCCGCCCTGCATGAGGATCTGCCGCCCGCCCTGGGCGGCGACCTCCGCGATTTTCTCGCCGATGGTCTCGAAGGAATGCACATACGCCTCCGCATCTCCCTCCTTGCGGTAGAAGGCGCAGAAGGAGCAGTCGGTCACGCACACGTTGGTGTAGTTGACGTTGCGGTCGACGATGTAGGTGACGGTTTTGCCGTCGTGCCCGGTGCGCTGGCGGTGCAGGCGGGTGGCGACGTTGCCGAGGAGGTTGAGGTCGCCGCAGTCGTACAGCGCACGGGCTTCCGCCGCGTCGAGGCGTTCACCGTCCAGGGCTTTTTGCAGTATCGAGTCGGGGGTCATTGAAGTTCGATGGGCTCAGGCTTCGTCGTAATGGATTTCCAGGTGGTTGCCGTCGGGGTCGTTGAAATAAACGGACCGCCCCTTGCCGCGCTGCACGGGGCCTTCCACATCGGTCACCTTTTCTTTCAATTGCGCCACAAGGGAATCAAACTCCTGCGGGCTTGCGGAGAAGGCGAGGTGCTGGTAGCCTTCTTCGCTCAGCCGGTCCAGGGCCGAGTCCATTGCCAGATCGGGAGCTTCGAACAACGCGATGTGGGCGTTGCCGGTGAACATCATCAGGTGGCGCAGTCCCGTGTGGAACCGGTGCGTTACGGAAAACCCGAGGACTTCGGAGTAAAACCGTTCCGCGCGGTCCAGGTCCCGTACGTTCAGCGCAACGTGGTGGATTCCATTGAGCGGCATGGTTATTTGATGGACATGGTGTGCAGGCCGTCGATTCCCAGGTCGCCGAGCTGCTCCTCATCGGTCACCAGAAACACATGGTAGCCGAAGCGGCTTTTGATCGGGCCGCCGACAACGCCGACGGGTGTCGCCATGGCGGCTTCTTCCAGTTCACGCGCGTTGGTGTTGAACTCGATGAAACCGATGTCTCCCCCTTTGTTGCGCGAGGAACAGGCGCTGTATTTGGAAGCCAGCTTCCTGAACATCTTGAACAGGAGTTCCCGGTTGTCTTCCGTTTCCTTGAGGGTCGAATAGATCATCGACGCGAGTTCTTCCGTCGTCAACAGAATGTGGCTCACCCGGATCGAGCGCATGTTCATGGTGCTGTTCCTGTGTTGTTATCGAATGAAAATCCGGTAATGGGTTGATGCCGGTATTGTATCCCGTAATCGGGGAAACGCCAAGGTCCGCGCGGGGCCGCGTGGTTACAGGGCGTGCCGGACCATGCCCATGACGCGGGGAATCAGTTTGGGGCGGGCGAGGCGTTTGTCGTAGGGCGCCAGGCGGCGGCGGTTTTCACGCAGGCACAGGTCGATGAATCCGCGCGCGTTCAGCCCGGAAGAGTTCTCGTACTGCGTGGCCTGGGCGGTGAAGGCGGAGCCGCCGAGGTCCTTCATGTCCATCAACCGGGACAGCCCGGAGTTGAGGAAGGCGTACATCGTCGCCAGAAAATGGACCGGTTGCTTCCAGAAGGAGCGTGAATAGCGCTGGTAGTACAGCCAGTTCTGGATGAACAGGATGTGCCGCGCCTCTTCCTGCACCACCGGCTCCATCGCCTCGATCAGTTCGATCGGATAATCTTCGGTGGATTTCGAAACCTGGATGAACCCGAACGCGAAAAACGAATCGATGCACTCGCCCGCGCCGGTGGTCATGAAGCACCATTCGAGGTTCGATGGCAGTTTCTTGTCGGGGATTTCCTTGAACGGAATGCCGTAGCGGTCGAGAAAATAACGCAGGATATCCGCGTGCCGCCCTTCCTCGTACGCCTGCAGCGCCATCGCCTCTTTCAGGAGCGGGTCCTCAATCTCGTTCGCGTAGGCCGTCAGCTTGTTGAACACCTGGCGCTCGGTGTGGATGGCGTAATCCCAGATGGGGAAACCGGCCAGTTTGTCGATGACTTCCTGGCTGAGTTCCGGCCACGGCAGATCCGGCGGCTCGAAAGGCTTGTGGGTGTCGATGAACTGCCGGCAGAACAGTTCTTTGTGTTCTTCCGTACCGTAAACGATGGGCGCTTTATCCATGAGTTCCCTTTTTTCTGGGTTGATCCGGCGCTATTTTTAGCACACAAAAGAAGGATCGGTCAAAAATTTTACGCGCGTTGCGGCCCGGCGGGATTTTACGGCTTCGCGAAATGGGCTTCCAGGGCCCGGATCAGGCCGTCGACGGTGTATTCCTCCGCCATGACGGCCACCTTCAGCCCCAGGTTTTGCGCGGTTTTGGCCGTGACCGGGCCGATGCACGCCACGGTGGTTCGGCTCAGCGCCTCTTTTGCCCCGTCTCCCGCGAGTTCCATGAAATGCTTGACCGTGGAAGACGAGGTGAACGTGACCACGTCGAGCGTTCCCGCGTCCAGACGGCGGCGCAACTCCGCGGTGTCCGCCTCGGGGAGAACGGTTTTGTAGGCCGGGGCGACATCCACCCGCGCGCCCAGTTCGGCCAGCTTTTCCGGCAGCATTTCCCGCGCCACCTGGGCCCGGGGCAGGAGGAAGCATTTTCCCTTGAGGTTTTCGCGGCCCAGGCTCTCGACGAGCGATTCCGCCACGTATTCCTCCGGCACCGTGTCCACGCGGACGCCGAGATCGCGCACCGCCTGTTCCGTTCTGGGGCCGATGCAGTAAATCCGTTTGTCCTTGAGTTCGCGGATGTCCAGGTTGTGGGCGGCGAGCCGCTTCATGAACCAGGTCACCCCGTTGACGCTGGTGAAGATCACACCGTCATAAACCGCGAGGTTCTTGATCGCGTTGTCGAGCGGGCCCGCGTCGTCCGGTTCCACCATGTCGATGACCGGGAACAGGAACGGTTCCGCGCCGCGTTCGAGCAGCTGTTCGATGAATCCCTCCGCCTGGTGTTCGGGGCGGGTGACCACCACGGTTTTGCCGAACAACGGGAGCCCCTCGAACCAGTCCATGTGGGGTTTCAGGCTGACCACTTCGCCGATGATCGTGAGCGCGGGGGGGAGGATCGTCTCGCGTTCGGCGATGCCGACGATGCTTTCGAGCGTTCCCTGCCAGGTTTTCTGCACCGGGGTGGTGCCCCACTGGATCACCGCGATGGGAGTGTTCGGGGCCTTGCCATGCTCCATCAGTTTTTCGGCGATGCGCCTGAGCTTGCGCGCGCCCATGAGAAACACCAGGGTGCCGCTGCGGCTGGCGATTTTTTCCCAGTCGAGGTGCAGGTCCTCGTTACCCTTTTCGTTACTGCCGGTGATGATGGAGACGGTGGACGAGAAATCGCGGTGGGTGAGGGGAATGCCCGCGTAGGCGGAGACCCCGATCGGCGAGGTGACGCCGGGCACCACGATAAAAGGAACGCCGGCGGATTTCAGTTCAGTCGCTTCTTCTCCGCCACGGCCGAAGATGAACGGGTCGCCGCCCTTGAGCCGCACCACGGTTTTGCCTTCGCGGGCCTTGTCGATCAACAGGGCGTTGATGGCGTCCTGCGGCAGGGTGGCCACGCCTTCTTTTTTTCCGGCGTAGATGAATTCACACCCGCCCGGCGCGAGCTTCAACAGGCGGGGATTCACCAGGTGGTCGTACACCACCACGTCGGCGCGCGTGAGCCAGTCCCGCCCGCGCACGGTGATGAGTCCGGGGTCTCCCGGGCCGGCCCCGACCAGCGCCACCGTTCCGGGGTGTGAGGCAGGGTCAGCCATTTTTGAGTTCCAGTGCGTTGGAGATGCCGGCGAATTCGGCGAGCGAGAGGTCTTCCGCCCGGCGGTTGAGGTCGATGCCCATGTCTTCAATGACCCCGAGATCCACCTCGAAGTGTCCCTGCACGCCTTTGAGGTTGTTGCGCAGGGTTTTGCGTTTGTGCATGAAAGACGCGTGGATCAGCGTGAACAGGTTTTTTTCATTGCCCACCGCCACCGGCGGCAGGGGACGCGGCACCAGCCGGATGACGGTCGATTCGACTTTCGGCTTTGGATAGAAGCAGTCGCGTCCCACTTCCAGCAGCCGTTCCGCCTCGCAATGATACTGCACGAACAGGCTGAGCGAACCGTATTCGCGCGTGCCCGGCCGCGCCGTCATGCGGGCGGCGACTTCGCGCTGCAGCATGAGGGTCATGTCGTCGATGTATTTGCGGTAATGAATCAATCGCTTGACAATGGGCGTCGCCGCGCAGTAGGGCAGGTTGGACACGACTTGAAACTTCGGCGCCAGCGATGCGTAATCGGTCTTCTGCGCATCGGTTTCCTGCAGCTCGAAGTTGGGCAGTTGGCCGTATTTCTTTTTCAGGTCGCGGCACAGGTGCGGGTCGATCTCCAGCGCGATCAACCTGTTGGTCCGCGGCAGAAGATCGTGCGTGAGCACGCCCTTGCCGGGACCGATCTCAACAACCACGCCGTCTCTTTTTACCCGCGCCAGACGGACGATTTTTTTGGCGGCGTCGAGGTCGACCAGGAAATTCTGGCCGAAGGGCTGTTTTCGCTTTTTCATTTTCGAACCGGAGTTTTTTCCGTTGTTTGGGAAAGCTGGGCGGCCAGACGGACCGCGTGCAGGAGGCTTTCGGGTTTGGCCACGCCCTGTCCTGCGATGTCGTAGGCGGTGCCGTGATCGACCGAGGTACGGATAATGGGCAGGCCGAGGGTGACGTTGACGGCACGGTCCTGCGAGGCCATTTTGATCGGGATCATCCCCTGGTCGTGGTACATGGTGACGATTGTATCGTATTTTCCCGGTTCGTAGCGGCCGAACAGGGCGTCGGCGGAGAACGGGCCGAGCACCTTCCATCCCCGGGCGCGGGCATCTTCGACTGCGGGGACAATGGCGTCCGCTTCTTCCTGCCCGAAGATGCCGCCGTCGCCGCAATGCGGGTTCAGCCCCGTCACCCCGATGGTGGGCGCCGCGACGCCGGCGCGCAGCAGCCATTCGTGCGTGAGCTGGAGGGTGCGGAATACCCGTTCGCGCGTGATGAGGCTTTTGACCGCGTCCAGCGCGACGTGCGTCGTCGTCAGCACCACGCGCATCGTGTCGGAGGCGAGCATGAGTACCGAGTCCGGCACGCCGGTGAGATCGGCCAGCAGTTCCGTGTGGCCGGGGTAGGGGTATCCGGCGAGGTGCAGCGCTTCCTTGTTGATGGGGGCGGTGACCATGGCCTCGACCGTCTGCCCCATCGCCAGGTCGACGGCGCGTTTGATGTAGTCGACCGACGCCGCGCCGCCCGGTTTGGAAGCCCGGCCCTGCGGCAGGTCGGACGGTACGTTTGCAAGGTCGACCACCTCGGCGTTGTGCAGAACTTCCGGCGTGGCGAACCGTTGGGCCGCCGCGGCAAGCGTGGCGGCGTCTCCGATGATGACCGGGCGGCAGTGTTCCAGGCCCCGGGCCAGGGCTTTGACGATCACCTCCGGACCGATGCCGGCGGGATCCCCCATGGTGATGGCGATACGGGGCAGGGTTTCCATTTGTGTTTTGAAGGTGTGAGGAAGACAAAAAAAGGCCGGAAACCGCTCAGGAGCGGATTCCGGCCCGGGATTATTTCTTGATCTGCTGCAGGTTGGCCACCTTGGCCGGTTGCACCTGCGGGCCGGCGGCCTTGATTTCGGCGCTGGTTCCCTCTTCGTACTGCTTGAAGTTTTCGATGAACTGGTTGGCCAGATCGCGCGCCTTCTCGTCGTAATCTTCCGGGCGCTTCCAGGTGTTGCGCGGATTGAGCACTTCCGGCGGAACGTCCGGGCATTCCTCGGGAACGGCCAGGCCGAAGACCGGATCGGCCCAGGTGTTGACGCCGCTCAAGGTGCCGTCGAGGATGGCCTTGATCATGGCCCGCGTGTGGGCGATCTCCATCCGCGTGCCGACGCCGTAGGGTCCGCCCGTCCAGCCGGTGTTGACCAGCCAGCAGTTGACGTCGTTGGCGGCGATTTTTTCACCCAGCAGGTTGGCGTAGACCGAGGGGTGCAGCGCCATGAACGGCGCGCCGAAGCAGGTGCTGAACACCGCCGTGGGTTCGCGGCTCATGCCGCGCTCGGTACCCGCCACCTTGGCGGTGTAACCGGAGATGAAATGGTACATCGCCTGTTCCGGTGTCAGTTTGGCCACCGGAGGCATGATGCCGTAGGCGTCGCAGGTGAGCATGATGACGTTCTTCGGATGCCCGCCCCGGCGCTCCGGTACGGAATTCGGGATGTGCGTCAGCGGGTAAGCGGCGCGGGTGTTCTCCGTCAGGCTGTTGTCGTTGAGGTCGAGCCTGCGGGTGGCCGGATCCATGATCACGTTTTCGAGAACCGTGCCGAACTTGCGCGTGCAGTCGTAAATAAAGGGCTCCGCATCCTTCGACAGGCGGATCGCCTTGGCGTAGCAGCCGCCTTCGAAGTTGAAGACCCCGTCTTCGCTCCAGCCGTGCTCGTCGTCGCCAATGAGCTTGCGATTGGGGTCGGCCGACAGGGTGGTTTTGCCCGTGCCGGAGAGGCCGAAGAAGATCGCCGTGTCGCCTTCTTCGCCGACGTTGGCGGAGCAGTGCATCGACAGCACGTTGTGCTTGGCCGGCAGCAGGTAGTTGAGCACGGAGAACACCGATTTCTTGATTTCACCGGCGTAGTTGGTGCCGCCGATGAGGACGACCCGCTTGCCGAAGTCGGCGATGACGAACGTCTCCGAATTGGTGCCGTCGATTTCGGGAACCGCCTGGAAGCCGGGAACCTGGATGATGGTGAATCCGGGTTGATGCGATTCGAGCTTGAGCCGGTCGTGAATCTGGATGAACATGTTGCGCGCGAACAGGCTGTGCCACGCCGTCTCCGTCACCACCCGGATGTGCAGGTTGTACTTCGGATCGGAACCGGCGATGCAGTCTTGCACGTAGACTGTCTTGTGTTGCAGGTAGGCCAGCACGCGTCCGTACAGGGCGTCGAATTTGTCGATGGGGAACGGGCTGTTGACCTTGCCCCACCAGATGTTTTCCTGGCTCGAGGGTTCCTGGACGATGAATTTGTCGTTGGGGGAACGGCCGGTGTGTTTGCCGGTATTGACCACGACCGGTCCGAGATGACTCAGGGTGCCTTCTCCGTTGCGGATAATATGCTCGTACAATTCCGGCGTGGACAGGTTCCAGTAGGTATTTTCAACGTTTCGGACCCCGTGGTGTTCCAGGCCGATTTTATGTTTCGATTGCGTGTTGGGCATGTTGTGCGCTCCTTGTGCGGTCTGAGCCGGCATTGCACCTGCAACGGGTTTAAAATAATGGGCTTACGTGCGTTCGGAAACGGATTTGGTCTTAAAAAGAGTATCGTCTATGGTAACATAAGGTGCAGGTCTTGAAAAGGATAGACCTGAGTTTTCAAGCCTCTTCCTCCCGCCCTCATGCCCGATTCCGCTAAAAAAACGGACCCCAAACCCGGCAACCTGAAAGTCCTCGCCCGGGCCCGGACCCGCTACAACGATATTTTTGTCATCGAGGACGGTCTGAAGCGGGAAATGTGGTTCAACGGCAACGGTAAATTCTTCCTGCAGTCCCGAATCGACCTCCGTCAACCGCGTCTGCCGGCTCTTATTTATTCTAAGATGATTCTGGCGACGCTTTTGATTCATCCAAATCCGGAGCGCATCCTGATCATCGGTCTGGGAGGCGGGGCGTTGTCCAATTGCCTGGCCGCCTGGTACCCCAACTGCCGGGTCGATGTGGCGGAAATCGATGCGAAAGTCATCGCCCTGGCGCGGCAGTATTTTTATGTCGAGGAAGGGCCGAATTACCGCGTTGTTCCGGGAGACGGGCGGGAGTTTGTCCGCGCCCAGGCCGCCGGGGAGGAACGCTACGATATCGTTTACCTCGATGCGTTCAAAAGCGGCTCCATCCCCTACCACCTCAAAACCTTCGAGTTTTACCGGGAACTGAAAGACGTGTTGACGCCGGGCGGCGTGGTGGCTTCAAACCTTTACGGAAAAAGCAACACCATGAAGCCGCACGACCGGGAGACGTTCCTCAAAGTGTTTCCCCACCTTTACCTGTTCGAGGACGACAGCCGGGTGGCGACGGTTTCCATTGCCGCCCGGGGCGAACGTCCCTGGAGCCGCGGGGATTTTCTCGATCGCGCCGAGGCCTTTGTGCCGCCGCCGGGAATGAAGGTTTCAATGCGGGAAGTGGCGGCGATGCTCCGCGCCGACCCGATCGAGTCCGGAGGGAAAGTGCTGCGCGATGATTTCGCCCCCGGCGGATTTACCGAGGCGGTCGAGCGCAATAACAGCCAGCGCACCCTGTCGCGGCAGTACCCCATCAAAAATGTGTTCTGAATAGCGGACGCTCAGGGGGCGAAACGGAAGGCCTGCACGCGGAGGTTGTCGAAATCCGCCGTCACCACCCGGCCTGCGTGGCAGGACAGGCCGCCCAGGCGCAGGTGTTGTCCGGCCCGGCGGCCGGTCAGGTTGTGCTCCCACAACGGTTTCAGGTCCAGGTCCAGGCAGACGATTTTGCAATGGTAGGTGTCCGCCACCAGCAGACCGTGATTGGGGTCGTAGACGAGGTCATAGGGCTCGTCGATGATATCCGTGCCCGCCATGAAGGACGCCACCGGATTCCCTTCCGCGTCAAAGCGTTTCACGGCAAACTCAGACCGGTCCCCGACCACGTACCCGCCGTCTTCAAGGCAGCACAGGCTGACCGGATGCCAGAGGTCTTCCGGCCCTGAGCCACTGCCGCAGAAAAGGTTCACGCACGCGCCGTCGGGGCCGTACACCACCACACGGTGCCGGTCGGTGTCGGCCACCCACACGCGGTTGTCCCGGTCGACGTCGAGTCCGAAGAAGGGCGCGGGGCGTGTGTCCTCCGGCCCCGTGGTTCCCAACGTGCCGTGAAAACTACCGTCTTGGTTGAACACCTGCACGCGGCGGTTGCCGTGATCGGCCACGTACACCCGCTGGTCCGGGCCCACGCGGAGGCCGTAGGGCTGGTTGAGCGCGCCGGGACCGTTGCCGTATTTTCCAAAGGAGGTCAAAAACGCGCCCGACGCATCGAACTTCAGGACGCAGTGGCGGTTGGAGTCGGAAACGTACAGGTTGCCCGCCTCGTCGTGGCGGACGCCGAAGGGAAACAGGAAGTCCGGACGCCCCGGACCGAAACACCCGATGACCGCGTCGAAGACGAGTGAAGACGATGGGCCGGCTTGGGTTTCCAACAGCGATTCCATCCGCTTCAGCAGGTTCAGCGTCCGGGCGGAGCGGTAGACATCGGAGGTGGTTTTGAGACAGGCGAAACCGGAGTCGGCGAGTTCCCGCTTCAATTGCTCGCGACGCGCGATTTCCTCGGTGTCGAACTGGGAAGACGGCGCGTTGTAGCGGGCGTTGAGGCCCGCGTCGGCCAGCCCGGCCTCCTTCCAGCGCTTTTTCAGAATTTCCAGATGCGTGTTTTCCTGCTCCCTCAGGTTGCGGATCCTGCCGGCGAGCACCTTGAGTTCCGGAAGATCGGGCACGGTGCTCCGGGCTGCGAGCAGGGCGGTGCCGGTCAGCAGCCGGGCCAGGTTCTGTGTTTCGTTGATCTCCAGGGTCAGGATCATGCGGTTGAGCAGGGAGATCTGGAAATCCACCACCATGACGTTGTTGCCGATCTGCACCGGGGTCACGCGGTCGCGCACATCCAGCTTGAGCAGCTTGTGTTCCAGCTCGGATTTCTGTCCCCGCAACTGGCGGACCTGTTCGAACATCTCCGCGAACTTGTGTGTGAACTGTTCGTGGTTGTCCAGAATGGACAGCATCTGCCGTCCCGTTTCCGCCTCGTTGCCGGCAAGATGGGGCGCGGCGACCGGTTCGCCGCCAACGGTCACACCCGGCTCGAGCTGGACCGGAGTTCCACCGGCGCGGTAAGACGCCAGCAGGTCTTCCGGTGTCAGCACCTCGGTGTCGTAAGGGAGGGGTTGAAAGTATTCCGGTGGAAGGGCGCGTTCCTCCGCCGTGTTTTCCGGCAGCCGGTGGGCGGCGGCGTCGAGCAGGTTTTTGAAAACGCCCTGCAGGTGGCGGTAGAGGTCGATGTCTTCCTGAAATCCCAGCAGAAGCTGGCAGAACAGCAGGGCCCCCGGACCGTTTCCGCCCAGGGCGTTGAGTGTCCGGTGCACGGCGGGTTGTCCGGGAAAGCGATTGGCAGCGGTCAGGACCGTCCGGACAATGGCCTGCAGTTCCACCGCTAGTTGTCGCACCAGTTCCAGAATCTTGCCGTTGATCCCGTAGAGGGAGACGAATTCCGCCCAGTTTTCCTGCACGCCGTTTTCCTGTTGCAGGACCTGCACCAGGGCGGTTTCGTTGCGTTCCTTCTGTTTCAGCAGGTTGCGGATGGTCTCACCGGTCCGCATGAAGTCGTTTTGCAGGAACTCCATGAACGGGGAGAGGGTGTCCTCTTCCATTGTGTGGCGGAGCAGGCCGTGCCCCCAGTCCTCAAGCCGTAAAACGGACCTCCGGTAGCGGTCGAGCATGCGGCGCGAGCGATAGAAAAAATCGCGGTCCCGGTTTTTCAGTTCGTGAAATTCGCGGTCAAACGCCACCGGGTCTTCGCGGTTCTCCAGGATCCTGTTCTGTTCCTCGACCCGGCGGGCGGTCAGGCCGGGATAGAACTCGATCCATTCGCGGTACAGTCCCAGCAGGTTCTCCAGATAGCGGGTGTGGTTGGACGACAGCCGGTCGAATACGCTTCGCTTCCAGACGGGCAACTCCGGCTGGTTTTCCAGCGGGATGTCGCGGGCGATGCAGGACACCAGGCTGTCGAGAGTGTCTTGCGATGAACCGGATTCCCCGGAAACGGTTTCCGCATGGCCCCAGGCTTCTGTGCCTTGCGCGAACGCGGCTTCGGCCTTTTCGTGTTCGTTTTGTTTGCAGAGTTGAATGCCCAGGGCGAAGTGGGCCGCCGGGTTGTCAGGCTGGATCTGGGTCAACAACTGATCGGTCCCGGCAGCGGGGACGTCGCCGGTTTCGAAGGAAAGCAATGCGGGATCGAGGGTCAGCCCCACCCACAGTCGGTTGGTGGTGTCCATCCCGAGCACTGTGGGCATCTTGATCGCCGTCCCGCCATCCCCCTGCGAGAAGGCGGCGACGAAGATTCCTTCCGAAGTGAATTTCTGGATGCGGTCGTTGTTGAGGTCGGCGACGTAGACGTGGTCGTTCCCGTCCACGGCCACGTGCATGGCGTACTGGAATTCTCCGGGACCTTCTCCCTGGCATCCGAAGGCGAGGACGGGGTTCCATTCCCCGTCGAATTTCACAATACGGTGGTTGGCGCTGTCGCTGATGTAGAAATGGCCGAGCGAATCACGGGCGATGCCGGTTGGGAATTCAAACGCGGGGCGGGGGAAGTTGGCCTCGGATGTGCCGTAGATGAAGGCGAGTTGATCCTCGAATACCGTGGCGCGGGCTCCCATCCATCCCAGGGATTTGCCTTCCGCATCAAAAAACTGCAGGCGGTGGTTGTACCGTTCCACCACCACAATACGGCCGGAAGGTTCGACAAGCACGTCCCAGGGCTCGTTCATCTGGCCGTGGCCTTCGCCGAACCCGCCGAAGGCGTGAATGAATTGGCCTGCCGGATCGAACTTCTGCACGCGGTGGTTCCAACTGTCGGTGACGTACAGGTTGCCTGCGCCATCCAGGGCCATTCCCTTGGGATACTGAAACTCGCCGGGCCCTTTGCCCTTGGCGCCGAACTGCGTTTTCAGTTTCAGGTCGTGGTCGAAGACCTGAATGCGGTGGTTGAAATCATCGGCAACGATGAGGTCGCCGTCCGCTGTCCAGGCCATGCCGGAAGGAGGCGAGGGTTTCAGGTTTCCTTCCGGGGGGCGGTTGAATGTTTTGAAGGGAGACGTCGTGAACAGGCGCGTGAGCGCGTCCAGCAACTCTTCGGCCCGGGGCTTGTGTTCTTCGGCAAAATCTCCGGACTCGACTTTTTTCCGCAGGGCTTCGAGCAGGTCGCGGGTTTCGCCGGAGGTGCTGTTGAGCGAACACTCTTGCAGAAAAAGACCGGCGATCTCTTGGGGCGTCAGGTTCTGAATGCGTTTTTCGGGACGGGGCATAAGTTGGGCAGGAGGCCGATTGAGGTTGCGGCGCTGGACGTTATTTAATCATAAATCACAGTGCGTTACAATCTTTGCGGACGGATACCGTTTCTGCTTGATAGCACGGGTGGAATCGTCTGTCTTCTCCTAAAGTCCCGTCTTGCGAAAGTCGATAGGAGAAGAGACCTCCGGTCTTTTTCAGGAGACTTCTGCCAAGGACCAAACCAACGGAGTTTTTTAGATGAACGAAGGCGAACGCATTTCGGCGAAAAAGATTCCCGATCTCGACCACCTGCAGCGTCGCTTGTATGAGACTCTGCGCGTCCGGCCCGGTCTCCGCGTGGCCCTGTTCGGGTACACCTACCCGGCTGCCCGGTTGGTCAACGAGTTTTTCTCCCTCCTGGGCGGCCGCTTTGTGCCGGTCTGCATCATCGACAACCGCCGCGCCGGCGAACCGGGGCCGGTCAAGGCGTGTCCGGTGGTTTCGTTCGACGAGGCGCGGGACCTTGCGGCCAACATCGACCTGATCGCGGTGATGATCGACGGTCCCTCGCTTTCCGAAGTCCTCGGCCAGATCACCGATTCGCCGCTCAGGGGAAAAGAAATCCTGTTCGTCCACCGCGACCACGATCCGCTCGCCGGCAGGGAGTTCGCCGCTCTCGCGGCACAGGCAACGGAAGCGCTGCACAAACGCGGCGTGGTCTGGTACACGGACGAGAGAAACTGGTACAGCCTGTACCAGTTCATGCAACAGACCGCGGCGCTGGAGGGAGACGTCGCCGAGTTCGGCGTGTTTCAGGGCGGCAGTGCCTGGTTCCTGGCGCGCCTCATGGGCCACTTCGGGCTCGACGAAAAACTCCTGTTTCTCTACGACACCTTCGCCGGCATCCCGGAAAGCTCTTCCCTGGACCTGGTGGACGTTAATGACTTCTCCGGCAACAGCGCCGAGCGGGTTACCCAATTGATGTCCGGCTTTCCCAATGCCCGCATTGTCCCGGGCGACATCAAGCAGACGTTCTCCGGCTCCAACGAAGGGCCCTTCTCGCTCGTGCACGTTGATTGCGACCAATATGAGGTAACGCGTTTTCTGTGCGAACAACTGTATCCGCGGATGACGCCGGGTGGGGTGATGCTGTTCCAGAACTACGCCTTCGGCGCGACCCTCGGCGAACGCATCGCCGTCGACGGATTTTTCAAGGACAAACCGGAGGCGGTGCTGACCGGTTTCGACGGCGCGGCGTTTGTGGTGCGCCATCCCTGTGATTGATTTCAAATGCTACAGAGGGTTGCCCGACTCGTTTTTTTTGCGGGCGATGAGCAGGCTGGTTTTCAATTCTATATGCTCAAAATTTCCCGACCACAGGATTCGCTCGTTTAAGGCCTTGAGGCAGCCGGGTTGGGTTTCGTAGTAATCGTGCAGGGCGATAAAACCACCGGGTTGGAGGAACTGGGACCAGAGATGAATGTCCTGGACAACTGAGTCGTAACGGTGATCCCCATCAATGAACAGGAGCCCAATGGTGTGGTCAGGGTGTTCCCGCTTCCATCGTTTAAAACCTTCTTCCGAGGTTTGATTCCACAGTTCGACATATTTTGAGACGCAATGGGACTTTATACGGTCCTCAATCCCCGGAGCGACAAAAGGGTCGATGCTCACCAGTTTTCCCTGGTTTGTGTTTTTTACGCCTTGCCCAAGAGCAATGGTGGACCGGCCGTAATAGCGGCCGATTTCAACGACTGTGCTGGATTCAGGGCGGGTCCGCGCCAACCGTTCCAGATGCGCAAGTTCACGTTCGATCATCAAACCGGGGCAGTCGACTGTGAAACTGGCATCTCTTAAATAGATCGGGTTTTTCCAGATTTCAATGAGTTCGTTAATGGGAATGATCTGGAAATTTGCGTTGATGAATGCAACGGCTCTTGTGTCTGCATGGGGGGCCAGCAAGGGGAGCAAGTCGACCACTTCACAGGATTGAGGTGAATCGTCGTTTTGAATGAGGATGCTTTTGAACTGGCCTTGTTCTATGACTTTGTTAAAGGCTTCACTGATTGAAGGGAGGAGGGGATCGCTCAAGTCGAGAACTTTTATTTTTAAGTTGGCGGGCGTTTCCAGGCTTTTGAGTTCTTTTAGGATAAGCACCGTCACCGCCTGATCGGAATAAATCCGGGAAATGGTATCCAGATGGTCTTGCGTTTTGGCAGTCCACCCCGAATAAATATAAAGCGGTTGACTGAATCGTTTTGAATTGTCTTCGAATAAATTGAGTAGATTCATAATGGTGCGGAAACCGGATGAGTGAAATCGTGTTTTGTGGATTGGTTTTTTAGCAGGTAATCCGATCCGGCGTGTTGCGCGGCGGCGGGCTCAATGTGGACGCGCTCGTCTTCGCCTTCGAAACGCAGCAGGCCGCGCGTGGTGAGTTTGCACAGGATGTCGGTCATCTCCGGCCAGTCCACCCCGAGCCGTTGCCGCAGGGTTTCGGCTTCCTGTGTCTGTTCGCTCAGCTTGAGCGCCATGATCTCCCGCCCTCTTAGACGGAAAATTTCACCGGACATTTTGTGGTACGCCAGCGAAAACGCCTGCGGCGGTTGCGTGAAGTCCTGCGCGATGTCGCGCGGAAAGGGTTTCAGAACGGCGGACGGGTTGCGCACGACGCGCGTGGCTGCCAGCGATGGCACATGCCGCGCCAGAGGACCCGCCCGGTGCGGCCCGGTCAGTTCCTTCAACCGGTCCGGGCAGCGGTCGGCATACAGCAGGTACGCGCCGTGATGCAGGAGTTTGGAATCGGACCGCGCCTCGTAACCCTGATGGTATTCGGTCCGGTCGTAGGGCAGCGAGCCGTCCATGTAGCGGTAGATGTAGCCGCCGTGCTCGTTTTGCTCCACTTCAATACCGAGTTTGTTCTGCTGGTAGAACAAGGGCTGGTCGGGAAGCAGATGGTAAACCCCGCAGTAGGCGGACAGGGCGATCTCCGGACCCTTGTGCCGGATGTAGTCGAAGGTCAGCCGCGCCTCGCCCTCGGTTTCCGTC
Source organism: Nitrospina sp. (assembly GCA_020430445.1). Taxonomy (GTDB): domain Bacteria; phylum Nitrospinota; class Nitrospinia; order Nitrospinales; family Nitrospinaceae; genus Nitronauta. Next base: position 23,059 of record JAGQJZ010000014.1, read on the forward strand.
GGGAAGCCGATGAACCACGTCATGCAGGCGAAGATCCCCGCCTGCGCCATGTTGGAGAGCACCCGGTCGACTTCCTTCAGGTCGTTGTCCTTGTCGATCAGATCGAGCACGCGCTGGCTGGCCGACTCAAAACCGAATTGCAGAAAGCGGCAACCGCCCTCCGCCAGGTTCTGCATGTACTCGGGCGGCAGGTAGGCCTTCTCCATTTTGGTTTCGGCGAACCAGACGTACGGACGTTTGGTTTCGCGTACCCGGTCGGCGACGTGCTTGAGCGTGCGCGGAGGGCACAGCGAATCCCAGAAATAAAAATGGCGGATGCCCGTGGTCGCGTGGATGTGTTCCATGTCCTCGAACACCAGTTCCGGTTTGCGCAACCGGTAGTTTTCGCGGAAGCTCTCGGAGCAGAAGGTGCACTTGCCGTAGTAACAGCCGCGCGAGGTCTGGAACGTCGCGCCCACTTCCGGCACCGGGTAATCGTCAAGCGGCAGTCCTGCAAAATCCGGCGCGGGCAGGGAGTTGAGGTCGTCCATCCTCTCCGCCCGGGTGAACGCCCAGCGTCCCGCGGCGTCGCGGTAATACAGGTTGGGCACGCTCGCCAGATCGCCGCCGGATTCGAGGGCCGATGCCAGGGCGGGCAGGGCACGGTCGCCGTCGCCGGCGATGACGTAATCGTACACATCGAACAGGCGAGGATCGCCGGTGAATATCGATTCGTGGTTTTCCACCAGCGCCCCGCCGATGACGATGGGAATGTGCGGTGCGCGCTCGCGGATCAATCTCGCGATACGTATTCCTTCCCAGTAGGACACCATGTAGGGAATGCTGAGGCCGACCAATCCCGGCTGTTCTTCCAGGATGCGGTCGAGGATGCCGTCGTTCAGCGCGTGGGTGATGGGATCGTTGAGCGGCTGGCCGAGCCTGTCGAACAGGCGGTTCAGCACATCCGGGTGCGCCGCGTTGTCCAGCGGATGGTCGCCAAAGTAGAAGCGCAGCATGGAACGCAGATCGTCGTACGCGTTGTTGAACTGCTCCGGCTGGTAGAAGGTCTCCGCGTCATTCATGACGGACAGGCAGTGCCGCGCGTTTTCCAGGCATTCGCGCGGGATGGCGAGTTGCCGCACCAGGGCGCGGTATTCGTCGGCTTCCTCCGCATTGAGAGCCGCCCGATTGCCCAGCGTTTGCATGCGGTCCTGCATCGCATCGTAAAATTGCAGCAACGCGTCCGACTGCACGAGATTGAGGAACACCTCCAGGTTGAGGTCGTGCTGAAACGTGTTGTGCCCCGCTTCCTTCAGGCAGGAAGACAGCGCCGGCAGGCTGGAATAGGGATTGCCGGGAAAATTGCGGTCCGGCGGGTAGATCAGCGTGACGTTCATTTCGCGCCTCCCGTTTGCTGCATCCAGCGTTCGAGCCGGGTGTTTGAGATGCGGCGCTCACTCTGGATTTTGTGGCGGTTGCGTGCCATGCCGGTGAGGTTCCGCAGGGCGTCCAGCTTCGCTTTGAAAAGCAATCCGCCCTGCCCGCGTTGCGAAAAATACAGCGTGCTGCGTATCTGGCTTCGAAAAATGCCCGCGAGATGTTTCAGGAAAAGACCGAACGGCAGGTTTTTGAGCAGAACGAACCACTCGTTGCGGTGCGCCTGGTAGACATAGCGGTCGCTGTAGCGTCCGAGCGTGGCCGAACCGATATGATAAACACGCGCTTCGGGAAAGTACCAGGCCGCGTGCCCGGCCAGCCGCGCGCGGAAATTCAGGTCGACATCCTCCACAAGAGAGTGAAAGCGCTCGTCGAACAGGCCGATGTCTTCGAACAGGGTGCGCCGGTAGATGGCCGCGCCGGCGCACACGCCCGGGATTTCCTCTTCCCTGTCGTACTGGCCGCGGTCGACCTCGCCTTCGCCGCGCGCCTGTCCCGCGCCCCAGGGCAGCAGGCCGTCACCGGCGTTGCAGAACACCGCGCGGCTGTCGCGGTACATCATGCGCGACGCGCCGAGTGCGCATTCGGGATGCCGGTCCATGCCCGCCACCAGTTCGCCCAGCCAGCCGGACGCCACTTCGATGTCGTTGTTGAGCAGGACGACGAATTCCCCCCGCGACGCGCGGATGCCCTCGTTGCAGGCCGGGGCGAAACCGTAGTTGCGGTCGAGGCGGATCAGCCGCACGTGCGGATAGCGTTCGCGGATCAGTGCGCAGGAGATGTCTTCCGAGCCGTTGTCGATGACGAAGGTCTCGAAATCGTCAAAGTCCGAACGCGCCAGAGAATCGAGACACATGCCGAGCAGACGCGCGCCGTTCCAGTTGGGGATGATGACCGAAACGCGCATCAGGACACCGCCTCGTTTTCGGTGGCGAATGATTTTTGCATCGCTTCCCGGTTGCGCCTCTCCCGCCGCCATTCGCGCCAGGCGATCTCGCACCCCAGGTAGTTCAGGTATTCGCACCAGGGGGCGACCACCAGCGCGTGAACGGTTCCCATGATCCGGTTTCCGGTCATGAAGCGCCGGAAGGCCAGAGCGCGGCTCCCAAGCTGGGCGCGGAATTCCCGGTGGGTGATCTCGGCCCGGTCGCGGTGCATGCGGTGGAACAGCGTGCGCTGGAATTTCAGCGTGCGCACCAGACATTCGATCATCGAAAGGTTGTGCGAGTGCGCCACCGCGCTCAGCGGCGTGTACACGGTTTTGAAGCCGCGCTGGTGCATGGCGTGCGCCCACACCTGGTCCTCGCCCCAGTGGACGTCTTCATCGAACGGCGTTTCCAGCACGCGGTCGCGGCGCACGGCGGCGTTGGCGTTGGAAAAGAAAAACGATTCGGTCATTTCGCGCTTGTTGGGGCCGAACATGTCGCTCAGCAGTTTGCGCTCGAACGGACTGGCCCAGCCTTCGATCGGCGTCTCGCGGCCACAGACCCCCGCCACGACCGTGTCTTCTTGCATGGGGGCGATGAGGTTCAGCATCCAGTCCGTGGACTGCGGCACCGAATGCGCGCTGACGTTGATCAGATACGGTCCCCGCGCCAGCCGCGCTCCCAGGTTGAGCGTGGCCGAGTAGTGAAACGATTCTTTGGCGATGCGGTACACCCGCACCGAGTGCGAACAGGCGATGTCCACCGTGCGGTCGGTCGAACCGGAGTCGATGACGATGACCTCGCGTGCCGGACCTTCTTGCCGGGCGATGGCCTCTAGCGTGATGCCGAGAAAGCGTTCTTCGTTGAGGGTGCGGATGACGATCGAGGCGGCGGGCGGTTCCTCATCGTAAAAATCCTGCAGCGTCTCCACCTCCATGCGGGGGCGGGGGCGGATGTGCGGCGAGGGGATGTGGGGTTTCAGCGCCAGCTTGATCGCCGGTTTCAGGATGTCTAGAAAACGCAGGAACAGGTTGTGCCAGGGGTGTTCCATCAGCCCGGCCCAGGAGCCGAAGGTGATTTTACGCAGCAGTCCGCCGCGCGGCAGTTCGCACGCATTCGGCGTGATGAGCCGCGCGAACAGGCGCAGCCAGCCGTAGCCGCTGCCGTCGGTGTTGTTCAGCGGAAGCAGCGCCAGCGAAGGGCGAAGCGCCCGCAACTGATTCAGGAACTGGAACGCAAAGGAAGGCTGGAAGTGGCCGGCGCCCCAACTGATAAAACGTGAATCGCCCGGTTTGTTGAAAGGCGAGTGTTCTGGGCCGAACAGGACGGTCTTGCAGCCGAGGTCGCGCGCCATTTCAAGCGCGCGCCGGACTACAGATTCCTGCGCCGTGCAGAATAGAATGCAGGTTCCGGACATGTTGGGGCGTCCCATTCCGCTCAGGAGACCAACGCGGAGGTGGTCGCTTCTTCCGGCACGGTATCGGGAATCAGTTCCCAGTACAGCCGCCGCGCTTCCTTATGGTCCGGGCTCAGGTGCATGCACATTTTAAAATGCTGCAGGGCCTCGTCCTTCCGGTTTTCCTCGATGCAGATCAGTCCCAGCCGGTAGTGTGCCCCGGCGCCGAACATCAGCGCGTCGTCGTAATCCACCGCCGTTTTGTAGATGAACTCGAATTCCTCGCGCGCTTTCGCGAAGTCGCCACCTGCGGCATGCGACTTGCCGATGACGTAACGCGGGCTGAGCAACTGCGGGAATTTTTGCAGAATCGCAGTCGCTTCTTGCACCGCCTGGGCGGTGTCGCCTGCGGCGTCGAGGGCGTTCATCGACTGGACCAGACGGTCGATCTCGGGCTTGTCCTGTTTCAGGATGGCCGTCTTCTCCGCCGCCAGCGAGCGCTTGGGCCGCACCGTTTCCTGTGGGCGGGCGTCGCGGAACTCGCGGCTCATCAGCCGCACCGACTCCATGATCTGGTCGCTGGAGTAGTTCGGGTAGCTCACCACCGTGCCGCTGGAACCGTTGAACGATTCCAGGTCGTTGGTGTTGAGCCAGCCGTTTTCGATCGCCTTCTTGTGGAAGGTCGTGCCGGGATGCGGCACCGAGATCGAGCACTGCCAGCTTGAGATGAGGTCTTCCGAGATCAGCTTCTTGCCGTACTCGATCGTTTTGCGGTCGCCTTCCGGAGTGGAGCCGGAAGCGCCGATCATGAACGTGCCGTAAATTTCGATACCGAGTTTTTTCGCCGAACGCAGCAGGTCGTGCAGACGGTCGGCCTTGGTCTTGCGGCCGATGCTCTGCCCCGTCGCCTCGTCGATGGTCTCGATGCCGAGGCGCAGTTTGTAATACCCGGCCTTGCGGATCATTTCGAGGATTTCCTCGTCGATGCGCTGGTGGTTGGCCATCGCCTCGTAATGCAGGTCGTTGTTGCCGGAATCGATGAGCGCCTGGCAGAAGGCCATGATGTCCTTCTTGCGGATGATGTGCGTTTCTTCGTTGAACCAGCAGCCTTCCATCTCCGGATACTTGCGGCGCAGGTTTTCGATTTCCGCGACGATGCGGGCGGGGCTTCGGAAGCGCCAGTTTTCCTTTTCGTAGTACACCGTGCCGGCGACGCAGAAGTCGCAGGTGTACGGGCACCCGCGCGAGGCGTGCACTTCGATTTCGCGGAATTTCGTCCAGCGGTGCCCGCCGCAATAGCTGTAGTCGATGCGGCGGATGTCCTCGTCTTCCGGATCGGGCAGCGAGTCGATGTCGAGCACGGTGCGGTAGCTGTTGGGGTAGACGCCGGGGATCGTTTTCGGGTCGAGGCCGTTGAGGATGTCCACCACCGCGTATTCGAACTCGCCGACGCAGGCGTAGTCCATGCCGTCGGCCATGACCTTTTCCGGATAGGCCGTCGGGTACTGGCCGGTGATGATGACGCGCGTGCCGTATTTGGACTGCATGGCCTTGGCGATGCGCAGGCTTTCCTGATAGGTGACGGTGTCGACCTCGAAGATCAGCCAGTCCGGTTTTTCCATGTCGAGGTACTGGATATAGTCTTCCGCCGTGAAGCGCAGGTAAGTGCCGTCGATGAGTTTGACGTAATCGTCCGGGAACTCGCGTTTGAGCAGGGTGCTCAGGTAGGCCAGTTCATACGGGTAATAGATGAAGACCGGGTAGCCCTGGAACATGCTGGTCCAGCGGCTGGGAAACGGACAGACATAGCGGTCTCCGGGAAAACGGCCCGGCGGCTGGCAGACGAGAATTTTCATATCGCAGTCTCTCTTGAAGGGGATCTCATTCGAACGCCTCGCCCGTGGAGAAACCGATCCGGCCGGCCGTGCGTAAAAATCCCTCGAGTAATTGACAAAGTAACAGGTTCCGGGCCCAAGGCCCTACCCCTTCTTTTCGGATTTGCGGGAAAAATCTTAAGGAATCCTGCCTCGGGGCCGGGTTCAGAGGGAGCGTAGCAGGTCGCGCGCCGCCCGGTGCCCGGGGTGAAACGCCAGGCATTTTCTAACCATTTGTTTTTGCTTGTTTTTTGGGGATAGCAGCGCCAGCCGGTACCAGACGGAGCCGAGGATCGACTGGTCCTTGAACGAGGTGGTGAAGGCTTCGAACATCTCCCGGGCCTCGACGGGCCGCCCCTGGCGCTCGAGGATCGAGGCCACGGCGTAGGCCAGCCGTTCGTTTTCCGGGTCGTTTTTCAGGCAGTGGCTGAGGGTTTCGATCTCCGGTTGTTTGTCCCGGTCGAGGCGTGCCAGGCTGAGCGCGGCGACCACCCGGATCCAGCCTTCGCCGGCGGTCTTGCCGTTCTGCTTCCAGGCTTTCTGGTAGAAGTCGCGGGCCGTTTCTCCGTTGCCGTTTTCGATCAGCCGCTGGCCCTCCAGTTCCAGTTGCGAGGCCACCAGGTGCGCCAGCGTTTCGTTGGTGCGGTCGCGTCTGAAATAGTGTTGCAGGGTCTCCAGTTCGGGACGCACGGTGGCGTCCATTTTCGCGATGGCCAGCGCCACGCGGGTGCGGATCCATTCCTCGCCGGAATGCGGCCCTTCCAGAGATTCGCGCCAGATGCGGGTGTAGAGCGTCCTCGCCTGACGGATTTTGCCGCAGGCCAGCAACGCATCGGCCAGCGGCAGGCAATAGGGCAGGTTGCCCGGCAGGGCTTCGGTGACGCCCTTGAACGCCTCCACCGCTTCCGCGTGCAGGCCGCGGCGCTGGCAGATCAGGCCCTGGACGAACCGCGCCTCGGGCGTTTCACCGAAAAGGGAAATCTCTTCCTCGACCAGCGCCTGCGCCCGGTCGAGTTCGTCCGCATCCATCGCCCGCTTCGCCTGCAACAAAAGAACGTGCGGGTGATCGGGAACCAGTTCCGCCAGAGTTTCCGGAGGGAAGTCGGTGCTCAGGTCGAACAGCGGGTTCTTCAGCAGGGGCGATTCCAGTCCCGCTCCGTAGAGGTCGAGGTATTCGAGCAGCAGGGCCGTTGCCGGTTCCCGTTCCCCGGCGTTCAGTTCCTGGCGGGTCCGCACCAGCAGCGACGCCGGGTGGTCCGGCACGGTGTCGGCGAACTGGTTGACATCGAACACAAAGGTTTTTGAAGTCTGCTTGCGGTCGGCGGGAATGCCCTGGTCGTCGAAGAGGGAGGCCGTCCGGCGCGGGTTGGCGCAGAAACGGACCAGCGGCTCCAGCACCCGCTCCCAGTGGAACTGGGGTTTGACGCGGCGGATGTTGTCGCGCATCGCCGCCAGTTCATGCGGATTGTTGAGGGCGCGTTCGATGGCCCCCGCCAGTGCCGCGTCGTCTGCAAACGGCACCACCGCGCCGAGTCCTTCGCGCTCGACCAGTTCGCTCTGAGTGTTGCCGGGATTGGTCAGCACCGGCAGGTTGCCCCAGAAATAATCGAGCAGGCGGATGCGGAACGAAAAATGGTTTTCGATGTGATCGTGAAACGTCGAGACGCCCATGTCGGATTCGGTCAGATAGCGGTCGTGTTCTTCGTACGGCACCCAGTCGGTGAAGATGAAGACGTTCTTCTCGAACATCCGCTTTTGCCGGGAGAACTTGACGACCTCCTGGTAGGCGTCCGGCAGTTTGCCCCATACCGGGTGCTTGCTGCCGGTGAAGACAAGCTTTAGCTGAGGGTATTTTTTCTTGAGCCGGGCCACTGCCTTGAGCGGGGTCATGGCGTCGAACCAGTTGGCCAGCGAGCCGCCCCAGAGCAGGATGAAATCGTCCGCTCCCACGTTGGGAAGCTGGCCGCGGAACAGCGGCTGGCCCGAGCGCGGTTTGCGCGACGGGATGCCGAATGGCGCGACGTCGATCAGCGAACGGAACTGGGGATCGTTTTTGTAGTCGTCCGGACGCAGACGGCCGAGCATCATCAGCTGGCCGAGGTAAAAATCGCGCCGCCTCTCGGAGGGCGACAGGAAAAAGTCCGCCGAGGTCAGAATCCGGGCCGCCCGCGAGATGGTGTTGCCGAAGCGCTCGCATTTTTCCTGCGCGTGAAAAATATCGATCGGCATGCCCTCGAGGTTTTCGAAATACTCCGGTACCAGCAGGTCCGCCGCCACCGGCTTGTTGTGCCTGCGCGCCACCCTGAGCACGGACAATGAAATGCTGTAGACCGAGTCCGCCCATTTGATGTGCGGCGTCAGTGTGGAAGGTTGTTCGTAGGTGACGCGTTTGACCGGGAACGGTTCATTGTGGGGGCCGACCTTGAACGGCGTGAGCAGGCGCACCTCGAAGTGACGCGACAATTCCCGCGCGACTTCCAACTGCCGCACGCCGAGGCCGCCGATTTTTCCCGTGACCGGTTCGGTGGCGAAAACCGCCACGCGTTTTTCAGGCCGGGACATGGTTCACTCCCCAGGCGGCCAGCATTTCCTGTGCGCCGTAGTGGTACGGATTGCGGCGGACGCACTGCATGAGGCACTGTTCGCGTTCGTCGCCTTCCGAAAGACGCGCCAGGCGGTACCAGGCGTTGGCTTTCAGCAAATCGGTTTTAAGCGATCCTGTGAGGGAGCGGAACAATTCCCGCGCTTCGTCGAGACGGCCTTCCTTTTCCAGGGCCGAGGCGTGGGCGTACGCCAGAGGCGCGTTGTCCGGCGCCTTTTTCACGAAATCGCCCAGGGTGGCCGAAGCCGGGTTGACGATGGCGCCGATGCGGGCGAGGCCCACCCCGGCCTGGGCGCGGAATCCCTGTTCGGCGGTTTCCGTCGCCCCTTCCCACACCTGCAGGTAACGCTTGCGGGCGGAGGCCGGTTCGGTCAGTTGTTCGTAGCATTCCGCCTGTTCGAGGCGGAGGTCCCAGCGTTCCGGCGCGTCGACGATGGCGTTCTGCAAGTGGTCGATGGCGGCGCGGAACTGTCCCAGCGCCTTTTCCAGACGGCCCAGCGCCTGCGCGGTTTCGGTGGATTTGCCGAACAGGCGGATTTCGTCCTTGATGAGGAAACGCGCCTCCTCGAATTCGCCGAGCACGGTTTTCTGCCGCGCCAGCATGAGGCGGACCTGCCGCAGTTTCGGATGATGCGCCACCACCCATTCGAACAGGTTGCCCGCCTGGCGGTGCAGGCCGAAACGCTCGCACAACTCGCCCAGGAAGATGCGTCCGTCGCGGTCGTGCGGGTTGAGGTTGACCAGTTTGCGGCATTCGGTGAGCGCCTTGAGTTCGCGTCCACGCAGGAGGTCGGCGTCGTTGAGTCCCGGCATGTGGCGGCCCCGCGTCAGCCGTTCCATCAGGCTGGCTTTCTCCATCCAGGTCAGTTTCAGCGGGTCCTGCTTGGGCGGGTTGAAGGCCTCCAGCCGGTACACCGGGTAGCGCGCCAGCACGGTTTTGATCAACCGGTAACGCAGGCCGGTGATCTCCTCGAGCAGGACCGGATCAAAATCGGGATACGCCTGCACGAGGTAACGCGGGCGCTTGTGGGTGAGGCCGCCGATGACGGAATCGAAAACCGGTTCCAGCCCGATATCGAGCCAGGGGCCCATGGCGTAGTAAACGTAGCTGTCCGCCGCCGGCGAGCCGGAGTAATGGTACAACTGGGTGAAGTTGCCCCATACGTAGAGCGGTTCCCCTGCATGGCCGGAGAGTTTCATCAGGCGTTTCAGGACCCGGCCGAGGTAGGGCAGGTACAGCAGTTGTTCGAACTTGCCGTAACGCGCCATGATTTCCGGATCGCGGGCGCGGGTGTAGTGGGGCAACTGGCGCAGGGCGGTGAAGGCGACCGCGAGCATCCAGATGCCGATGCCCGCTTTCGGCAGCCAGCCGTCCATCGCTCCCAGCCAGGCGAGGCCGAGTCCGGACGTGACCGCGAGCACGGCGATCAGCGGCGTGTAGTGGTAGCGGGTGAACGCCCGTTGCGCGAACAGGATGAACAGCGTGACCGCCGTCAGCGTGACGAACCAGGGGCCGTCCGGTTCCAGGAACATGCCGGCCAGCGCCGGCAGGCCGAGGATCCAGAGCGGAAAGGTTTCCGCGGCAATCAGCCGGAGGTCGCCCTTGAGCCGGGGCCAGAAGGCGTCGCGCCGCGACGTGCGCAGGGTGGCCAGCATGCGGGCCTTGATCTGCCGGAGCGATTCCGGGTCGAAGTAGCCGCGTGCCGCGTCGAGGGCGGTGGAGGCGGCGAGCACCAGCGCCGAGGCGACGAAGGCGTTGAATCCCGGTTCCGCGCCCTGCAGGAGCCACAGCAGGATCAGGAAACAGGGGATATAGATGGCGGTGGTCAGCTTGGCGATGGCCATCAGGCCCCAGGCCAGCCCCGCCACCACGGCCCATTCCGGACCGAGCAGGGCCGCCCACAATCCGCCGAGCAGAAACGGCGCGTAGCACTGTTCCGTGTTGAACGATTCCGCTTCCAGCGACGGGGAAGTCAGGAAGAAAGCCGCCAGCAATCCGGAGGCCAGCGCCGCCCAGGCGTTGTGCGTCAGCGTCAGCACCAGGCCGTAGGCGACAACCGCCGTCAGCGCGTTGTGCGCGGCGAGGAACAGCCGGACCCGCTGCGGGCCGGTTTCGGGATTGCCGTAGATGCGGTCGAGCAGTTGCAGCCGCCACACGGGATAAAGGAACAGGAACGCGTCCTGTTTCCAGCGCAGACCCTGCTTGCGGAAGCGGGCGATGTAAGTGTAGGTGGCGAGATCCTCGTCCAGTGGAAATTTCAGGTGCGGCCAGCGCACGGCGAATACGGCGGCGGCGATCAGTGTCGGGAACAGGATGTGGGAGAGGATCATGGTGACCAGGTTTTGGACCGGGGTCGGGCAACGCAATTCAAGGGACACCCGGTGGGTTGCGGTGATTGAAAATGGAAGATCGCCCTCTTGCTTTTTCGGATTCCGCCGGGGATTTCTTGAGTCGGGGACACTGCGTGGCGGGAAGCCGGGAATGGACTTTTCACGGGAGCCTTTGGATATGCCAAAACGGCGGCTGCGGCAGTTCGCGTCCCGTCTCAAACGCGGGCGCGGGGGGCCGGGGGTATTTCCAAAGGAGCCATGAAATCAAACAGATTCGGGCGCCAATCTGCCGGTTCAGTATAATGAACACGGGCCTTAGGGTCAACAGGATTGGCGCTGAAATTAGATATGGGGAATGGCCGCCTCCGGCGCGATTTCTGACCGTCCACCGGATCGGACAAAGGGTGTTGGGGGAAATTTGGGGGGACTCTGCGCCGTTCGAATTTGTATCGCGGCGGCTCGTAGGCTCTGAACGACCCGGACCTGTTCCGGGTTGTTTGAGATTTTCATCAGAGGCGCTCTGAAAGCATCATCCGCTGCTGCGATTGCTTGCATTCGATCCGTGGATTGGAGAGAATACGCTCCTGACAATTTTGACTAAGGGATTTAACATGTTGGAAGAACTTAAAAAGCAAACCCAGGACCTCGCCTCGCGAATCGACCGCATCCGGGGGTTTCTTTGACGTCGATCAGAAACTGACCGAACTCAAGATACTGGACGAAGAAGTGGCCGGTTCCGGTTTCTGGGACGACAACGCCGCCGCGCAGAAAACCCTGCAACGCCGGGCGGGCCTGCAACGGGCCGTCGAAATCTGGCAGAACCTCCATAAGGAAAAAGAAGACCTCGACACACTCATCACCCTCTCGGAAGAGGAAGGCGATGAGTCCATGCTTGAGGAATGCGGGCCGATGATCGGGGAACTGGAGCGCAACCTCGAACAGGCCGAACTCAAGGCCATGCTGTCCGGAGACCACGATGCCAGCAACGCGCTGGTGTCGATCAACTCCGGCGCGGGCGGGACGGAGTCGCAGGACTGGGCGCAGATGCTGTTCCGCATGTACCTGCGCTGGGGCGAGGAGCACGGCTTCAAGACGGAAGTGCTCGACATCCAGTACGGCGAAGAAGCGGGCATCAAGAGCGCCACGATCCACATCCTCGGCGAGTACGCCTACGGTTATCTTAAGGCGGAGATCGGCGTGCACCGGCTGGTGCGCATTTCGCCCTTCGACGCCAACAAGCGCCGCCACACCTCGTTCGCTTCGGTGTTTGTCTACCCGGAAATCGAGGAAGACATCGAGGTCGAGATCCGCGAGGACGATCTCAAGATCGACGTGTACCGCGCCTCGGGTCCGGGCGGGCAGGGGGTCAACACCACCGACTCCGCCGTGCGCATCACGCATAAACCGACGGGAATCGTGGTGCAGTGTCAGAACGAGCGCTCTCAGCACAAGAACAAGGCTTCGGCGATGAAAGTGCTCAAGGCGCGGCTGTACGAAGTGGAACAGGAAAAACTGGACGAGGAAAAGAAAGAGATGGAGAAGTCGAAGAAGAAGATCGAGTGGGGGAGCCAGATCCGCTCGTACGTTCTGCATCCCTACCGCATGGTCAAGGACCTGCGCACCGGCGTCGAGAGCGGCAATGTCGACGCCGTGCTCGACGGCGGCCTCGACCGGTTCATCGAAGCCTACCTGCTGGGCGAAACCCGCGAGACCAGTTCCTCATGACGGAAAGCAAGCCCCCGGCGGTAAAATCCATTTTCAATGCGCGGCTGGTCAACGACCCGCTGGGCGACCCGGGCCTGTTCATCGAGTTCCGCTACGACAAGCGCGCGCTCCTGATCGACCTGGGAGACATCCACCGTCTGTCGGCGGCGAAGCTGCTCAAGGTGTCCGATGTGTTCGTCAGCCACACGCACATGGACCATTTCATCGGGTTCGACCGCCTGTTGCGCCTCGTGTTCGGCCAGGGCAAGACCATCCGCCTGTACGGGCCGGTCAATTTCACCACCAACGTCCGTGGCAAGCTCGCCGGGTTCACCTGGAACCTGGTCGACCGTTACGAGGAGTCGGTCAACCTGGAAGTGACGGAGGTGCTCCCCGACCGTTTGCTGAAAACCACCTTCCGCGCGATCGACCGGTTCGAACCGTCGGCGCACAGGGAACTGCCGTTCGACGGCCGCACCCTGCTGGAGGAGGAGTCGTTCCGAGTGGAGACCGCCATCCTGGAGCACCGGGTGCCGTGCCTGGGGTTCACGGTCATCGAAAAGGCGCACAGCAACGTCGACAAGGAAAAGCTGGAAGCGTTGCATCTCCAGCCCGGTCCCTGGGTCAGCCGGTTGAAGGACTACGCCCAGGGGGAACCTTATCCGGTTAATATCGCGGTGACGGTGTGCGACGACCGGGGAAGGCGGACGGAGGAACGCGACCTGAAGGCCCTGGCGCGGGAACTGGTGGTCACCACGCCCGGGCAGAAGATCGCCTACATCACCGACACGGTTTACAATCCGGACAACAGCCGGCGCATCGTCGATCTGGTTCAGGGAGCGGACCTGTTCTTCTGCGAGTCGCCGTTCCTGGCGGAAGAGGCCGAGCGGGCCCGCGACCGTTGCCACCTGACGTCGGAGCAGGCGGGCCAGCTGGCGCGCCGGTCCGGGGTGAGGCGTCTGCATGTGTTTCATTTCTCCTCACGCCACACGCACCAGACCCACCGGCTGATTCAGGAAGCTCTGAGCGCCTACCGTTCTGAAAAGTAATTCCCCCTCATTGTTGGGTTGAAACGCCATGGTTTGGTTTGACCTCGCCGTCCTGTTTGCTTCGGCCTACCTCCTGGTGCTGTTTGCGGGTGTGATCACCCATTGGGCGGAACGGTTGTCGCTTGCGGTGTTTGCCTTTTTCCTGCTCAAGGGTTTTGAGATGTTTGTGCTGGTGGCGGTGGGGGAAACGGGCGCGACGGCGCAATCGATTGCGAGTGTGCTGGCGCTGGGAGTGGCCTGGGTGGCCTGCCTGGGGCGGCTCAGGGTTTCTTTTGATGAAGGGGACGAGGGCGTCGCCGTGGCGTCCGGGGGTTTTAAATTGAAATTCGCCCTGGCGCTGGGGACTTTGTTTCTGCTGTCGCTCGGGGCGGCGCTGTGGTTCCCGGTCGGTGCGCCGGACGGCCTGTGGTACGAGATCCGCGCTTTTGAATTCCTGAACGGTTCCGGCCTGGGCGGGCGCGACGTGGCGCCGCACTTCCGCCAGTACCCGCCTCTGGTGCCGCTCCTGTTTGCCTGGCTCGATTCGGCCGGCTGGCCGTTGCACAAGGCGCTCTTTCCGGTGTCCGGCCTGGCATTGTGCGTGATCCTGTATTGCCGCCTGCGTCATCAGGGAAAAAGCGAGCACCTCGCGGGCTGGCTGACGCTGGCGCTGGCGTCGACTCCCTACTTCTGGTGGCACAGCCAACTGGGTTTGCTGAACCTGATGGGCGGGGCGTGCTTTGCCGCCGGTATTTTTTACTGGCATGAATTCGCCGAGCGGTGGATGCGGAACTCCGGCGGCGCTCCTGCCTGCCTTGCCTGGCTGGGGTTGTCCGGCACCCTCCTCGGCATGGCCTGCCTGATCCGGCCCGAGTTTGTCCTGTTCTCCGGAATCGTCCTGCTGCTCCTCATGGTTGTTCTGCACCATCACCCGCATCCGGAACGCGGCGAAGCGCAGAATCTCCTGCCTGTTTTCGCCGGATTGACGCTGGGGCCCGCGACCCTGTGGGCGGCGGTTCTGCTGATGGTGGTGCCGGATGTCAGCCTCTTCGGGGCGGGAATGATCGCGGTGATACTGCTTCTCTGGCTGATGTCGCTGGTCTGGGGGCTGGGGTGGTTCCGGGCGTCGCCGCTGGGCGTCGGCGGCCTGCTGCTTGCCGGGGCGGGATTGTTCTTTGCGCTTTTGATCAACGGCAAGGCGGAGTCGGTTTCCCCTGGCTCGGCGTTGGTGATCGGGGCCTACCAGACGTTCGGATTTCATCTGTTTTTCGGATTCACCTTTTTGCTCTGGGCGCTGGCGTTCACCGCGCGGTGGAAACAACTCGAGGTTCCGCAGCGTTACCTGCTGGCTTTCCTCGCGGCGTTTTTACTGGTCCAGTTTGGAACCTACGCCCTGCTGCCGCGTGAATCCGAAGCCTCGGCGCGGTTCTTCAACAGCATTCTGTTGTCCCCGGGCAACGCCGTGAATTCTCCCGCCACGCGCGGGTACCTGGCCTGGTATCCCGTGTTGCTGCTCTGGCTCGGCGGGCTGGCGAAAACACGGAAGGCGTTCCGCCATGAATGAAGCGACACGGGTCCGCGATTTTGTCCGCATCGTGGTGGTGCTCAACCTCATCACCCTGGGAGCGGTGTTTGCCGGACCGCGTTATTTCTATATGGCAACGCATTGGGGAATGGACAAGGACGAAGTGTTGCGTGCGGAAGGCGTGTGGGATCTGCCGAATCATTACCGGCAATCCTTTGTGCTGGCGGAGGCGATCCGCCTGGAGACTCCCAAGAATGCGCGGATATTCCTCCCCGGTGGTGGCGGCGCGGACATGGATCCGGGACCTTTGCTGAAAACCCTGCTGCCGCGCCGCCTCTATTTTGCAGGTTCCGCCGGTTATGAAGAAAAACTGCGCATGGCCGGAACCACTGCCCGCTCCTGGAAGGTGGTGCCGGTGAAAGACACGGGAACCTGCCGGAAAAATTCCGCGCGGAAACTGGGAGAGACTGGTTACTGGATCTGCCGCCTCGACCGGTGACGTTGTTTACAGGGCATCGAACGCCCGGCTGTAAGCCTCGCCGATGGCGCGCCAGTCGTATTGACGCACCGATTGCCGGGCGTGGTCGGCGAACGTGGCCGGGCCCTGTTCGAGCGTTCGCAGGATGGCCGCCGCCAGCGCCCCCGGGTTTTCCGGAGGCACGAGATACCCCGTTTCCCCGTCCACGATGCCTTCGGCAGTACCGCCCAGCCGCGTGCCCACCACCGGCTTGCCCGAGGCCAGCGCTTCCAGCATGACCACGGGAAATCCCTCGACCTGGCCGTTGGTGTCCTGAATGGAAGGGATGGTCAGCAGGTCGCAGGCCTGCAGGTAGTCGCGCACCTCCCGCTGGTTTTTCTGTCCCGCAAAAACGACCCGGCTCTCCAGTTGCAGGCGGCGTGTGTGTTCTTCAAGTGACGACGCCTCCGGGCCCGATCCGACGACGACCAGTCTGGCGTCGGGCGCGTTTTTCAAAACCTCCGGAAAACCGTCGAGCAAAAATTTCACTCCCTTGATGCGGCTCAATTTGCCGACGAACAGGACGAGCGGTCCCGTCTCCGGCAGGTGCAGGGTTTTTCGCAGGGCGGTGGCGTCGCGGGCTTCACCATAATAGCCGGTGTCGATGCCCATGGGCAGCACCTGTGCCGCAACCGGTCTTCGCACCAGGTCTTCCAGCAGGCGCTTGTTGTTTTGGCTGACGATGAACAGGGAATCGGTGTTCTTCAAAATACGGCGGGCGAGGAACCGTCCGGCAGGAATGCGCCTGAGCAGGAACAGCCCGGCGCTGTGGACGGTGAGCAGGTGGCGCACGCCGAGGGCGCGGGCGGACCACGCGGCGGTGAGGCCCTGCGGCACCATCCAGTGGCTGTTGACGATTTCGATATTGAAGCGGCGCACGGTCTCGGCCAACGCCCTGTTTTGACAGTAGAAAAATGAAGGCACCTGCAGCCATGCCGACGGGTGCTGGCGCAGGTTGTTGGTCATGCCGGTGCCGTAGGCCAGTTGCTGGCAGTTCTGCGGAAAAAAATAGGGGAACCGGATGACCCGCATGCCGTCGAGTTCATCTTCCATCGCCGCGCCGGGCGCGTGCGGCGCCAGCACGTGGACGTTGTGCCGCCTGAGCAGTTCGCGCCCGAGGTGATAGACGAACCGGGGCGTGAGCGGGTCGTCCTGCGACCGGGGAAACGTGGAGGTGAACAGCAGGATATTGCGGGCCATGGCCTCGATTATAAACCACCGCCGCCGGTCAGGTCGCGGTAAAGCTCGAGGTATTGCTGCGTGATTGTTTCCCAGGAGAAATGCTCCGCCACCTTCTGGCGCAGGGCGTAGCCGAACTGCTGACGGATTTCGCGGTGGGCGAGTTGTTCAATTTTCCGGGCCAGGGTTTCCGGGGAGTCGTCGGTGAAGAAGCCGGTGCGGTGTTCCTCGATCAACTCGTTTGCGACCCCGACCCGGGTGGAGATGAGCGGCAGCCCGTGCGCCGCCGCCTCCAGCAGCGGCTGGCCGAAGTTTTCGTATTGGGAGGTGTAGAGAAACAGGTCGGCGTCTCGGTAACACTCCATCAGCGACTCATGGGGCAGGGGGCCCGTCCAGCGGACCTTGCTGTCGATGTTCAGTTCCGCCGCCAGTTGTTTGAGTTCGTCAACGTAGCCATCACGCGTCATGCTGGAGGTCGTCGCTTCGCCGCCGGCGAGGGTGAGCGTCCAGTCGAAGGGCAGCCGTGCCGCCGCCTTGAGGATCGACTCCACCCGCCGCACCCGGGCGATGCGTCCGGCAAACAACAGGCGCAGTGGCGCGTCGGCAGCAGAAGGGGAAGCGGTTTTTGGCAGGTCGATGCCCATGGGGATGACGCGGATGCGGTCCTGCGGCACGCCAAAACGGAGGGCGTCGCGCGCCTCCAGTTGTGAAGACACGATCACCCGGGACGCGCCCTTCACGGCGGACTTCAGGGTCAGCGCGTCGTACAGGCGGTAGGGCCAGCGGGCTTCAACCGGCAGGTAATGGCGGAAGCCGAGAAGTGATCCGTGCGTGCTTAAAACGAAGGGCAGGCCGTGGCTGCGGGCAAAAAAAAAGCGCGGTCGGTCTGGTAGTTGCGGTAATTGTGACTGTGGACGATGTCGAATCCCTGCAGGTGCCGGGCCATTCCCGGCGTCACCGCGTAGCGCATGAGCTTGAAACAGCAGGGGAGCCGGGTGACGCAGACGCCGTCGATGTCGCTTTCCCGGGGCAGGGTGGGATCGATGTCCAGCGTTGAAGTGAGTACGGGAGAGGCGATGCCGTGGGGCTTCAGCCTCCTGGAGATTTCAAACGCCTGCCGGGCCGGGCCGGTGATGGCCGGCAGAAACGATTCGATCGTTCTCAGCACCTTCAAAGGTTTTCCACCCCGGAGGTTTCCGATTCGTTTTTGGATTTCGCGATTTCCTTCCTCAGGGATTCGCGCTCCTGGTAGAGGATGCCGATGTCCTGTGTCAGCGTGCGCACCTGGTTGGTGAGCGCCGAGATGCGGATGGAAAAGTGCAGGCAGATGACCACCAGGAAGAGCATCCCGAAAAAGAACAGGGTGGAGGTGTACAGGGTGGCGCCGACCAGGTTCGAGATGTATTGCAGGAGTTCGTCGGAGATCGAAAGCACCAGCATCATCACGCCGGTGACCAGCCACGTGACCGAATACTCCTCGTTCAGGTAGCGCCGCCGCACCAGTTCGAAAACGTAGGCGAGCAGGAAAATGCAGATGAGGATGGAGATGATCTGTATTCGGGGGGGCATGTCAGAACCGTTCCGGTTTCTGCCTCAGCAGCACGACGAAAATGGACAACAGCATCTTGAAGACATAATAAACGGATTTGGAGCCGCCGTGCATCGATTTATTGTCCGGGCTGGGGCGCATTTTGACCGGGACCTCGCGCACGGTGATGCCGCATTTGTGGAGCAGGATCAGAAAGTCCGCGTCCGGGTAATCCGGCGGGTACAGGTCGCTCGCCGCCAGGCGCAGGGCGCGTCCGCGCAGGGCCTGGAATCCGGACGTGGGGTCCGTCACCCGCCGCCCCGTGCACACCGTGGCCAGCAGGCCGAACAGGAGCATGCCCATCCGGCGCAGCGGGCTGGGCCGGTAGGTTTTGGAATTGAGGAAACGCGAACCCACCACCACGTCGATGCCGCCCTTCTGGATTTCATGGATCAGGCGTGGAATTTCCCGGGCATCGTGCTGCCCGTCGGCATCCATGGAAACCGCGACCGTCACGCCTTGCTGGAGGGCGTAGCGGAAGCCGGTTTGCAGGGCCACGCCGTAGCCGTTGTTGTAGGGCAGCGTGATCACCTCCGCGCCGTGTTGGCGCGCCACTTCGGCGGTGGCGTCGCGCGAACCGTCGTTGATGACCAGGATGGGAATCTTCGGCGCTTCCCGCTGGATATCGTCCAGAACCGCGCCGATGCGGTCGGCCTCGTTATAGGCCGGGATGATGATGAGCAGTTTTTCAGTGGGGATCCGCCCGACGAGGGACTCTTCCTGCTGCGGGGGGGCCGCCGTTTCCGATCGGATAATTTTCAAGTCCGCCCGCATTCTGGGTCCGGTGGTTCGGGTGGATGGTGACCGGGGTCTGTTTCACGCGCGGTGAACCAGCCCGGGGAACATCTGAAGTTGCCTTAAAGAACGGCTTTTTCACGGAGAAACTTGAATTTTCTGTATGCAAATATTCTAGAGGAATTATGGGGAAGACACAATCGTTTGTAGGAGGAGAGGGCGGGGTGCCTCGGGGGCGGCGCGCTCTGGAAGCTTGCCCGTGGACGGAGCCCGGTACAAGCTTCCGGTTTTCAGGGATTCTGCTTTATTCCACCTGTTGGACGGGAGACTCTTCCCGCAGTTCCACCGTTTCAGCCGGCTCCAGGGGCTGGATGATGGAGAACTCCGGGGTCTGGGCCTCGCGTTTCAGGGCCCGGCGCAGGCGCATGGACATCACCTTCAGGATGGGCATCAAGGCGTTGGGATTGCGCCGGGACAGGCTTTCGAAATCGTCCTTGGTGATGACGGTCACCTTGCTGTCTTCCAGAGCGGTCACCGTGGCCGAACGGGGCAGGCCATCGAGAATCCCCATTTCTCCGAAGATATCGTTTTTCTTCAAAATACCGATGACCTTGAAACCGCCGGCGGCGGATTTCTTGCTCACCTCGAAACTTCCGGATTCGATAATGCAGGCTGTGTCGCTGAAATTGCCTTCCGAATAGACCACAGTGCCTTTTTTGATTTCCTGTGTCATGGTCATAGTTTTGCTCCGTATGGGTCAATGGGGTTGAATCTACCGCTATTAGAGCAAAATCTTTGCCAAACTGGGGAAAAATAGGAAGAGTTTTATACTAAATTGAAACTTAAGGAGTTTTATGTGTTTAAAGTAGCGCAGTTTAATCGGATTCGAAAAAAATAGTATTATTTTTAATAAATTATAAATGGTATGTGTATGTTTTTATTTTATATCCGGATTCCCGGCTCATGTTTCAGCAGGATTCATATCCTCATTGATCCGTTTGATCAACTGGTGGAGCCGGGCGAAAGAATTGTTGTCGAACTTGAAAAACAGCCGGGGCAGTTCCGGGAATTCTCCACGTTCCTTTTCCTCGGGAAGGCAGGGGCCGGTTTCCATTTTCCCGCTCTCGATCATATCGCTGAAATCCCGGTTCCAGGCCTCCACCAGGGCCGGGGGCGGCGTGTGTTGGAGTCTCAGGACGGCGAGGGGACCGACAAAGCGCATCGAGTGGTAGGTGGCGTAATACCGGGTGACGAGGCGGACCGCTTCGTCGACATCGCTGGCAATATCAAACAGGGCGAGGTCGCTGGAGGAAATGAGTTTCCTTTTGGTGG
>JAGQJZ010000159.1 GCA_020430445.1 Nitrospina sp.
AGGTTTTTTTGCCAATCCGATACAAAAGTAAGAATATTCTTACTTTTCGGATGGGCCAGTTCCAGCCGGTGTGCGTGCAAAGCCTGACGCTCCGGCAGCGGCGTTTGAAGCTTCCGCCTGCCCGCATACAGGGCGTCGCCCAATACCGGGTGGCCGATGGAGGCGAGGTGCACCCGGATCTGGTGCGTCCGCCCGGTTTTGGGAAAACAGCGTACGAGGTCGTACCCTTCGAAATGGCGCACCACCTCCCAGACGGTTTCGGCTTCGCGGCCTGTTTCTCCGGCCGCCATTTTCTTGCGGTCGGTCGGGTGCCGTGAAATGGCGGTGGCGATGGTGCCGCCGGCTTCCGGCATGCGTCCGAACACCAGGGTGAGGTAGGTTTTGCGGATGGTCCTTTCCTGAAACTGCTGCTGCAGGGAGGCCAGGGCGGTTGCGGTCTTGGCGACGGCGATCAGCCCGCTGGTGTCCTTGTCCAGCCGGTGCACAATGCCGGGGCGCTCCACCCCGCCGATTCCCTTGAGGTCGCGGCAGTGGTGCAGCAGCGCGTGGACCAGCGTGCCGCTGGAATGGCCGGGCGCGGGGTGCACCACCATCCCGGCGGGCTTGTCGATGATGATGAGGTGTTCGTCCTCGAATACGATGTCGAGCGGAATCGCTTCCGCCTCCACCTCCAGCGGTGCGGGTTCGGGGACCTCCATCACCACCGCATCCCCCGCCTTCACCTTGTAATTGGCTTTCGCCGGGGCGGCGTTCACCTGCACGCGCCCCTCTTCGATCAGCTTCTGCACGAAACTGCGCGAGACGTCTGCCTGCGCTCCGGTCAGGAAAATATCCAGGCGCTTTTTTTCGCATCCGGCATCGACTTCGAATTCAAACCTTTGCATTGCGGCGGAATCCGTTACCATAATTACACGCAGAAAAAATGATAAAACCCGGCCCTACTGTATAAGGGGGACGGGAATTTATGAAGATATTTTTTAGAGGAGGCGAGGCGAGACCATGAATCCCACCCAAGTTTTGATGTGCCTGACCGTCTTTTTGGTTTCGGCGGTCTCCGCATGGGCCGGACCGGAACGGCTCACCGACGCGCGCGTGATGTTCACCGAGGTCAAGGACACCCGCACCACGGGGCAGTTTTTTGGCAAGTGCGAAGTGGAGCTCAAGATCATGGGGCGCGCGGTCTCGAAAGCCATGGGCGTGCGCGATGTCAAGGTCACCTACGCCGTGGACGATACGGGCGTCATCCTCGTCAACAAGGAGGAGGACAACACGCCGAGCTTCTTCCGGCCGAACGACGGCGGGTCGTCGCTCACGCATTCCGTTTCGCTCAAAAACCCGGCGCGTTCGGCCAAATACATCCAGACGCTGAAAGGCACCATCTTCCTGTTTTCGCCGACGCCGGAAAACGGTGGCATGGTGGACGCCGGCACTTTCATGGAAACGCCGGGGAAATCCCTCGGCGAGGACAAGCTGAAAGAGCACGGCGTGACGGTCCAGTACATCACGCCGGAAATTCTCGAACAGAAAAAAGCGCAAGAAAAGAAAAAAGCCCGCGCCCAGATGGACAAGGAAATGGAAAAGCTCGGCGAGGAAATGGGGCAGGCGATGCTGCAGATGTTCGAGGGCATGTTCGGCGGCATGATGGGCGACGACAAGAACAGCATCCGCCTGTGGGTGAAGGACCCGAACAAGCGCGTGGTCGATATCCAGTTTGTCGACGCCAGGGGGGAGGTGCTCAACTCCAGTTCCAGAAGCAATATGGGAGAACTGCGTCAGGTGGGATTCAAGCAACTGCCCCCGCCGACCACGCGCCTGCGGGTGCTGCTGGCCACGGACCAGGCGGTCCACCCGGTGAAGTTTTCACTCAACGAGATCCCGCTGCCGTGATGCATGGCGTAGCCTGCAACGATCCTGTAAAATAATTTATAGAGATGACTTTTTGAAAACCCCAGCACAGAGGGGTCCATGAGCCGCATTAACAAAAAACGTTTCGGATTGGCCACGTTCGCGGCGTTCGTCTTCATCTTCATCTACGAGATGATGTTTCACGGCGTGCTCCTGCGCGGCCTGTACGAGAGCACGGCGCCGGTGTGGCGCACGGAACAGGAAATGCAGAATTACATGGGCTGGGCCGTGGCCACGCAGATTTTCATGGCGGGCATGTTCACCTGGCTCTACTTGACCTACGGCAAGGTCAAGGACATGGCGGGGGGATGCCGTTTCGGTGCGGTGATGGGGCTCTTCCTCGGCGGCATGCAGTTCGGCTACTACCCCTACATGCCGATCCCCATGACGCTTGCCGCCGCCTGGCTCATCGGCTCGGTCATTGAAGGTATCGGCCTCGGCGCACTTCTCACTCTGATGTACAAGCCCTGGCGTATATTGGCGGACGACTGATTTAAGCTTTGCAATCGAATGCGCTAAGACGTGTTATTCTGAGTGGAGCGTCGGCGGAACGAAGAATCTCGCCTTTGCCTTTGACTTTTTGTCTTTACATTTGCAGTGTGCCAGTATTTTAGAAGGTTAAAGAAATACGGAGAGAATTCAAGGTTCCTGTGGTGAAAACAATTCTAGTTCAGAGCCTATTTCATTTAAGAGAATGAGCAGTTCCTTGGCGATTTCAATTTTTTTAGTAAATATGCCTAGGCCTTGATCTGTAAAGTGGTGGTCGTAAAAAAAATACACATCTCCTGTTTTACCAACCAAATATAGATCTTCCCCAATATTGGTTATGTTACCCAGTTCATCCACCAAATACTTTTTTAGGATTGGTAATTCATTTTCTTCATAAAATTGGACTGGAAATTCACCAAAACGCCTAAACAAAAACCACCCAGTTTGGACTGAAAAAAGAGCATCAAGGGTTTGAATGAGTTTGTCAGGGAAGTCTGTGTCAGCGAAATGAATTTCTAGTATCCGGATGGGACCATCCAAGTAACCCAATTCTGCTCCAGTGGGCCCATTGGGGTCCGCCATTCGAATTCCGCTTCCATCTATAAAATCAAGCCACCCTTGCTCCCGGATATTTTTCATGTCCAACCCTTGCTCTTCAGTAGTTTCGAAAAAAGAGAGTTTGTTCAGGCGGATATTCCAAGCATTTTTGCCGAATTCGTAGGTTAAATTCTGCCGACCGCAAGGTCCGCCAGACGCGGGAGTGCTTGCGTACGGCCAGTGAACCCAAAACCCAAGGTCAAAAGCAAAGGCGAGATTCTTCGGGCCTGCGGCCCTCAGAATGACATATTTCAGGGTCTCTTTTTTT
>JAGQJZ010000160.1 GCA_020430445.1 Nitrospina sp.
GTCTGCCGGACCAGTTCAATTTTGGGCAGCACCTGGCGGATGAATTCCTGCCCGCCAAAACCGGGATTGACCGACATGAGCAGGACCATATCAACGTGTTCAATGATTTCATCGAGGGTGAACACCGTCGTCGCCGGGTTCAGAACGACCGCGGGACTCACCCCCTGGCTCCGGATCAGTTGAACGGTCCGGTGGAGGTGCGGGCAGGCTTCGACCTGAACGGACAAAATATCCGCCCCCGCCTGCGCGAAATCCTTGATGTACCGGTCGGCGTCCTCGATCATAAGATGAACGTCCAGGGGAAGCTGCGTGACCTTGCGCACCGCCTCGACCACAAGAGGCCCGACCGTGATATTGGGCACGAACCGGCCGTCCATGACATCGATGTGGATCCAGTCCGCACCAGCGTCTTCGACCGCCTTGACCTCGTCACCCAGCCGGCTGAAATCCGCGGATAATATTGAAGGAGCAATTTTGACCATGGGAAAAACCGTGAGGAAAGTTGTGGGCAGGAGGGAATTCAGGAACCGAATTCCCTGAAAAAGCGGAAAGAGAATAACACAACACCCGCGCCCGGGCAACGTCAAGACAGCGGCTCGATAGCGAATTTATTGGCCGCCAGTATTGCTAAAAGAATCAATAGTTTACTATAATGGACCCGGCGGGTCCCATCTCATCTTTTGACGTATTCCATGGATATATTCCCACAAAAATTCAAGGAGGAAGCCAAGAAGTTTTTGGGACGGGACCACAACCTCCTCCTTCTCTCCGCCGTGATCGGCTTTCTCGCCGGGGGGGCCGCCACCGTTTTCCGCTGGATGATCCAGTTGTTCGACTGGTGGTTTTCCGAAGAAGGCATGGGCATTCTGCACATTCCTTCCGGCAGTCATGAATACCTGCTGTGGCTGATGCCCATGGTGGGAGGGCTCGTCATCGGCATCTACGTTCACTTTTTTCCCGATGCCGTGCGGGAAAACGGAGTGCACAAGGTCATCCAGTCGGTCGCCATCAACAACGGCAAAATCCGCAAGCGCACAATCTGGAACACCGCCTTCACCTCTTCGATCACAATCGGTTCGGGTGGGTCCGCCGGGCGCGAAGGCCCGACCGTGCAAATCGGCGCGGCCATCGGGTCCGCGCTGGGGCAGATGTTCAAGCTGTCGACCGAAAGAGTGAAAGTGCTGGTGGGAGCCGGCGCGGCGGCGGGAATCGCCGCGTCCTTCAACGCGCCTCTCGCGGGCGTCCTGTTCTCCATAGAAATCATCGTGGGAGAATTCACCATCCACACCTTCAGCCCGATCGTGGTCGCCTCGGTGATCGGCACCGTCACCGGCCGCGCTCTTGAAGGCAACGAAGTCACCTTTCTCGTCCCCATTCACCACCTGGTCCACTCGGGAGAGATCGTCTTTTACCTGATCCTGGGAGTTGTGTGCGGGCTGGTGGCCTGGGCGTTCACGCGGTTTTATTTTCAATGCGCCGAGTTTTTCGACAAGAAGGTCAACGTGCGGCAATGGATGAAGCCCGCCGTCGGCGGCCTCATCGTCGGGTCTCTGTCGATTTTATTTCCGCAGGTCCTGGGAAACGGGTACGGGGTTATGGAAGACGCCCTGAACGGCAACCTGTTCTGGGGCATGGCGTTCGGGCTGGTCTTTTTGAAAATTTTCGCCACCGGAATCACGATCGGTTCGGGTGGACTGGGCGGGGTGTTCGCACCTTCCCTTTTCGTCGGGGCCATGGCCGGGGCGACGTTCGGCCACGGCGTGCACGCCCTGCTGCCGGACATGACCGCCTCGGCGGAAACCTACGCCGTGGTGGGAATGGGCGCGGTGGCCGGCGCGGTCATGCAGGCACCGCTGACCAACATCCTGATGCTGTTCGAAATGACCAACGACTACACCATCATCCTGCCGATCATGATCACCTGCATCGTCTCGGCCTACACCTTCCGCGGGTTCAACAAAAATTCGATCTACATCCAGTACCTGCTCAACAAGGGGATCAACCTGCGGCACGGCCGCGTGGTTTCGGTCCTCAGTTCCCTGCACGTGCGTGACGTCATGAACAAGGACGTGGTGACCATTCCCGAGGAAATGCCGTTCTCCAGCATCCTCAACACGGTTTCCTATTCCAAGAATTTTTATTACCCCGTCGTCGACCAGCAGGGAGACATGAAGGGCATCCTGTCCTTCTCCGACATCCGTGAAGCGGCGTTCGAGGACCACCTCGAAGGTCTGGTCGTGGCCAGCGACATCGCGACCAAGAAAGTCGAGAGCCTGACCCCGAGCCACAACCTGCATGAAGCCATGGAAAAATTCAGTCAGCTCGATGTCGACCAGCTTCCCGTGGTCAAGGTGGGCGATCCCAAAAAAGTGATCGGGCTGCTCAGCCGCCAGGATGTTCTCGCCATGTACAACCGCGAAATCCTCATGCACAACGTAGACAAGTGATCGCCGTCAGGCGGCACGGTTCCGGGGATGAAACCGTTTCAGCAACAGTGAATTGGTCACCACGCTGACCGAACTGAGCGACATAGCCAGCGCCGCCACCATGGGATCGAGAATGATCCCGGAGGTGGGATAAAAAATCCCCGCCGCAAGCGGAATGCCGAGGATATTGTAGATAAACGCCCAGAACAGGTTTTGCTTGATCTTGCTGAAGGTGCGGCGGCTGAGTTCCAGCGCATCGGGCACTGCGGTGAGCCGGGAATTCATCAGGGCGATGTCGGCGGTCTCCATCGCCACGTCCGTTCCGGATCCCATGGCGATGCCGATGTCCGCCTGGGCCAGCGCCGGGGCGTCG
>JAGQJZ010000161.1 GCA_020430445.1 Nitrospina sp.
CCCGGCAGTTGCAGGGAGGCCAGTTCCAGCCCCTTGGTGAGGCGCGCCCACTGGATGGGGCCCATGTGGTTGCTCTCGCGCACCATGCGGACCACGGCCGGGTTGGCGGTCCGCTTCTGCTGTTTCATCCATGCGACCAGGGGTGCGACTTCCCCGTCAGGCAGGAAATGCCCGCCGTGGGCCGATGTGTTTTCCGCGTGCACGCGGAACACCGCCGGGTATTTCATGGAGGTCAGAATTTTCTGGATGCGCTGGGTGTATTTGATCGGAAAAATCGGATCGTGTTCCCCCTGGATCGTGTACAGGGGCGTGTTGACCAGATTGATCAGGAAATGCATGTAGCGTTCGCTGATGGTGCCGGCGATGGGCACGACGCCCGCGAAATAATCCGGGTAGAACATGCCGATCATGTAAGCGCCGACCGCTCCGTTGGACAGCCCGGCCAACAGCACCCGGTTGGTGTCGACGGGGTAGAGCGTGCGCAGGTGCTGGATCAGGTTCAGCACCAGGGTCTCGGCGCGCAGGGACCACCAGGCCCCCATGGGGTAGCTGGGACAGGCGATGATGAAGTCGCCGCCGAGCCGTTCGATCCAGCGGCTCAGCGTGGTTTTGCCGTTGCCTCCCGCACCGTGCAGGATCACCACCAGCGGGTATTCCCTGCCGTCCTCCATGGGAGGGACGAACAGTGAGAACGGGTATTCCCTGCCCTGGGATTTCACCGGCAGGTTGAAGAAGGTTCCGGATTTCCCCGTCCGGTTGAGGGGCCGCTGCTTGATCAATGCGCGCAGGCGGGGGAGGGTGACGCCCTTGTCCTTGAGGTAGGACACCACCTGGGCCTCGACGCTGGCTTCCGCCGTCGTCACATAGCGGGTGATTTCCTCCTGCACCACCCGGTCGTCCTGCGCCGTGGCGCCGCCCTGGGCGGACTCCGGCGACGTGGAGGGGGTGGTGCTGCAGGCCGAAAGCAGGGCCAAAGCCAATACGAATAGGTATCTTCTAAACATGCGATCACCTTACCGAAAATCCGGTTTAAAGTAAAGGTGAGGAGCCTGGCGGGACCCGGAAAAAGGCGTTGAAAATTCCGCGGCAAAAGTTGTAAACTCCTGTTGTTATTGTCCAGCCCCAACGTTTCCCCGTTTCCACCTTTTTCCCCCTACGGTTTATGGACTCCCAATCATCATTGACGCAACGATTAGGTTTCAACCCCGGAACGGTTTCCCTCGGTATCGGCGAAGAAGACATGGAAAAGGATGTGTTCCGCCTTCTCTTTATCTGCAAGAAGCACGGGTTTGACTTCCTCGGCCAGCTTCGTCTTGATGCGCGCGAAGGCAAAGTCGATATTGAAATGTTCAATGAAGGGTATTTCATTTTTTTCGAGGAAGAAAAGGAAACGGTGCTCAGGAGCCTGGCCCAGAAGGCGCTCTCCGGGCTGGGGCGGCATTCCATCGTCCCGGAAAAATTCCGCGAGTTGGGCAATGAGCATCTGGCGTACCTGCGGCAGTCGGAGGAGGAAGCCATCGCCAGCGGTCAGGACGAAGATGACGGTCAGAGCGGAGAGACCGATCTCCGGAAAATTTTTGACCGGCTGAACGCGGAGTATTTCGGCGGAAAGGTGGAATCCGGCATTGAGTGGGGCCGGGAGACCCGGACGCAGAACCGGCGGTCGTTCCGCTTCGGTTCCTACGATTCGAAACAGAATCTGATCCGCATCCACCCGCGTCTCAACCAGGAGTTCGTGCCGCTTTGCGTCCTGGAGTTGACGGTGTATCACGAAATGTGCCACCAGGTTTGCCCGCCGGTGAAGCGGGGCGGCCAGTGGCAGGCCCACCACAGTGATTTCAAAAAAAAGGAACGCGAGTACCGGCATTACCGCGAGGCGGTCAAGTGGGAAAAGACACACTGGGCTAAACTGTTGACGCCGGCTCCTGTTTCCTGACCGTTTCCGTGCACGGGAAGGTGATGATGAAACAGGCTCCCATGCCGGGTTCGGAATCCACGCGAATCTCTCCCCCGTAACTCTGCACGATCCGGTGCACCAGGTTCAGGCCCAGTCCCGTGCCTTCCCCCTGGGCCTTCGTCGTGAAAAACGGATCGAAAATCTTGGTCACGAAATCCTTCGGAATGCCTGGTCCGTTGTCCTGGATCCGGATCACAATGTTTCCGTCCCGGTGTTCCGTTCCAATTCTGATCTTTCCTTTTCCATTCATCGCCTGCACGGAATTGCGGATGATGTTGAGCGCCACCTGCTGAATTTCCTCCGGCTTGGCGTTGAGGGCGGGCAGGGCGCCGTAATGTTTTTCCAACTCTATATCGTCCGACAGTGAAGCCAGCAGGGCCATCTCGATAGCGGAGTCGATCTGTTCATTGATGCTGACCTCCTGCAGGGCATCCTTGCCGTTGGACCGGGAGTAGCCGGTCAGGTTGAGGATGATCGAGGCCATGCGGCGTGCCCGGTCGAGGACCTTGTCGGCGAACCGATGGATTTTCTCCGGGTCGGTTTCGTCCTTGATCGCCTCCGTGAACCCCATGATGCTGTAAAGGGGATTGTTCATTTCGTGGGCGATGCCCGCCGCCAGGGTTCCCAGGCCGGACAGCTTGTCCGCCAGGGTCAACTGGTCGAGCAGCTTTCTCTCTTCCGTGATGTCTTTCATGATGAGCCCGGTCCGCTTCCCGTTGCGGGACTCAATGGCCACGTTGAAAAACAGGTAGGCGAAAATCTGCTCGCCGATCTGGATGTTGAAGGGGCGGTCCTCGGAGGCAAGCTT
>JAGQJZ010000162.1 GCA_020430445.1 Nitrospina sp.
AGTTCACGTGCGAAATCGACGATTCCGGATTTGTCTGAGACGCTGATCAGCGCCCGTTGAATGGAATTCATCTATTTATTAGGTCAGATGCGGTAGTTTTTCTTGGGGGGTTCTTTGGTGCGCAGGAGGTCCGGGGTCACCTGGTCGATCAGTTTCAACATCCAGACAGGAAAGGAACCGACCGTTTCCAGCATTCCCGGATCTTCCGGAGCCTCGTTTTCCGGTCTTTTTTCAGCGGCTGCGTCCGCGGGAGTCTGCTCGGTTTCAGTCATGGCGAAAGTCCTCGGGGCCGTCAGGGCCCATGATCGTCACACCCTTAAAAAACGGGAATCTTACACTTTTTCAGGGTTTTTGAAAACAGAAAAAACCCCCGCCCCCGCTCCATCCACGGGAGCTATTGAATACACAGGCCCTTGGTGAACTGCCATTCCACCGTCCGGGCCGCGTTCAGGCGCTCAAACTCCTGATACAGGGTGTCTTCCACCTCCCGGATCAGGTGAACGAATTCCTCCCGATCGGCCTCCGTCCAGGCCAGTGGGCGCTCTTCCAGGCGCGTGCGGAAAGTTTGCAGGACATCGTCATTCAGCGCCCGGGGTTCTCCGGGAACGGGGCTGGGCAAAAAGATCACCTGCAGAAAACTCCGCGCCGCGTCTTCGGACAACGCCTCCAGGGCGACTTGACCGAACAGGGCGTATTGCGCCAGGGCGGTGAGCGTCAGGCAAACGGCGTCGAAATCTTCCAGGCGGGAGGGATAACGGCAGGATTCCCTCAATTGCTCCACATCCGCGGCCGATACCCCCAGCGCCATGTTCACAAAGCGGGCACGGAACCGGACCTGCCGTTCCAGAAGGCGCAACCGTTCCAGGTCCGCCACCGATTCGAGATGCCGCCACTGAATTTCCGGGTTTTCCTCCAGGTCTTGCGTCACCGTGTGCACCCCGATTCTGGGGAAACGGTCGATCATCGCCGCCAGGTGATCCTGCAGAACGGGGTTCAACACCTGCCGGACCAAGGGCCCCTGCTCGCGCAACAGTTGTTCCATATCCCACTTCAACTGCATCACAGCCGCGTAACCCACCTGGAAAAGGGATTGCATCCAGGTTCTCGACAGCAGCTTTTCTCCCAGCGCGGGCTCTCCCTGCGCTCCCAGCTCCAACCCGATGTTGATGTAGCCCAGAACCTTGCGCAACGTGGTGCGGCGCGCTTCCAGGCTGCCCAGGTCGAGCCGGTCGGCCACAAGCACCTTGTTGGCCAGGATGACCAGTTCCCAGCCGATGGCGTCCGAACGCGGGTGGTCTTTGAGCCTCACGAAACACTGGCCGAGAAAGGAATCCGGGTCGGCCGCGTTGAGAGGGTAGCGCGGCGCCAGGGTCCGCCGGCCCGGTTCCGCCTCGAACTCGGACGGCGCAGGCGGCGCTTCGCTGATGCTCTTGACTTCCAGCCGGCTGTAAACCGATTGCGCTTCCTCGAAATCCGCCAGGCCCTTCTCCGCGGTCCGGGACAGGCGCCATTGCCAGGCACGCTCGACCGTCGGGGTGATGGGATACCAGATCACCCCTTCCATGAGCGCCCGGAACAAGGGGCCGTTTTCAGAATACAGTTGCAGGAACACCCGCTTTAACAGAGGGACCGTTTCCTCTTCGGTGAAGAACAGGTCGTAAACCCCGTCGGGCGACCAGGGCGCCTTGTCGCCCACCTTTTCATACTGGTCCGTCATTTCATCGCGCTTGTAAACCTTGACGAAGGCCTGCAGGAACATCACCTTCTGCTCGAATTCTTCCGACATGAACCAGTTGATCAGATGGATGTCGTTCGCCTGGTCCATCCATTCCACCCAATTCCAGGCGCGTTCCGGCAGAAATTTGTCGCCGCCCCACCATTCCAGATCAAAAAACAACTGGACCTGGGGCGGGGACAGAACCGAAAGCAGGGGATAAGCGTCTTCCGGGCCGATCTCCTTGACCGTCTGGTAAATTTCCTCGTCCGGAAGCGCCCGGACCAGTTCAAACGGATTGTGGGAAAGCAGCAGGAGGTTTTGCCGGTCTTTTCCGGAAAACGCCAGGAAACAACGGGCCTGGTCTTCAATATTCAACCGGTTGAGGGCATTTTCGACCTTTCCCGGGGCCGCATGCAGCCATTCCCCGGGAAACGGCAGGGGACGGCCCGGGGTCAGTGAATCTGAAGGAGCGATTTCGTTCATTCTATAATTATTATCCGTGGTGGGTTTTGACCTTTTCAATCAGGCATTCTATCATGGGACGGCTTGGAGGAAGGTGGAATTCCTCCTGCCTTTATGAGGATTCTCATCTCGCTTCAAGCCTCTTTCAGAGTTATGCTAAAGGTCTTTTATTAGGCGCCTCTAAAATTGTTTGAGGCTGCGGGCAGGTCCCGGCTTTTCAAGACCTGTGAGTTACCGGAGCGCGAACATCTGGATTATCAAAGGTCCTTTTAAGCATTTCAGCTCTGTTTTCAACGCTCCCCCGCCTCCGGTGCGTGGAGCCTTGACCACCCTGTTTCAATTTACAGCATCCGGTCACTCATGACACTCCGTTCCAGTGAACAAGAGAAGCAGACCCTGATGGAGGAAATCGAACGTCTCCGCCAGGAAAACGCCCGCCTCAGAAAAAAACAGGATGAACTCCTGGAAAAAGAGGCGCGTTGGCGGGGCAAGGTCATTTCCCTGCAGAATATTATCGAGAGTCCTTC
>JAGQJZ010000163.1 GCA_020430445.1 Nitrospina sp.
CATTAATAACGCGCCATGGCTTGTAGTAGAGGGTGAAGGTGGCAACACGCTCGGCGCCAAGTCCCGCGACTGGAAAAAGAACAACATCCCGCCGCTTCCCGTGGGCGGCAACGACCTGCCGGACGACTCCAAATCGCTCAACGGGTACTGCGCGCACACCGCCCGTCCCGTGCTTGTTTCCGACGTGCGGGTTTCAGGCCAGACCCAGGGATTTTACCGGAGCCTGTCGCCGGCGATCCGTTCCGAACTGGCGGTCCCCATCCTGTTCGAAAACCAGGTGCTGGGCGTGATCAACCAGGACAGTTTCCAGGTCAACCATTTCACCGACGAACACAAGAAAATCCTGCAGATCATTTCCAGTCTGATCAGCCAGAAGGTTCACAACCTGAAGCAAATCGAAGAAATCCAGCAGGAAAAGTCGGTCCTGCGGCAGGAGATCGAATACCGCGACCCGAAAGTTTCCTCCTATTACCTCGGCAACGTCATCGGCCGCAGCCGGAAAATCCATTCCCTGGTGAAGCAGATCGACACCGTGGTCGAGTCCATCGGCAACCGGATGGTCTCCTGGGACGACCGTCACCCCGTGGAAACCGTCATGGGGCTCCCTTCCCTGCTCATTCTGGGAAAAACCGGCACCGGCAAGGAGTTTTTCTTCAACAACATCTATTCGCGCCTGTCCGAAATGTTCCGGCGGCAGAGGGGGAAGGAGTTTGAACTGCCGGTCAAGAAAACGAACATCGCCGCCTACAGCGGGGAGTTGACCTACAGCGAGCTGTTCGGCCACAACAAGGGGGCTTTCACGGGAGCCGACTCAAACCGCAAGGGTATTCTGGAGGAGGCGGACGGCGGCATCGTCTTCCTCGACGAAATCGGCGACGCCGATCCCAAGACCCAGGTCCAGCTCCTGCGGTTTCTCGACACCGGGGTGTTTTACCGGCTGGGGGAAAACCAGCCGCGCCATTCGCGCATCTTCCTCATCGCCGCCACCAATAAGAACCTGTACGAGGAAATCGCTGAAGGGCGCTTCCGCGAGGACCTGTTCCACCGCCTGAACGCGCTCAACTTCAGAATCCCCTCCCTCGACGAACGCGGCGAGGACATCGAGGACCTGGCGATCCACTTCCTCGGCCGGCTGCACAACGCCTACCGGAACAGTGCGGAAGAACCGTCCCCTTACCTCGAACCCCAGGCCATCGAATATTTAAAAACGCGGCAGTTTCCGGGAAACGTCCGGGAGCTCAAAAACATCCTGCTCCGTGCCCTGTTTTTCAGGAAGAAACCCGCCATCAGCCGGGCCGACATCGAAGCCGCCTGCGCGGAAGAATCTCCGGCCCCCTCATTCAGGGCATCCAATGGACAGGAAATGGTTGAACTCCTGCTGGACCAACTCGAGCGTTCGGATGAAAGTTTCTGGACGGTCCTGTACCACCCGTTCCGGGCGAAAGAGATCACACGCGATACCGTCAAACAGGTGATCGAGACCGTGCGTGAAAAGCACCGCACCAACCTGCCCGGACTGGCGGTCAAGCTCAATGTGTGCGGCAAGGATTTCAGGACCAACGGAGAGGAAAACAGAAAGTTCATCAGTTTTAAAAACTTCCTCTACAAAACCATACGCATCACCGGAAGCTGAGCCGGTTCAGAGGATTGAAACCCTCTTAATCCTTAAGAAAAATCCCGTTCACTTTTGTAAGCGGTCACCACGGCGTCCCGTATAGTTTTTTTCAACCCTTCATCCAGAGGCACCACCATATCCTGCCAGGTATCGTCCCTGCCCGGACGGGAGGGGTAGCCGATGAAAACACCGCCTTTTGAGTTTTCAAAGACCTTGATACCCTTCAGGACAAGCTGACCGTTCAACGTGATCTCCGCATACGCACGCAGACTTTTTTCGGGGTAGCCGGGTTCAAAAGGAAACACTCTGACGTGCGTAACTTCAATCATTTTCAGCAACCGTTTTATTTAAAAGAGCTTTTCTGTTATAATTGGATGCTTCTTACATGCCTCGAGAACATATTCCAGGCACGAGAGGCTATCAAACCCAGCCTTTACAGTATCCCAAGCATCACTTAATCTGATTTCGAGCCAGTCACGGCTGAATATTAGCAAAAAACACCAGAACAAAGGAGCCTTGCATGAGTTTGTCCGTTGCAACCGCGGAAAAATATAAAGTCAAAGATTTGTCCCTCGCCGATTGGGGACGGGAAGAGATCATACTTGCTGAAAAAGAAATGCCGGGACTGATGGCCCTGCGTGAAAAATATGCTAAGGACAAACCCCTCAAGGGCGCGCGCATTGCCGGCTCCCTGCACATGACGATCCAGACCGCCGTTCTGATTGAAACCCTGATTGAATTGGGAGCGGAAGTTCGCTGGGCTTCCTGCAACATTTTCTCCACGCAGGACCACGCCGCCGCGGCTATCGCGAAAAAGGACATTCCCGTTTTCGCATGGAAAGGCGAGACCGAGGAAGAATACTGGTGGTGCACCGCCCAGACGCTTTTGTTCGAAGACGGCCCCAACATGATCCTCGACGACGGCGGTGACCTCACCGGTTACGTTCACAAGAACCATCCGGAAATGCTGAGCCAGATCAAGGGCATTTCGGAAGAAACCACGACCGGAGTGCACCACCTCTACAAAATGATCAAGGAGGGTACCCTCAAGGTACCAGCGATGAACGTCAACG
>JAGQJZ010000164.1 GCA_020430445.1 Nitrospina sp.
TCCTGCAGGGCCGCGACATTTTAGGCTGCGCCCAGACCGGGACCGGCAAGACGGCGGCTTTTGCGCTGCCTATTTTGCAGCAGTTGAAAAAAAGCAACCTCAAGGCGGGCCGCAAAGAAGCCCGGGCGCTGATCCTGACGCCCACCCGTGAACTGGCCGGACAGATCCAGGAAAATATCCGGATATACGGACGCTACCTGAAACTGAAAACGTCGGTGGTGTTTGGTGGTGTGAGCCTCAACAACCAGATTCGGGACATGGCCCGGGGGACGGATATCCTGGTGGCCACGCCGGGGAGGTTGCTCGACCTCGTCCGGCAGGGGCACCTGAAACTGAACCGGGTGGAACTCATGGTCCTGGATGAAGCCGATCGCATGCTGGACATGGGATTTTTGCCCGATGTCCGCCAGATCGAAAAAGAACTGCCGAAAAAACGGCAGTCGATGTTGTTCTCCGCAACGCTTCCCGACGAGATCGTGAAGCTTTCCGCGCAGTTCCTGAACGATCCGGTCAAGATTGTCGTCGACCCGCCTTCGAGCACGGTGGAAAAAATCGACCAACGTCTTCTCTACGTGGATCGTGAAAACAAGGGAGCGCTGCTCGAATCCGTTTTAAACGACGAGACGATTGAGCGCGCCCTGGTGTTCACCCGCACCAAACATGGTGCCAACAGGATCGCGAAAAAACTCAGCAAAAGCCGCATCCGCGCGGAAGCGTTTCACGGCAACAAGTCGCAGGCGGCGCGCATGCAGGCGCTGGAAAAATTCCGCTCCGGAAAAGCCCGGGTGCTGGTGGCGACCGATGTCGCGTCCCGTGGGTTGGACGTGGATGGGATCACGCATGTGATCAATTACGAGTTGCCCAACGAACCGGAGAGTTACGTTCACAGGATCGGGAGAACCGCGCGGGCCGGAGCCACCGGGATCGCCATTTCCTTCTGTGATGCGGGAGAACGGGGCTATCTGAGACGGATCCAGACCCAGATTCAAAAGGAACTGGTGGTCCATTCAGAACATCCGTTTCCTTCCAAAATCAAACCCCTCGTTCAAAAGAAAAGTCAAAATGGTGAGGGGGCTTCGAAGTTTGGGAAAAAGAAGAAACCCGGCAAACGCCCCGGCCCTTTCGGGGGACCGCGCAAGGTGTCGGGCGGCGGAAACTATAAAAAGTCAAAACGGGCCTTTGCCGGCCGGGGATAAAACGATTCCCTCTATGGGCTTATAAAGGTTTCTGGTTTTAATAGGTTGTTGAACAGCGTGTGCTTCCTGTCGGGGGCCACGCTGTTTTTTTAGGGGGAGGGGACCCGGGTCTGAAATCGTGGGAGCCGGAAAAAACCGGATCGAAACCCGTGAATTTTGCCGGAGAAGGGTCTGTGTCCCATGCCGCGTGGCTTTTGGGATATTTTGAGTCTTCTCAATAGGTAAACAACATTTTTTAATAAGCGGATTTTCAAGTAAACTTTAATTTGAGCCAAAATGGGCCGATAAGCAGTTGAAACCATTTTGGATGCGAATGGATTGTGTTTCTTAAAGCTGCTCGCAAAGGCAGGAGCGGGCTGCAAAGGGTGTGAATGGTGTTTTCAGGTCAAATGGGTCGCTGCCGGGTTTTTCTTGGGCTTTTGGGGCTGTTGCTTGGAAGTGGGTGCACCACGGTCGGGCCGGACTACGTTCTGCCGCAGCCCGATATGCCCGGTGAATTCAAAACCGACCTGCAGGAAAAACGTTTCAACGCTGAAGCTGAATCCGAAAAAACCGCCGATGAGGCAAAGCCGGATATTCCGGTGAAAGTGGTCACCCAGGAAATGCTGGCGACGTGGTGGGAAACGCTGGAAGATCCCCTGTTGATCCGCCTTGTGGACAAGGCGATCGGGAATAACCTGGAACTCAAGGTGGCTCAATCCCGGGTCAGGGAAGAACGGGCCCAGCGCGGCATTGCGGAGTCTGCCCGTTTACCGAACGTCAATGCCGTGGGCGGAGTCTCGCGCCGGCAGAACGCCTCGGCGGCCAATGCCGGTGGCGCTGTGGGCAGCACGCTGTATTCGTCCGGGTTCGATGCCAGTTGGGAAATCGATTTGTTTGGAGGAATCCAGCGTTCCGTTGAAGCCGCGGGCGCCACGGTCGAAGCGACTCAGGAACAGTTGAATGACACGCTGGTGACCCTGGTTGCGGAAGTGGCGCTCAACTATATTGAAATCCGTACTTTTCAAGCCCGCCTGCAGGCAGCCGAAAAAAACCAGAAAACCCAGGAGGAGACCCTGCGGATTGTTGAGGACCGTCTGGAAGGGGGCTTGAGCACGACGCTGTCCCTGGAGCAGGCGAAATACAATCTGGAAAGCACCCGCTCGGAAATTCCCACCTTGAAGATCGGGATCGAAAAAGCAAAAAACGGCCTCACGGTTTTGCTGGGTGAGTTCCCGGGATCCTTGGATAAGGACCTGGATGAATATTCGCGGGTTCCCGTGACTCCGATGGAAGTGGCGGTTGGCGTTCCGGCCGACCTTTTGCGCCGCAGGCCGGATGTGCGGCAGTCGGAGCGTGAACTGGCGGCGCAGACGGCCCGCGTCGGCGTCGCCACCGCCGATCTGTATCCCAAGTTGAGGCTGCTGGGATCGGTTGGACTGGAAACCCTTTCCGCCGCCAGTTTTTTTGGGGGGCCGGCGGCGGCGTACCAGATCGGG
>JAGQJZ010000165.1 GCA_020430445.1 Nitrospina sp.
TCAAGACCTCGCATCGTCGCCGCGCAGGTGAAATTGCGCGCCGGTGGGGTGCTCTCGAAATCCGGGTCGCCTTTGCCATCACCGTTCTTGCCGTGACAGGTCTCGCAGGTAAACGGTTTCGCGGTTTTGTGATACAACTCGCGTCCCGCGGAAACCCCGGCGGGATTGTCATGCGGATTTTTCTGGGTCAGAAAACCGGCGGGCGCTTGCGGCGTTTTTCGCGGCTGGGGACAGATGCCGGAAGCTTTTGACACTTTGGGAGATTCTTCAGCGTGGACGTTGGACGTTGAGGTCGCTCCCGGCGCACAGGCGGTCATTCCCGTAACAAGACAACACAGAATAAAAAATCGACGTATCACTTTTCAGGCTCTCCCAAAAAAATGCCCCGCCGGTCAACCACAGGCTAACAGACGGGGCATTTGACGTTTTCAAGGAAACGCGGGTTACTTCGCCAGGCTCCGGATGTAGCGGATGACCTGCCAGGCCTGCTTGTCCTTCAGATTCTTGAAGGACATCATGCCGGTCCCCTGCGAACCGTTCTTGATGATCCAGAACAACTGGCCGTCCGAAAGGTCCGCCATCATCTTGCTGCAGGTGAAATCGCGCGGTTTGGGTTTCAGACCGCCACCCAACGGGCCGTTGCCATCGCCGTTTTTGCCGTGGCACTGCATGCACGCCACCGGTTTGGCGTCTTTGTGGAACAGCTTCTTCCCGGCTTCGATGCTGGACTTGTTGTCCGGAACCGGATTTTGCTTGTTCTGGAAATTCGCCGGAGCGGCCTTGGTTTTGCGCGGCTGGCTGCAATCGCCACCAGCGGACGCCACCGGCGCGGGCGCGTCTCCGCCTTTAAAATTGGCGCGCAGGAAGGCGATGAGGTCCGGCAAGTCCTGCCCGTGAATGGTCAGGCCCCAGTCCGGCATGTTGGGGGATTTGCCAACGCTCTTGCCACCGTAATAGATCACATTGTAGAGATAATCCATCGGCAGTTCGCTGAGCGCCATCTGCGAATGCTTGGCGGGAGGAGGGTCGGTCAGGCCCAATGCACCGACACCGTCGCCGTCCCCTTTCGGACCGTGACACTGCACGCAGTACTGTTTGTAGACCACTTTCCCCTTGTCGGGATTTCCGTTTTTAAACGCCTGCGTTTCCCACGGCACGTGCAGCGGATAGTTGTCCACCCCCTGCGCCATGAGGTAGCCGAGCAGGTGACGCAGCTTCCGCGGGCTGATGTCCGCCAGATACTCGCCGCTGTGCGGGGTGAAGTCCTGCGGGTTGAGCGCAAAGCGGAACAGCCAGTCGAAGTTGTAACGCTTTCCGGCGCCGTAAAGGGTGGTGCTGATGGGACCGCCGATTTTCTTGCCGTCCTCTTTCACCTGGTGACAGCCGAGGCAGGAGTATTCCTTGAAAATATCCGCGCCCAGTTCCACCTCACGCTGGGTGAGCTTGTCGATACTGAAAGCGTCCTTTTCCACGCGCGGGTCGAGCAGGTTTTTTTCGAAGTACTGCGCCACGGCCTCCGCCGTTGCGGCGTCCAGCGTCATGTGGTCGGTCTTTTTACGCTGGATGTCCCAGCGGTACCCGTTGGGATAAATCATCTCCTCCTTGCCCTGGAGGAAGCCGACCAGCCATTCGTGCTGGTATTTGTTGCCGCCCCATTTCAAATCCGGTGCCTTCAATTCCAGCCGGCTCTTCGGTTCCCCGGAGAAACGGTGGCAGGTGGAACACTTCGTTTCGATCAGTTCCTTGACATCCTCCGCCTGGGCCTTGCCCGGACCGGCAAAGGAAAAACCAAGCATGAAAACCGTTATCCCAATTGAAAGGATCCCGTTGACCTTCCTCCTCGCCATGGCGCGCCTCCTGTATGGAAATAGCAAAAGAACAGTTACTGTTATCAGGTTAATTAACTTTCCCGAGTTCCACAACTATTTTAGGGACACGCCTTTCCAGGCGAAATCGTTCAGGGATTGAAAAGAAGGTCAAACAAAACGAAGGGCGGGGGTCAAACAAAATAGGACAGGGGCTTTCCTCATGATGCGAGGAAAACCCCTGCCCCATTCTGGAACGGTATTCCAGGAAAAACGCTATTTGGTGAAGGTGCGGATGTACAGGACCAGTTTCCATATCTGGTCGTCGGAAAGAAAAAGCTGGTACGGCGGCATCTGACTTCCCGGAGAACCGTTTTTGATGATCCAGAACATCTGACCGTCCGAGACCTGCTCCATCGTTTCCTTACAGGTGAAGTTTCTCGGCATCGGACCGGCCCCCTGCGCCATCATGCCCATCCCGTTGCCGTACGGACCGTGGCAGACCTTGCATTTGGTCGGCGAAGCTTTGTAATGGTAGAGGTTTTCCCCTTCTTCAATGTTTTCCCGTGTGGCCTCCAACGGATTCTTCAAGGTGAGCAGGGATTGCGGCGCCTCAGCGGTCGGGCGCGACTGGGGACAGATGCCCTTGCCTGCGCGGCCCATGCCGTGGTGCAGGGAATGGCGTTCATAACGGCCACCGTGCGGCCGCCCCTGGTGCATCGCCAGTTGATCGTCGGCCGGAAGGACGACTTCTTCAGCCTGTACCGGGCTGGCAAGAAAAAACAAGGCGCAGGTGATTCCAAACAAACGGGATCCTGAAATTTTA
>JAGQJZ010000166.1 GCA_020430445.1 Nitrospina sp.
ATGGGGAGAAAATTTTTTTTTTTTTTTTTTATGAATCCCCTAGAAAGGGGTATGGACGGGGGATAGACACGTCAAAGGATATTTACCAATTCATGTTTGGGGATTTTGAAATTGACCCGGAAGCGCTAAAAAATAGCTTTGAAGATTATTTCAAGGATAAAAAGGACAATGAAACGGAAATTTAGAATTTGTAGAGGGATATATGTGAGGAGGCGATAACCTTTGTTGCATAATTGCTGATAGTTGTTGCCAATTGTTAAAAAGCAAATACGAGATTCTTCGGCTTCGCCTCAGAATGACATATAGAATTTATGGCTAAAGAATAAACGAGATTGTGAAGGCCATGGTTTTAGAAGAAACGGTTCAACACCGGGCGTTGAAGCGTTTTTGTGGCGGGGCGGGGGGCTGGTAGGCGTCTTCGGGAACTGTGGGCAGGTCCGGCGCCTGGGTGGCTGTGGGGTTGGAGAATATCTGGTCCCAGGCTTCCCGGAGCGGCACCAGAATTTTCAACACGGTTTCAAGCGCCGTGCGGTCCGCCTTGACGTTGGCCAGCGTCAACTGGTTGATGGTGTACCGGTACAGGCTTTCGAGCCGGACCGAGATCTCGCCGCCCTTGTCCATGTTCAGCGCCAGCGACAGTTCGTTGATGATGTCCTGGGTCTTGCTGATGTTGATCCCCTTGCCGGAGAGGTCTCCCCGGTCCATGGCCTCCAGCGCCATGCGGGTGAACTTGATGGCGCCATCGTACATCATCAGGATCAGCTTGCCCTGGTTCGAAGTCGCCACCGCGTTTTTCTGATACACCTTGTGATAGTCTGAAGGCACCATCCGCTTGAACTCCCTTTTTTGATCTGTCCGTTACCGTTACTGTTTGAAGGCGTTCTGGATACTGGCGATGGAACTGGCGAACGATTCCTTCTGCGTATTCAACCGGCCCAGAATGATTTCCAGATTGGCGAAGCGGTCCTTGATATTCCGCTCGAATTCGGCGACGCGCTCGTCGAGCCGCAGCAGTGTGTCGTCCAGATCGTCGATGGTTTCGGTGAGCGTGTTGATCTCGCTGGTGATCGGTCCGTTTTGTCCCTGGTCGGTCAAAAACGACATCTGCCGGTTGAGGGTTTCGGCAACGCCCACCGCCAGGGTGATGCTCCCGTAATCGCCGTCGGCCAGGCTGGCCAGCCTGAAATTCAGCCCCTCGGAGGCGTGCCCCTCCGGTCCCGCAAAAAAATTGCCCGTCCCCGTGGCGTCGACGAAATCCGCCTCGCCCTGCCGCCGGATCTGCACCTGCCCCCCCTGCACGCGAATATCATAGGTTCCCGCCTGGGTTTTCTCGGTAAATCCGATGAAGGTGGTGTGGACGTTGTCCACCGTGGCGCGGCTGGAAAACAGGTCGGCGACGTTGTTCAGGTTCGATTGCAGGGCGTCGTTCAGTTTGGAGGTTTCGAGGGTCAGCTTGCCGTCGGACTGGGTCGTCACTCCCACCTGTGACAGAAAACCGAAGGGCCCCTGGGCGCCGCTGACCTCTCCCGACACCGTGCTTCGCAGGATATTCTGCAGGTTCTGCACCGCATAGTTCCCGAAAAGCTTGCCCGATTCCAGGGTTTGCGGGTTGAACTGGTTCAACTCCTGGATGTATTCGATGAGATCGTTGTATTCAGTGACGAAATCGTTCACCTTGTCGCGGATTTCCGACAGGTCCGTCGAGAGCTTGACCTGCCCGGTGCCTTCGCCTCTCAAGTTGAGAATGGCGCCGTTGATGATGTCGGTGACGGTGTTGCTGGACTTTGAAATGCTGATGCCGTCCAGTTCCAGAAGGGCGTCCTGCGGCGCCTGGGTCTCGTTGAACGCCAGGACCGTCTGTTCTCCTATTCCCAGGTTGGCGGTGAAAATCCGCGCAGTGACGGTGTTGTCGGCTCCTGTTTTGTTGCCCGACAGGGTCAGCCGGAACGGGTTGGTGCTCGATCCGTCGTTGACAAAATTGGCGGTAACTTCGGCCCCGGAATTGTTGATCGCCAACCGCAGGCCGTCGAGGGTGTTGTTGCTGGAATTGATGTTGATCAGCGTTGTGGTGCCCCCGGCGACGATCTCGAGGGTCCCCATGGGAATCTGGGTGTCGAGCGAGGCGAACCCTTCGGAGGTCAGCTTGGCTTCCCGCGCGAGTTGCGTCACGGAGAGGGAAAAGGTTCCGGAGGTGGCGGAGGACGTGGTGGTGATGTCCACGATATCCGAAGAGGTGGTTCCGGTTGGGGAGAACTCTCCCTGAGTCGAAATGAACCGGTTGTTCTTATTCAGGGTGTTCAGGACCGTTTTGAAACTCGCCAGCCGGGACTTCAACTCCTGGAAGGTCTCCAGTTTTTCGACCTGGGCGTCCCGCTTGGCCAGGTTGATGTCTATGGGCCGGCTTTGCAGGGCGACCAACTGCTCGACCACCTTGGCGGTGTCGAAGCCTGAATTGATTCCAAATACGGATGTGAGTTCTGCCATGGAGGGCCCGGTTTCGAAGGTCAGGTTTCTGGTGCTGCCTACAGTTAATTATCGGCTTTAAAAATAGGAAACTTTAGTGGGTTTTCGGGCTGGGGCATTGGCAGGTTGCATCTAATTTTTTATTTAAAT
>JAGQJZ010000167.1 GCA_020430445.1 Nitrospina sp.
GGGCCTTGTCCGAGCAGATCTGGAGAGCGATGGAACTGGTCAGGTCGCTCAGTGATTCGCGGCAATGGATCGTCCGGCCTCCGAAGGAGAGGCTGAACAGGTTGCTCTTGGCGTCGAGGATTTCAACCGCGATACCGCGCCGCCTCGCTTCGTTGATGATGATCATTGAATACGGGTTCAGCAGGTTTTCCGGAATGGGACCGATGTAGAGCTTTTCGTTGATGGCGCTTTTGTTTTTCAGGAAGAACAGCGGGATCTTATGAAACCCCAGTTTTTCGTAGAGGCAGATGGCCTGTTCGTTGTCGTGCAGGACCGAGAGGTCCACCCGTCCACAACCGCGGTCGAACGCCTTTTCGATGCAATAGCGGACCAGTTGCTCGCCGACGCCGGTCTGCGGCGCCTGCGGGTCGACGGCCAGCGACCACAGGCTGACGCCGCGGTTGGGGTCGGCGTAAATCTTTGCGTGATCGACCAGGGTGATCGCGCCCAGGATGTGGCCGGTGCGGGTTTCCTCGGCGACGAACAGGGAGATCTCGTCCGAGTCCTCCATGGTGCGGAAATAGTGTTTCGAGACCGGCACCATGCCGCGTGAGCGGTAAATACGGTTGATGCGCCGGGCATCGCGTCCGGAATCGAGCGGGCGCACGGTAAAGCCGGGAAAGGTGGTGGCGGACGGCGCGTAGTGGCTCTTCAACAGGCGGAAATGGTGCGAGGGATCAAGGAACAGTTCCTGCGGCGCCATGGAAAGCACCACATGCGGTTCGCTGAGGTAGACCGCGATGTCGCGTTTGCCTTCTTCCTCTTCACAGAGGACCCGCGCCAGTTTCCTTGGGTTTTGAAACGTGTTGGCGAAGATCAGCCGGCCCCATCCACAGTCGAACACCGCGTCCTGTTGCTGTGGGCCGGTGGAGGTGTCCGCCGGCTTTGAATCTTTTTCCTTGAGTAAGGACTGCATTTTTTTGCGTTCCAATGGAGTGTGTTTAGGTTGCCTCCGGACGGGCATGGAGCGGCGGGCAGGCGCCGGGAAAGCAGGGCCTGTGGATTGCCGGAAAGAAACTGCCCATCATACGGAGGTTCCTTTTAATGAATGTTGTGAGTTTGCAGCCAGAATTCCAGCAGGGCGATCTGCCAGAGTTTGGAGCCCTGCAGCGGCGTGATGTGCTGCTCCGGATTTTGCAGCAGGGTTTCCACGTAATCGGGATTGAACAGCCCGCGCCCCTTGGCTGACGGGGTGTGCAGCACGTCGCGGACCAGAGTGAGAAACTCGCCCTGGATGTATTTCAGCGCCGGGACCGGGAAATAGCCC
Source organism: Nitrospina sp. (assembly GCA_020430445.1). Lineage (GTDB taxonomy): Bacteria > Nitrospinota > Nitrospinia > Nitrospinales > Nitrospinaceae > Nitronauta. The sequence goes on from JAGQJZ010000167.1 coordinate 1,307, forward strand.
TTGGGCCGGTCGATGACTTCACTCGGGATCACCTGGCGCGCCGCCTCTTTCAAAATCCATTTGCCATCGCCCTTGATCTTGAGGTCCGGTGGCATGCGGGCCGCCAGCTCCACCAGTTCGTGGTCGAGGAAGGGGACCCGTGCTTCCAGCCCCCAGGCCATTGTCATGTTGTCGACCCGTTTGACCGGATCGTCCACCAGCATCACCTGCGTGTCGATCTTGAGCGCCTTGTCGACCGGATTGGTAATGTCCGGTTGCTGAAAAAACCGCTCGACAAATTGCAGGCTGAAATTGTCTCCGATAAATTCCGGATTTATGATCCGGCTGTATTCCGCGTGGTCCCGGTCGAAAAACGCTTTCGAATAGGCGAGGACCGGGTCGATGCCGGAATCCACTTCCTGGTACCAGAAGTAGCCGCCGAACACCTCGTCCGCTCCCTGTCCGCTCTGGACCACGCGCAGGTGTCTGGATACCTCGCGTGAGAGCAGGTAAAAACCGATGTTGTCGTGGCTCACCATCGGTTCGGACATGGCGCGCACGCAGTGCTGCAATTCGTCCAGGGCGGCGTCGGATGGAATGAAGATCCGGTGGTGGTCGGTGCCGAAGTGCCGGGCAATGAGGTCGGAATAAACGAATTCGTTGCCCTTTTCCTCGCCGACGTCCTCAAATCCGATGGAGAACGTATTGAGGCCGGCCTGCCCCGCTTCCGCCAGCAGGCCGACGATCAGGCTGGAGTCGAGCCCGCCGGAAAGCAGAACGCCGACCGGAACGTCCGCCACCAGGCGGCGCTTCACCGCCAGCCGCAGGGCGTCGAGCAGGAGCGCTTTCCAGTCTTCCGGGCTCAGGTCTTCCTCTTCCCTGCGGACGCCGAACTGGAGTTTCCAGTAATTTTCGATGCGTTCCCTGCCATCCGGTTCGATGATCATCAATGAGGCCGGCGGCAGTTTCCGGATGCCCTTGAGCAGGGTGTGGGGCGGCGGCACGACGGCGTGAAACGTCATGTAATGGTGCAGCGCAATCGGATCGATCCCGGTGTCGACATCGCCCGCGGCCAGCAGGGCCGGCAGGGTGGAGGCGAAGCGCAGGAAATTGCGCTGGGTGTTCAGGTACAGGGGTTTGATGCCGAGCCGGTCCCGGCCCAGCACCACCCGGCCGGAATCGCGCACGTGGATGGCGAAGGCGAACATCCCCTGCAGGCGGGTGACAAACGACTCGCCCCAGGCGTGGTACGCCTTGGCGATGACCTCGCTGTCGCCCTG
>JAGQJZ010000168.1:0-1449 GCA_020430445.1 Nitrospina sp.
GTTGGTGTGGTTGAAGTGCCCCCATCATAAAAGAGATGGCGGTGCGAAATCAATGGGCATCCGCCGGACGGAGCGGAATCAGATTTCGTTTGCCGCCGGTTCGCCCAGGGGCCGTCTGCCTTTGAGGGCGCTCCACCCCTCCAGCCCGACAAAAACCGCAAGTCCCGTCAACACCAGAGCTGTTGTTCCGAGGAAAAGATTCGGCTCCGCCGCGGTGAAAAACCGGTAGGCCTGCCAGAGCAGGGCGCCGATGGTGGTGACGATCATGAACAACGCCGGGAGCAGGGTGAAATGGGTGGGTTTTTTAATGCCCACCAGATAAGTGGAGATCACCATCAGGGCCACCGCCGCGATGAGCTGGTTGGTCGCGCCGAAGATCGGCCAGATTTTCTGCCAGCCACCGGTCGCGCCGATGAGATAGGCCATGAAAATGACGCCTGCCGTCACGGAAAACTTGTTGCGCAGCATGGGGGTCTGCGCGCCGCCGAGTTCTTGAACAATGAAACGGGTGATGCGCACCGCCGTGTCGAGCGTGGTGAGCACAAACGTGTTGAGGGCCAGCACCGCGATCATCGACGCGGCGGTGAAGCCGAGCGCCGGGATCATCTGCCCGACCACATTGCCGAAACCGGAACCGAAAGCGTGGATCCAGCCGCCCGCCTTGAGGGTTTCGCGGAATCCCAGTTGCGCCATGTCGACGCCGCCCGCCGCCGGGGCCACCCAGTACAGGCCGCCGCCGACCAGGAGCACCGTCGCCACGGCGACCACGCCTTCGGTCAGCATGCCGCCGTAGCTGATGAGCCGACCCTGTTTTTCATCCGCCAGTTGCTTGGAAACCGTACCGCCCGCCACGAGGGAATGGAATCCCGATACCGCGCCGCAGGCCACCAGTACGAACAGCATGGGCCACACCGGACCCTGGTCTTCGGAAAAACCGCCCATGTAGGCCGGGGTGTTGAGTCCGGGATGCACCCAGATGAGCGCCAGAAGGCCCAGCGCCATGCTGCCGAACAGGATGTAGGTCGACAGGTAATCGCGCGGCTGCAGCAGCAGGCCCACCGGCATGACGGACGCCACGCCGGCGTACAGCATCAGCACGACAAACCAGAACATCAATGGAGACAGGCCCATCACCCCTTCTTCGGGAAGCGGCAGCGGGTTTTCAAATCCCAGGTAAATGTTGAACACCACCGCCAGCAGGGCGACGGAGGTCACGAGGCCCAGGGGCAGTCCCTTTTTGTAGATCGCCCAGCCGAACAGGATGGAAACGGGGATGATGGCGAAGGTCGGGATCACCATTTCCGGTTGGGCGATGAGCGTCTTGGCGGCGACCACGCCGAACACGGCGATGACGAGCAGCATGGCGAGGATCAGAAACAGCGCGAACACGGTCTTGGCCCGGCTTCCCATGGAAGACTCGGCGATGTCGGCCACGGAACTGCCGCGGTT
>JAGQJZ010000168.1:1458-2413 GCA_020430445.1 Nitrospina sp.
CAGAAACAGCGCGAACACGGTCTTGGCCCGGCTTCCCATGGAAGACTCGGCGATGTCGGCCACGGAACTGCCGCGGTTGCGCACCGAGACCATCAGCGTCAGGTAGTCGTGCACCGCGCCGATGAACACGTTGCCGATCAGGATCCAGATCAGCGTCATGGCCCAGCCGAAATGCTGCATGGCGACGATGGGGCCGATGACCGGTCCGGCTCCGGCGATGGAAGCGAAATTGTGTCCGAACAGCACCATCGGCTTGCTGGGCACGTAGTCGACGCCGTCGTTCTGGTTGACCGCCGGGGTGGCGCGGGAGCTGTCGGGCCGGATCACTTCACGGTCGAGCCTGCCGGCGTAATACCGGTAGCCGATGAAGTAAAAAAACAGGCAGGAAAATGTCAGGGTGAACAGCGTGAGCATGGCGATGCCCTCGGGGCGGTGCTTGTCGGGACGATTCGTGGTCCCTTACGGGAGCCCCGGGTAATTCGGTTTTTTGTGTTCCGTCAACGCGCAGGCCCTGCAAACAAAGGCCTGCCCGCGGTCAGAGGAAATGCTTAAAGGTGGCCTCATTATAATATGAGGTTGATTCCGCTGGCTTCAAGTTTTTTGAAGGGACCGAAGCCGGACAGGTGCAGGGTGAGTGTTTCCTGCGCCCGGATGAGGTGGGACAGGTGCAGGTGGATGCCGCGCTGGGTGAAGTGCCGGTACCGGTCGGGGTTCTCCGGCGGCGCCAGGGTGATCTTCATTTCCGGCATGCGGCCGAGGCAGCACGGCGAGTCGAGTTCCTCGACGTCCAGGGTGACGTCGCGCGATCCCCGGCTTTCCAGGTATTGGAACACGTTGTCTTCAAACTGGAACTTCAAATGAGGTCCTTTCGCACGATCGACTGGGAGCGGTCCGGCCCGGTGGAAATCAGCGCGACCTCGATGCCGATCAGTTTTTCCAATTCCTCAATGTAATA
>JAGQJZ010000015.1 GCA_020430445.1 Nitrospina sp.
ATGAGGTCCTCGCGCTTGAGGTAGATTTTCGCGCCCCCCAGCTCCTTCGTCAAACTCTCAGCGTAATAAAGCGGCGACGGGCGTCCCACATACTGCCGCAGGTAATAGTCGAGTTCCTTTTTAAACTCCGGGTCCTGGATGGCGGAATCGTACAGCCGCTCCAGTTCCTCCAGCGCGGGCATGAGGGTTTCGATGACGAACTTGCCGCCAAACGGGCCGAAATGCCCTTTTTGATCGGGCAAAACAGATGGATCCATGGGTCACTCCTGATCGACACCGCGCACGGCGGATATGAACGCACGCAGTTTTTTAATATCCTTCACTCCCGGCTCCTTTTCCACGCCGGAGCAGACATCCACCCCGTAGGGCCTCACCTGGCGGATCGCCTGCGCCACGTTGGCGGAATTCAACCCGCCGGCCAGAATCACCGGTCCCAGACGCTTGCCCCGCTTGGCCAGCTTCCAGTCGAACACATCGCCGGTACCGCCATAGGCTGCGGGATGAAACGTATCGAGCAAAAACCCGCTCACCGGGTAGGCGGACAATCCTTCAAAGACCGAAGCGTCTTTCACCCTGACGGCCCGGATCGTCCGGGCTTTTATTTTTTTGCAGAACGCCGGGGTTTCATCGCCATGCAGTTGGACAACGTCGAGTCCCAACCGCGAAACCAGAGTGTTGATCCGTTCCGCTGTTTCATTGACGAACACGCCGACGCGCTGCACGAACGGCGGCAGTTGGTTCACTATTTCCCGCACCGTTTTTTCAGACACCGCGCGCGGGCTTTTTTCATAGAAGATGAACCCGACGGCATCCGCGCCGAGTTGCGCCGCCTTGACGGCGTCTCCGGCGTTGGTCATGCCGCAAATTTTAATTTTCACGTCAGGCCGCTTTGCCATGGCCCGTCAACTCACCCAGTTTGTCGGGGATCGATTCCGCCCGCATCAGGGTCTCGCCGATGAGGAACGCGTGGATTCCCGCCTGTTCGAATTCGTCGATTTCCTCCCGTCCGCGGATGCCGCTTTCGCAGACCAGGGTCGGGTCGCCTGCCGTTTTGGCCATTGTGAGCAAACGGCGGGTAATATTCAAGTCGGTCTTGCCGTTGGTCAGATCGCGATTGTTGATGCCGATGATCTCCGAACCGGCATAAAGGGCCTTCTCCAGGTCCTCTTCGTTGTGGGCTTCCACGAGCGCCGGCATGCCCAGTTCCTGCCCCAGCGCCTTGAGATCGCTCAACTGGTTTTTGTCCAGCGAGGTGGCGATGAGGAGAAAAAAGTCCGCACCGAAGGCCCGCGCCTCGTACACCTGATACTCGGAAAAAATAAAATCCTTGCGCAAGAGCGGGATGCCGACCTCCCATGAAATCTGATCCAGGTAATCGAGCTGACCGCCGAAATGCCGCGACTCGGTCAGAATCGACATCGCCGCCGCACCGTTGGCGGCGTACTCCCGCGCGATCCGCAGGGCGTCGAAATCCGCGACCAACTCGCCCTTGAAGGGCGTCCGGCGCTTGATCTCGGCGATGATTCGGCTCCCTGCATCATTTTGGCGCAGGGCCGGGACCACCGGTTTCGGTTCCTGTCTCCCCTGCATCAAACCTTTCAGATCGGAAAGGGAACGCTGCCGCCGGGTCTCCTCCAGCTCTTCCTTTTTGTCCCTGAAAATTTTATCGAGAATATTCGCCATGGTCCGGTCATTCGTTGGTGATGCGGCACAGGTCCTTTAATTTTTGCCGGGCGGCGCCGGAATTGATCGACTGCTCCGCCAGGCGGATGCCCTCTTGCAGGGAATCGGCCTTGCCGCTGGTGTAGATCGCCGCGCCCGCGTTCAGCAGAACGATGTCCCGCCGCGGGCCTCCGGCTCCGTCCAGAGTCTCGCGCAGAATGCGGGCGTTGTCTTCCGCCGTGCCTCCCGCCAGGTCTTCCTCACTGCAATAGGAAAAACCATACTCTGTCGGGTCGATCGTCTTTTCTTTTATTTTCCCTTTCGACAAACGCGAAACCCTTGTGTCGCAGGTCAGGGTGATTTCATCGAGCCCGTCCTCGCCGTGCACCACCATGGCGCGCTCACACCCCAGCGCCAGCAGCGCCTCCGCCAGAGGCTGCCGCCACTCGTCGGCAAACACACCGACGACCTGCGTCGGTACCCCCGCCGGGTTGGTCAGCGGCCCCAACAGGTTGAACAGCGTGCGAACTCCCAACTCCTTGCGCACCGGGGCGGCGTCTTTCATCGCCGGATGAAACGCGGGAGCGAACAGGAACCCGATTCCCGCCTCGTTCAGGCAGCGCTCGACCACGGCCTGCTCGACGCCCAGGCGAACCCCCAGCGCGTTCAAAACATCGGCGCTTCCGGCGCGGCTGGAAACCGCGCGGTTGCCGTGCTTGGCCACGCGGACCCCGGCTCCCGCCACAACAAAGGCAGCAGTGGTGGAAATATTGAACGTGTCCGCTCCGTCCCCACCGGTGCCGCAGGTGTCGACCGCGGGCCCTTCCGGCATCTGCACACGGTGCGACTTTTCGCGCATCACCCGCGCCGCGCCGACCAGTTCCGGAACGCTTTCACCCTTCATGCGCAGGGCGACGAGAAATCCTCCCACCCAGGCAGGAGCGACCTCCCCTTCCATGATCGCCGTCATGGCCCCGACCATTTCGTCTTCGGTGAGGTCTTCCCGGTCCAGTAGTTTTTGCAGCAGCGCCTTCATGGGAAACGGTTCCTCAGGCTCCCTGCAGAAAATTATTCAACAAATCCTTGCCCTGCAGGGTCAGGATCGATTCCGGGTGAAACTGCACCCCTTCCACAGGCAGCTCCTTGTGCCGGATGCCCATGATCTCGTCCTCATCCGTCCACGCCGAAATCTCGAAACAGTCCGGCAGGGTGTCGCGTTTCACCACCAGCGAATGGTAGCGGGTGGCCTGAAACGGTTGAGGCAGGCCTTTGAACAGGGTTTTATCGTCGTGATGAATCATCGAAGTCTTACCGTGCATGATGCGGTCGGCCTTCACAACCTCTCCACCGAATGCGGCGGCAACCGACTGATGCCCCAGACACACACCGAGCAGGGGAATCTTTCCCGAAAACTTCCGCACGAGTTCCACCGAGATGCCCGCCTTCTCCGGCGTGCAGGGCCCGGGCGATATGACGATTTTCCGGGGCTGTAATTCCTCGATCCTCTCCAGCGTGATCTGATCGTTGCGGTACACCTGCATGTCCGCCCCCAGTTCCCCCAGGTACTGCACCAGGTTGTAGGTGAAGGAATCGTAGTTGTCGAGCATGAGGATCATGGCTGCAACCCCTTCTCCGCCAGTTCGATGGCCTTCAGCAGGGCCTTGCCCTTGTTCATCGTCTCCTCGAATTCTTTTTCCGGAACGGAGTCGGCCACGATCCCCGCGCCCACTCCCAGGTAAGCGGTGTCACCCTTCACCACCAGCGTGCGAATGGCGATGGCGGTGTCCATGTTGCCGTTGAAACTGATGTACCCCACCGCCCCGGCGTACAACCCACGGCGCGTCGGCTCCATCTCGTCGATGATTTCCATCGCCCGGATTTTAGGCGCGCCGGACACCGTCCCCGCCGGAAACGCCGCCTTGAGCACGTCGAAACAATCCTGCCCGTCTTTCAGTTTTCCGCGCACGTTCGACACAATGTGCATGACATGAGAGTAGCGCTCGATAGTGAAGCGTTCGTTCACATCGACCGAGTTGATGCGGGAGACGCGCCCGAGGTCGTTCCGGCCCAGGTCGACCAGCATGATGTGCTCCGCCAGTTCCTTTTCATCCTTGAGCAGGTCTTCCGCCAGCGCCGCGTCTTCCGCTTCGTCCTTGCCGCGCGGACGCGTTCCGGCGATCGGCCGGACTTCCACCTGCTCCCCTTCCAGCCGTACCAGCACTTCCGGCGAGGAACCGACGACACAGACATCCCCGAAATTCAGGTAATACATGTAAGGCGACGGATTGATCGTCCGGAGCGCACGGTACACCGTGAACGGGTCCTGATTGAGTTTGAACTTGAGGCGTTGGGACAACACCACCTGGATGGCGTCGCCATCGTGGATGTATTCCTTGACCCGGGCGACGGCGTCCAGGAAATCGTCCTTCTGAAAATTCGAGACCAGGGGGCCCGGTTCAGCATTGTACACTTCCAGAAGGTCCGGCGGCGTGGGCTGGCGCAGACGGTCCTCCAGCCGGTCTATTTTTTCGATCGTCTCCACATAAATATCTTCGATGTCGCCCTGATCGGTACGGGCATTGGACACGATCTTGATCGTGTGCGACACGTTGTCAAAAATCAGGAGCGTGTCGGTGATGACGAACAGGGAATCGGGAAGGTCCAGGTCGTTTTCCGTGGACTCCGGCAGGTCTTCAAAAAACCGCACCATGTCGTAGCTGATGAACCCCACCGCGCCGCCGAAAAAACGGGGCAGGCGTGCGTCTTCCACCGGCTCGTATTCTTTTAAAATCCGGCGCAGCGACTCCAGCGGCATGTCTTCTTCCAACGTGCGCTCTTCCTTCTCGCCGTTGGTTTCGATCGTCACCTGGCGGCCCCGGGTGCGGACAACGATGGAGGGATCGCATCCCAGAAAACAATAGCGGGCCCACTTTTCCCCTCCCTCGACACTCTCGAGAAGAAAGGTGTATTCGCCCTGCCCTATTTTCATATAGGCCGAAACCGGGGTGTCCAGATCCGCGATGATTTCGCGGCAAACCGGCACCAGGTTGCCCTGTTTGGCCTTCTCTTTGAATTCTTCCAGCGTGGGAAACAACATGACAATGCAAAACGAGCACAGGAGACCCGTGCCCGTTATCCGTGGGATAATAAAAATTCCCGGAAAATCAAGGGGTTATCTGAAAAACAGTAGCATGAAGCGGGGGCTTTGCGCAAGGTGTTTCCAGACGGGGCTTTGCTGGCGCGACCGGGCGGTCAGCCTTCGACTTCTTTCCAGTCCTCGCCGTCCCAGTGCAGGATGAGCCCCAGGTCGCCGGCAGCGTAGATATCATCTTCCGAGCTGCCCCAGATGGCGGTGAGGTACTCCTCGGTATTGGACTCGATCCGCGTCCACTGGTCACCGTCGAGGTACATGATCATGCCCAGGTCCCCGACAGCGAACACCATGTCCTCGTTGGGCCCCCAGATATCGAGAAAGAATTCCGAAGTCCGGGTCGGCATTTCCTTGAAGTTGACTCCATCGAAATGCACGATGGCGCCATCCGATCCGCAAAAGTACATGTTGTTGGGAGCGAACCCATGGATGCCGTACAGTTCCTCATTGGAGTTGTAGGTGATCCGCCGCCATTTGCCGTCTTCCAGTTTGAGCACCAGACCGTCCACGCCAACGGCATAGGTCGCCCCGGCGCAGCCCCAGACACTGGCGATATCGTTGTTGGTGCCGGAGGACATGAATTTCCACTCGGTACCGTCGAACTTCGAGATCTTGCCCAGCCGGCAGACCGCGTAGATTTCGTCCGGGCCGAGCCCGAAGATGCCCTGCATCGGCGGAAAGTTTTCCGTATCCACCATGCTCCATTCCGACCCGTTGAAACGCAGGATTTTTCCATCCGTGCAGACGGCGTACAGATTTTCGCGGTCGTGGCCCCACATGTCCTTGATCGTCCAGCGGCCCCCGGTTTCCATTTTGGACCATTCCTTGCCGTTGTAATGCAGCAAGGTTCCCTCCGCGCCGCCGATGAAAACGTCATCGGGACCGAAACCGAATATCGACAGCAGATTGCTCTCAGTCAGTTTGGACATATCAGGAATTCCTCAATCCATTCACGGACACACTCAGTATTGATCCGGCAGGGCCATATCATGCCACCGGTTGCCGTCCCAGCGCAAAACCGTTCCGTTCTCCCCGCAGATGTAAACATGGTCCTCCGCCAAGCCACGGATTTTCGTCAGGTACTGGTCCGTACCCGGGTCGGCCGGGGACCATTTCTGCCCGTCAAAATGCAGCAGCGTCGCTTCGTCGCCCGCCGCCCAGATATTGGTGTCCGACGTCCCCCAGACGCTCAACAGGTATTCCTCGGTACCGGAATCCATCTTCTGCCATTCCTCGCCATTGAAGTGAAGAATGGTGCCATGCGATCCCACCGTGTACACACTGTTCGGACCCGCCCCCCACACGCCGTACAGGGAGACCGTTTCGTCTGTCAGTTCTTCTTTGCGCTTAAATTCCTTGCCGTCATAAAAGCGGTAGATGCCCTCGCCGCCCACGGCGTGCATGCGGGTGATGTCGTCCCCCCAGAAACCGAAGAGGTCGTGGATCGTATTGGGCTCGCGGTATTCCCAGTTCTCTCCGTTCCAGAACAACACGCGTCCCCCCACCCCGAAGATGAACATCGAATCCTGCGCAAATCCGAAAGCGGAGTTCAGGGAATCGTAATTGCCGGTATCGACCTGGACCCACTCCTTGCCGTTGAAGTGCAGCACGATGCCGCCGATGCCCACGGCGTAGATGTTGTTTTCGTCCGAGGCCCAGAGGCCCATCAGTGGATTGGTGTTGTCCGTGCGGACCGGCGTCCAGTATTCGCCGTCCCAGTGCTGGGGGATGCCGTCCTTGCCGACAACATAGAGGCTGTCCCGGCGGAACGGCCAGATGTCCATTAAATCGGGTTTGGCGCCAGTGAACATTTTCAGTCAGGATTGCGGGATGTTGGCATTACCGGCGAAACCGGGCTTGAATCAATTTTAACGTCAAAGAGCGGCAGGAGAAAAGGAATTCACCGGGACGAGCACCGGGAAAAGCCGGATCACTCGCCGGCGCCGCCCATTTTGAACACGACCTGCTTCAGCTTGGGCAGATTTTCCGAATTGCGGATCAGGTCCTGAACTTCCTGCGAAATATCATTGTGGATGAGGACCAGCGATTCGAGCTTCTTGAGATGCGGGGAGTTGGCCAGGGCCCGTGCGCCTTCATCAGTAATGCCGCATTCGTAAAGGTCAAGCAGCGTCAGGTTCTTGAACGTTTCGGAATTGGCGATGACCTCGGCGCCCCGGTTGCCGATGTTGTTGTAGGTCAGGGTCAGCTGTTGCAGTCCGGCCAGGGTTTCGGATTCCGCCAGCGCCTTGACTCCGGGGAATTCGATGTAGTTCCAGTTGAGGTTGAGTTCGGTCAGCTTGGACAGGTTTTTCGAAGCCGCAATGGCGGCCGCGCCTCTGTCGGAAATATTGTTGCGGTACAGGGACAGCAGGTTCAACCTTGTGAGCACTTCGGACTGCGCGATGTGTTGGACGCCTTCATCCTCCAGGGAATCGCCGAGCCACAGGGAAACCAGGTTCCCCATGATGGGAGATTCCGCGATCGCCTTCGCTCCTTCCTGCGTCACCTGGTTGTCGCTCATAACCAGCTCGGACAGGTCGAGAAACTTCTTCGATCCGGCAATGGCCTTGACGCCTGCGTCGGTGACGTTGTTTTTGAACAGGTTGAGGACGGTGATGTGCTGGGCGTGCGGGCTGTCGACCAGGGCGTGAATTCCTTCATCCCCGATGTCATTGAATTCCAGAAAAAGGGCGGTGACGCCTTTCAACTTCTCGCTTTTGAGGATTTCGGCAAGAGTGGCGTCGTCAATTTCCCTTTCCCGCAGATCCAGTTCCTGGTTTTCGACATTCAGGGACTGTTCGATAATGGTTTCGGCGCTGACATCGTTCATGAAACGTATTTCCCCAATTGAGGTATGCTGGATGTAAATGCGGTATTGTAGAAAATCGGTCGATTTTGTAAAGGTTTAATTTTACACTTCCGTGAACGGACCGCATCCGGGTCTTGAGCCGGGCTTCCCGGAATTGCTATATTAGCGGGTTTGTGAATCTCTATCATCTCATGGACCCTACCCCTGCGAGCACTTTTTTATGACCCAGGAAATTGAACTGCTGACACAGAACGTCCGCGAACATGGCGGATTCATTGAAGAATTGTTCCGCGAAATGGAGCGGGTGGTCGTCGGGCAGACCTACCTCATCGAACGCCTCATTTTGAGCCTGTTGACCGGCGAACACGTTCTCGTCGAGGGCGTGCCCGGCCTGGCCAAAACGACCGCCGTCAAAACCCTCGCGCAAACGATTCACGCCTCGTTCAAGCGGATCCAGTTCACCCCCGACCTGCTGCCGGCGGATTTGATCGGCACCCAGATTTACCAGCCGCGGACGGAGGAGTTTGTCATCAAAAAGGGTCCCGTGTTCGCCAACATCATCCTGGCGGATGAAATCAACCGGGCTCCGGCCAAGGTGCAGAGCGCCCTGCTCGAAGCCATGGAAGAGAGGCAGATCACCATCGGCGGTGAAACGTTCCCCCTGGAATCGCCCTTCATGGTTCTGGCAACGCAAAATCCCATCGAACAGGAAGGAACCTACCCGCTTCCCGAGGCCCAAGTCGACCGCTTCATGTTCAAGCTCAAAATAGGCTACCCATCCAAAGAAGAGGAAAAGAAAATCCTCCAACGCATGGGTTCCTCCACCAACCACATTCCCAGGGTTCAGGCGGTGGTGGACCCGGAGCGCGTGGTGAAGGTGCGGGAAATCATCGACAGCCTCTATATCGACGAAAACCTGCAGGACTACATCGTCAACCTGGTCACCGCCACCCGCGACCCGGAGGGCCACGGCCTGAAAGCCCTGGCGCCACTCATCCAGTACGGCGCCTCCCCCCGCGCCTCGATCTACCTGAACCGGGTGGCCAAGGCCTACGCGTTCATCAAGGGACGCGGCTATGTGGTGCCGCAGGACATCAAGACGATTGCGCCGGACGTCCTCCGCCACCGGCTGATCCTGTCCTACGAGGCGGAGGCGGAAAACCTGGATTCCGACGACATCCTGAAACAGATTTTCGACACCGTAGAAGTGCCCTGACCGCATCATGTGGGAATCCTTCAAAACCCTGGTCCGCGCCCTTTGGGCTCCCCTGCCGGAGATCCCCGGGGAACGCAACGACCGTCAGCTCTCTCCGGAACTGATCCGGACGATCCGTGAAATCCAGGTCAAGACCAACCACCTAGTCAACCACATGATGGCGGGCGAATACGTTTCAGCGTTCAAGGGCAAGGGAATGGAGTTCCGTGAAGTGCGCGAGTACGAACCCGGAGACGACATCCGCCTGATCGAGTGGAACGTCACCGCGCGCATGGGGCATCCCTACATCAAGGAATTCCGCGAGGAACGCGAACTCACCCTGATGCTGATGGTGGACGTCAGCGCGTCCGGCCGTTTTGGCTCCACAGACAAAATGAAAAACGAAGTGGCGGCGGAAGTGGCCTCGATCCTCGCCTACGCGGCGATCAAAAACAACGACAAGGTGGGCCTGATCATTTTCTCCGACCGCATCGAGCATTTTATCGTGCCGCAAAAAGGCCGGTCGCATATCTGGAACCTCATCCGGACGATTTTGAGCTTCAAACCCGAAGGGCGGGAAACCAACATCACCCTGCCGCTGGAATACCTGCTCAGGGTCCAGAAAAGAAAATGCGTGGCCTTCCTCATCAGCGATTTCCAGGCCCGGGATTACGCAACCGCGCTCCGGCTGGCGCGGCAGAAACACGACCTGGTGGCGATCGAAATTTCCGATCCCAGAGAATCCGTATTGCCTGCGGCCGGGCTGGTCCATCTGGAAGACGCAGAAACGGGAAAGACCGTGATCATCAACACCCACGACCGCGCGCTGACGCTGAAGTACCAGAGAATGAAGGAACGCGACAGCCACGAGCGTAAACGCTGGATGCGGTCCCTGGGAATCGACACGATCCGGATTCGCACCGACGGGTCCCCGATCAACCCCATCGTCCAGTATTTTAAAATGAGGGAGAAACGCCATTGAAAACGGAAAACGCTAAATCCGGCGTGCAGGAAAACCGGCCCGGAAATATCTCGAAGGACCCCGTCCTGCCTCCCCTGGAAAAAGAAACCGCATCCTCCGGTTCCGAGCCGCCGGTGCAGGGAATCAGCCCGAATCTAAAACGGGGCATCCTGATCTTCAGCATCTTCACGGTCCTCGCCTTCGGCGTGTTTGGAACCCTGCTGATCAAAAAACTGCTGTCCCGCTCCACCGGAGAGACAACCTCCCGCGGTCATGAACTGTTGACGGTGGCGGAGCGACTGGAGTCGGCAGGACTCTACGACCAGGCTTTGGGACAATATGAAAAATTCCTCAACGCAAACGAGTCCAACCCAAAACTGCGCGCGGAAGCCGCCTACAAGGCGGGGAAACTCTACGTCAAACTCGACAACTGCCGCGACGGACTGGTGCTCCTTTTCCATTCCCAGGCGATCCAGGCCGATGCTCCGTGGACAGACGATTTGAATGCCACCACGGACGCCTGCATCGCCCGGCTGAAACCTCACCCGAACCCATGATAAAACGGATCGCCTTACTGCACGCGCTTTCGGCCCTCCTCCTCTTCGGCGCCGGCGGGCTTTGCCTGTCATCCGCCGCACAGGGAGAGAATGCGCCGGGCAAGGTGACGGTGGACGCGGCCATTTCCATAAAAGAAATCACCGTCGGCGACCTGGTCACCTACACACTGACGGTGACGCATGAACCCGGCATCCGCATCCTCGCCCCCGACACCCCCGGGGAATTTCCCGGCCTGGACCTGGTGGATCAGGGGACGTCGCCCGAGCGCCAGCGCGACGGCAAAACGGTGGAGGAATTCTGGTTCCGCCTGCGCGGCGACCGCGTGGGCCTGCACACGCTGCCCGCGCCGCCCATCCGTTACGAAGACCCCAGCGGTGCAACGGAACAGACCGGCTCCGGCCAGGTGCAGCCGCCGGAGATCACCCTCTCCATCCGCTCGGTGCTTTACCGGGACGGGGAGCCCACGAATATCCGCGACCTCAAACCCATCGTCGGCGCAGCCTGGCCGTGGAAACAGTACGTCCTGCCCACCCTGGCGTTTATCGGCCTGGCATCCTTGATCGGCTATCTGGCCAGCCGCTGGGTGAAGCGCAACCGGATTGAACCCACCGTCCCCGTGCCACCGCCTGTGGATGCGGATGAACTGGCCCTGCGGGAGCTCGAACGGTTGTTTGAAAAGGGGTACCATCTGCGCGGGCAGATACGGGAACTCTATTTTGAATTTTCGGAAATTTTTCGCCGGTACCTCGGGGAGCGTTACCACATCCCGGCGCTGGACTGGACCACGCAGGAAATCGAAAGCGCCCTGTCGCGGCACCGGGACCCGGCACCGGAAAAAAGGGAAGAGGCGCTGCGCATTCTCAGCGAATCGGACCTGGTGAAGTTCGCCCGCTTTGAAGTGGAAGCGGACGAGGCGGTCCGGTTGATGAAAACCGCGCGCGCCTTTATCCAGACGACCTCCCGAACAAAAAATACCGGCTCCGCTGAGACCGCAACGGCACAGCACGCGGAGGCGGGATGACCTATTTCCGGTTCCAGGACCCGTGGCTGTTGCTGTTCCTTTTACTCGTTCCACTGATCCTGTACTTCAGCACCGGCAACCGCCTGGCGCGCATGCGTTATTCCGGCGTGGAGGAATTGCTTGAATTGCGCTCGCGTCTCACCAATCTGCTGGCGTCGCTGCCCGTTGTGCTGCGCTGCCTGGCGGTCGTTCTCATCGTTGTGGCACTGGCCCGGCCACAGGAGGGCCGCAAGAGCACGGAAATTCTTTCCGCCGGGGTGGACATCATCCTCGCCATCGACACCTCGGGAAGCATGCGCGCCATGGATTTCGAACAGAAAGGCACCCCCATCGACCGCCTCACCGCCGTCAAGGGCGTGGTGGCGAAATTCGTCGATGGGCGGGAGTTCGACCGCATGGGCATGGTGGTGTTCGGCGAAGAAGCGTTCACCCAGTGCCCGCTCACTCTGGACCACTCCATCCTGCACAGTTTCATCGACAAACTGACCATCGGCATCGCCGGAGACGCCACGGCCATCGGGTCGGCGATCGGCATCGCCGTCAAGCGCCTCAAGGAGCTGACCTCGAAATCCAAAGTGATCGTGCTGCTCACCGACGGACGCAACAACGCCGGCAACATCACTCCGTCGCAGGCGGCGGAAGTGGCCAAAATTTATGGGATCAAAATCTACACCGTGGGCATGGGCACCAATCAAAGGGCTCCGTTCAGGGTCGACACTCCGCTCGGCCCGCGGACCATCCTCAGGAATGTCGACCTCGACGAAACCGCCCTGCGCGAAATCTCGGAAATCACCGGCGGAAAATTCTTCAAGGCAACGGACGCCAGTTCCCTGCAGAAAATCTACGCCACAATCGACGAACTGGAAAAATCGGAAGTGCGCTGGATCGACCATTCGGAGTTCAACGAGCTCTATCCCTACTTCCTGGTCCCGGGAATGTCCCTGCTCCTGCTGGAAGTCCTGGCGTCGCAATGGCTGCTGGTGAGGATTCCCTGATGAAATTCGGCCAACCCGAATACCTGTACCTGCTCTGGAGCGTCCTCGCCCTGTACCTGTTTTTCCGCTGGGCCTGGAACCGGAAACAGAAACTGATCGACCGGTTCGCCGGAGGAACCCTCTTCGGCCACCTGGTCTCGCCACGAACGCTGACCTGCAACCGCTCCCGCGTGTTCTGGTGGCTGGCCGCCTGGGTCCTGTTGACCGGAGCCCTGGCGCAGCCCCGATGGGGGTTTCAATGGGACCAGCTCCACCAGAAGGGAGCCGATGTCATCGTCGCGATCGACGTTTCCAACAGCATGCTCGCAACCGACATCAAGCCCAACCGGCTGGAACGCGCCAAACACAAGGTCACCGACCTGATCCGCATGCTCGAAGGCGACCGCATCGGCCTGGTCGCCTTCGCCGGAACCAGCTTCGTGCAGTGTCCCCTGACTCTGGATTACAACGCGGCGGAAATTTTCCTCTCCGCCCTGGGGGTGGACCTCATCCCGGTGCAGGGCACCGCCCTCGGCCACGCCATCGGCACCTCGGTCAAGGCGTTCAGCCGCAAGGAAAAAAAGTCGAAGGCGCTCATCCTGATCACCGACGGCGAGGACCACAGCGGCCTGGCCCTTTCCGCCGCCCGGGAAGCGAAAGCGGAAGGGGTGAAGATTTTTGTGATCGGGATCGGCAATACCGAGGGGGTTCCTATTCCGGCGGCGGGCGGGGGATTCAAAAAAGACGAGAAGGGAAACATGATCATGTCCCGGCTCAACGAATCGCTCCTGCGCCAGATCGCCGAGACAACCGGAGGCAGTTTCGTCAAATCCGTGACCGGGGACATGGACCTTGAAAAAATCTACCTGGAAGAAATCCGGCAGAAAGTGGAGTCCAAAGACCTCAAAAGCAACCGCCGCAAACGGTGGCAGGAACAGTTTCAATGGTTCCTCGTCCTGGGGCTGGTGTTTCTCATGGTCGAACGCAGCGTCCGCGAACGCTAGGGGATTTCTCATTGTTTTCCAACAGGCGCAACACCTTGACCCAACGCCGGCCGCATTTTATTGATACACTGTACAGGGAAGTCCCGGAACCCGGAGGCATGTTCTCCGGTCCATTCATTCATTTTGTTGGGGTGCCTCAGGCAATCATTCCGGTCACGGGCAGGACGTGTTTTTCCAGAGCCTGCGAACCGTCGACCATAGGTTCCCTTTAAATTTCCAACACAGGAGTTGAAAGCATGCAGAACATGCCTCGATATATGGATGCCGGCGCCGTTGCGGCGGAACAACAGCGCTTCATGGTCCGGGTCTACAACTGGATGGCCGCCGGACTGGCCCTGACCGGCGTCATGGCGTTGTACATCGCCTCCAGCGAAACCATGATCAACCTGGTGTTCAGCAACAAGGCCGTTCCCATCATCCTCATCGTGGTCCAGTTGGGGCTTGTGGTGTACCTTGCGGGCTGGGCTCATAAAATGTCCGCCAGCCAGGCGACCGGTGTCTTTCTGCTGTACGCCGGGCTCACAGGCGTGACTTTGTCCTCCGTCTTTCTGGTGTACACCACCTCGTCCGTGGCCTGGACCTTCTTCGTCACCGCCGGTACTTTTGGCGCGTTGAGCCTGTACGGCCTGGTCACGAAAAAGGATTTGAGCGGCCTGGGCCAGTTCCTGTTCATGGGACTGGTGGGGCTGATCCTGTCCCGGATCGCCAACATGTTCATCGCCAGCGCTTCCTTCGACAGCGCGCTCAATATCATCGGCGTGCTGATCTTCGCTGGACTCACGGTTTACGACACGCAGAAGATCAAGAACATGAACATCATCGGCAACGAGGGAACCGAAGAGGACACCAAGGAAGCCATTGTCGGCGCCCTCACCCTTTACCTCGACTTCATCAACCTGTTCCTGCACCTGCTCCGCATCATGGGCGACCGCAGGTAAGACTGTTGACACGGGTGATGGCTTCCAGAACGGCCAAAAGCGTTCTCGGTGTTTTGATCTGGGCTTTCCTGACGGGACCTGCCGCTGCGGGTCCCTTCAGCGACCCCGCCCAGGACGGCGTGGACCGCTACAACGAGAAGCAATATAAAAAAGCCCTCAAGGAGTTTGAAGCGGCACGCCTGGCGGAGCCCGGGAACGGGGACGTTCTGTACAACCTCGCCAGCACGTATTACCAGTTGGGCAGCTTCGATCATGCTGTGGAGGCCTTTACCGCGGCCGAGGGCTCCCTCTCCAACCCGGAGATGAAACAGAAAGCGCATTACAACAAAGGCAACGCCTACTACCGCATGGGCAACGCGGACGCGGCCATCCGCGAATATAAAAAGGCTCTGGAACTGGCTCCGGACGATGTGGACGCCAAATACAATCTGGAATTCGTCCGTAGGCAAAAGGAACGGGCGGAACAGTCCGGCAGAACGATGCCGCGCAACATGCAGCAGGAGCAAAAGCCCCGTCCGGGAGGATTGAATCCGTCCACAGCGGAAAACCAGGGAGAACAGGAAAACCCGGAAAACACCGAGCCCTCTCCCCAGGAAAATGCCGGCGCTCCGGATAAGAACCCAGACAAAGCCGATGACAGCACGCAGTCGGCGGAAAACCAGCCTCCCGATCATGACCCATCTGATCCCCAGACGTCTCCTCACAACGCCGTTCCGGAAGAACAAAAGCAGGCTGCCCAGGCTTTAAAAGAAGTCACCGCCATGAACAAGGACGAGGCCGACCGCTGGCTCAATTCGCTGAAAGAGGATTTGAATAAAATGACCCGCCGCCAGGCCCAGGGGCAGATGAAGGATTTATTCGTTGAAGGTGCAAAGGACTGGTGAGCGGAGCCATCACATACAGGTTCTGGACCGGATGTTTGTTCCTCTTCCTGCTCAGCCTGGTTCCGGCCGCTGCAACCGCGACGGTCAGCATTTCCGCAACGGTGGACAGGACCCACCTGACGCTGGACGACTCCCTCGAACTTTCCGTCCGCATCAACGGAACAACCCAGGGCGGGTCCCCGGTGCTGCCTCCCCTGCCCGACTTTCAGGTCCAACCCGCCGGCACCTCTTCATCCATCCAGATCATCAACGGAACCCGCAGCGCTTCGGTCATCCACCGGTACCTCCTGCTCCCCAAAAAAGAAGGCACCTTCACCCTCGGTTCCGTCCAGCTCGACCTCGACGGCAAGCATTACGAAGCGCCGCCGATCACCATAACCGTGGTGGCCCCCTCCGCCAGCCTGCCGGAGAAGGACGCCCCCATTTTCGCCGAGGCGGAAGTCTCCAACACATCGCCCTATCTGCAGGAACAAATCATCCTCACTTACCGGCTGTACCGCAAGGTCGAAATCCGGAACGCGACCCTGGACGCGCCGCTGGAGCATTTCCGCAAGGTGGAACTCGGCGATCCGGTTGAGACCAGCCGCGTGATCAACGGGGTCCGGTATTACATTTCCGAGGCCAGCTACGCGCTGTTTCCCATGCAAGAGGGAGTGCTCAGCATTCCCCCGGGAATTTTCCAACTCGACCTGCTCAAGCAGAATTCCCAGAACCGCTCCCCTTTTGGCCGCTTTCATCTGCCCGACCCCTTTTTTAACGACCCCTTTTTCTCCGGCGGCGCCGCGCTCGAACGAAAAATAATCCGCACGCAGCCGATCGAAATCACCGTCCGGCCATTTCCGGAAAAAGGGAAACCGGAGGGGTTCACTCCCCTCACCGGCCCGCTGACACTGGAATCGGAACTGACTCCACACGCCCTGTCAGTCGGCGAGACCGCCACCTGGACGATCACCCTGAAAGGCCGGGCCAACATGGATGAAGTGAAACTGACTCCCCCTGCGGCGGGCAACCGTTTCAAACTTTATGAAGACCAGCCGGTGACGGAGGAGTCGCCGTCCGGTGAATTCCTTGAAGGGAGCAAAACATTCAAATACGCCCTGGTTCCCACCCGTCCGGGAACATTGAACGTAGACGCAATCCAACTGCACTATTTTGATCCGGAAAAAAAAGTGTACAAAACCCTGTCCACCGGTCCGCTCAATGTGACCATCCAACCGGGAGCCGCTCCTTCTTCCAGCCTTTCAACGGGCAACTCTTCCGCCACATCGAAAAACACCGAACGCGGAGCCAGCGAACTCCTGCCAATCCACACCCAACCCGGAATTTTGGATAAAGGCATCCGGGGATTCCAGTATCCGGAAATTCTGCTTCCGGGCCTGCTCCTGCCGCCGTTGGGCTTTTTGATTTTCCGTTCCTATTATTTGAAACGGAGGCGAATGCAACTGGACAGTGCTTTCGCCAGAAGGCAGAACGCCCGCGCAAAGGCCCTGGACAAACTGAATGAGATCCAGAAGACCCCGGCGCTCGACGCGCAAAAACTGGCGCGGGAAATTTCCCTGGTGGTCCGCGAATACCTCGGCGATCGTTTCGATTTCCAGGGAACCGCCCTGACTCCGGGCGAGGTTGAAACCCGCCTGAAGCGGCTTGGGCTGGACCAGCAACACGTCAAAACCGCATTGGCATTGCTCGAACATTGTCAGGAAATCGAATACGCTCCGGTCAACGGAATCGATGAAACCGGTCTGATCGAGGAATCTTCCCGATTGATCCGGGAACTGGAGGGGGCATGAAACCGCTGCGCTGGATGGGGGTGCTGGGGATATGGCTTGCCTGTTTTTCAACAGTCCAGGCGGCAAGCCCGGACACGGAAACCCTGATTCAGGCCAACCGCGCCTATCAGGCGGGACATTTCACGGAAGCACGGGAGGGATACCAGCGTTTGCTGGAACAGGATCCGGAGAACGGTCACCTGCACTACAACATGGGGAACACCTGCTCCAAGCTGGGAAAACCCGGGACCGCCATCTGGCATTACCTTCAGGCGGAGGCGTACCTGCCGCGTGATGAAGACATTGAAGCCAACCTGCAACTGGTTTTGCGTGAAACAGCGGATATCTGGGACGGCCGCCGTCCGCCTGCGGCGGCAGCTCTCCTGTTCTGGCTGGAAGACTTCAACCTGCCGGAACACCTCCTGGCCTTCCTGGTTCTCAACCTCGCGTACTGGTCGATTTCAGGAATCAGCCTGACCCGGGAGAATGAAGGGCTGGAGCGAACCAAAAAAATAGTCGCCGGCCTGGCGGCGGTGGCACTTCTGGCATGCCTGGCCAAAGGTCCCTTGAGTCACAAACCACCGACAGCCGTGGTCATCGAAAAGTCCCTCGACGCCGTCACCGCACAATCCCAGGCCGGAAAAGTGCTCTACCAGTTTCATGAAGGAGCGATATTGAGTGTACTTTCGGAATCAGGCAGTTGGCTTGAGATCGAATTACCGAGCGGGGAACGGGGATGGGTTAAAAAGAACGGCGTATTGCTCTAGCAAAGCACGCTCTCCCCGTCAGGACACGTCGAGTTCCACTCCACTGAGAAAGCCTTTCAGCATGGCCTTTTGCGAAGGCGTGCCGCGTTTGTAAACCTCGACCAGACGGTTCACGGTTTTTCTCAGGTCCTTGTCCTGCATCATCTGCATGAAAGTGGCATCGCTGGAAGTGTCCACATCCAGATTCCGGTCTTTTACCGTAATGGGGCCTTGCCCTGTCAGCAACCAGTAAATATTCAGGTCTGTTTTAACGCAAAGACCGGTCAGGGTCCCGGCAGAAGGAAGGCTCTTGTCATTTTCGAGATCGGAAAGGGATCCCTGCGACACCCCGATCAGTTCCGCCAGATCGACCAAGCGCAGCATATTGGAATGTCTCCACATCCTGAGACGTCCGCCTACCGTATCTATTTTTTGAGACAAATCGGGATTGTCAGTCATTACATTCTCCGTACCATGAAAGGTTTACACTGTTTAATTCAGCTTTCTAATAAATTTAGATTATAGATTTTGTTTTAAGGTTGCATGTTTTTTTGGTCACAGAATTGTCACAACCGAAGAAAAGTCAACAGTGGGTACGGATAAAGAAAGAGGAGGGGTAAGACTTTAAATGCCGGTTCAGGATTTGTTCAGGAAAGGTCCATCCCGTCCGTATTGAATCGATAACCAATGCCGCGGACTGTTTCAATAAATTGGCCGGCGCTTTTCAGTTTATTGCGCAGCCGCTGGATATGAGTGTCCACCGTTCTGGAAAACAGATCGTCGGAATGGTTCCAGACTTTACTGAGTAACAGGTCCCGGCTCTTCACCCTGCCGGGTTTGTCCAGCAGTTCACACAACAGGCGGTATTCGGTCGGGGTCAAATCAATGGAACTGCCCGCCACCGCCACTTTGTGGGAAGCCAGATTGACGCTGAGCTCACCCAGAACAATCAGGTCGTCGGTTTCATCGCCAAACACCCGCCAGAAAATTCTTTTGATGCGAAGTTTCAGTTCTCTCGGGTTGTAGGGTTTTGTTACATAATCGTCTGCCCCGGTTTCCAACCCATTGATCCGGTCAATTCCCATGTCCCGGCTGGACAGCATCACAATGGGAATTCTTGAAAAATAATTGTCTTTCCTCAGGAAGTCGCAGATTTCCAGACCACTGATGAAGGGCAGGCTGACATCCAGAATGACCAGGTCCGGTTTTTCATTGTGAATCAGGTCCAGGCCCGATTCACCATCCGATGCCGCAAACACGCGCACCGACGGGTCTTCAAGATCTTCCTTCAGGGAGCGGAGTATTTCCGGATCATCATCCACCACGACGATCTTGACTTCCCTTTTTCTGGTCTTGTTGGTGGCTGTAATCATTGTCCGCCGTTTATTAAATTCTGCGATTGAAAGAAACGAAAAGCATCCTTAACGATCCATCTCCCATGGGACAGCAAGCCGTGGTCTGAATCCAGTTCAACCAACTCAACCCAGGGACGGGTCTGGCAAAATGATCGGGAACCCTCCAGAGGAACCACTTCATCCTGAGCTCCGTGTACCAGACGGGTGGGAAGACATCTCTCAAGGTTCAATGAATCCCAAGTCTCAGCGTCTTGAAACAAGGATGAATTCAAGTCGACAATTTTATTATAACGATAATTAAAAACCTGAATCAAGGACGGAAATTTTTCGTTGGGCTTAAATTCCCCCATGACCTTCTTCTTCCAACGCGAAACGAAATTGATACCGGGACACATCAAATAAAGGCACCGGACTCGGGGTTCCATCTGGGCCGTTAACAAAGCCAGATAACCCCCCATACTGCTCCCAACGAGGCCGTAGCGCTCCGCCGGATTCTCATAAATCGTTTGCCGAATGATATTGATCTGGCTGGTCACCGTCAGGTTGCGGAAGTCCCCTCCCTCCAGATCGGGAATCACCAGGGAAACACCTGAAGACGCAAAATACCGCCGAAACAGCGTGGCTTTATAGGAACCGGGACTGGACGCGAATCCATGCAGGTAAATGATCAGGGAATCCTGTCTCACTTGATTTCAAGGCGGCTGAATTCAAGCATTTTCCGGACCCATGGTAATAAAGCGTATGCGGGAAACGCCAGAAAAAAGGTCAGTAAAAAATAAGGCGCGTATCCCATGGCCTCCGCACCGAAACCACTGGCCCACCCCGCCACCGACCGGCTGAAGGCAAAAATAGACGACAGAAGTGCGTATTCAGAGGCCGACCGCTGCTTGTTGACGATGGCCATCAGAAATGCAAGAAATGCAGCGGAGCCCAACCCCCCGGTGAAGGATTCCACAACGCTCGCACCGTACAGGACCACCCGGTCCGCCGCATCGGGTGCGAGACCGGCTCCGGGCTCCAGGCTGACAGCGGCAAAGGCATATCCCAGATTCGACATGGCCTGTAAAAGTCCCAGCACCCAGACTGCCTTGAATATGCCCACTCTATCCGTATACCATCCGCCGGCAATGCCTCCCGCTATGGAAAGTCCGAGACCGATGTTGACGGAAACCAACCCGATCTCCGAGGCGGAAAATCCGGAATCCACCCAGAACGGTTTGACCATGAACCCCATGGAAGTGTCGGCCAGCTTGTAAATCAGAATAAAAATCACAACGGGGATTATGTGCGGGCGTTGAAGCAATTCGAACATGGCGCCGAACATCGGGCCCTGGCGGAGCGCGGCGTGAAACTGCTGCCGGTCTTCGTCGTTCCTGTTGGCGGACGCCGTCCGCCCCACCCAAAAAATCAGGACACCCGCCCCGATCAGGAGCGGCCAGGCAAGCGAGCCCGCCTCGAATATTTTCATTCGCGAATCGACCAGCCCCAGAAGCATGAGCAGGACGAGGTAAACCCCGGTCAGGGATTGCGGGTGCCGGATCAACCGCCGCCACTCATCTCCCGCCGAAACAGATGAGCGGGTCACAATATTTTGTTCCGCCGGGGCCAGCAGAATAAACGCTCCGCAGGAGAACAGAATCAACGCTCCCCCGATGTAGGTCGCCGTCCAGCCCAGCCAATCGCTGAGCACCAGAATGAACCCGGCCGCCAGCATGCCCACCCGGTAGAAGCCATTGCGCAACCCGTTCGCCATGCCCAGTTCATCCTTGTCGAACATTTCGATCGTGTACGCGTCGATGGCGATATCGCTGGTGGCGGACAACAGGGTGAACAGACCGATGGCCACCCACACCCAGGGACCGAACTCCAACCAGATGCCGAACAGCAAAAGAACAACTCCCATCAGCACATCCATGGCGAAAATCCAGCGGCGGTGGTAGCGATAATAATCCACCGCCGGAGCCCAGATGAACTTGATGGTCCAGGAAAGTCCCAACAAGCTCATGAACCCGATTTTCCAGAGGTCCACTCCCTGCTGACGAAAATGAACCGGAAAAACGTCATAGAAAACGCCCAGGGGGAACCCTTCCGCAAAGTAAAGGATGCCCACCCAGAAAAACTTCGATTTCAGCAGAGGCTTCGGGTCAGTCAAGGGGAGTTCCGGGTAACGATGGCGTGGAAGGACTTGATTCAACCATCAATTCAATTAAATAGGGCCAGGGAAGCCCAACCGGGAAACGAATTGCCGCGATTCACTGCAACAATATACCTTTTAAGCCTTGATTTTAATATAATTATCTCATCCTTTCCAACCGATAGGAAGGAAACCGGACAAATACCATGGACCCTACAGAAAACATACAGCTCGTCAAAGAGCAATTGAAGGCCAAGACCAGCGAGCTCAAGAAGCAGGAAAAAGAGAAAAACCTGCTGAATGAGAAAATCCAGGCGATTCTGACCCTGAACCGGAAAAAAATCCAGGAACTGACCCACGAGATTGAAGAAAAAGAAAACCAGCTTCGCGAAGCCCAGTCCCAGGCCTGGGCGGCCCGCATCGCCCGCCATTCCGGAATAAAGGACAGCACCCGGGAAACACCGGAGGCGAACAGCGAAGAAGCTCCCGCCCCTCCGGAACTCCAGGAAAAAATCGAAAAGCTTAAGGAACGCGAAAAACATTTAAAGGAACGGGTCCAGGAAGAAAGAAAACTCAACGACAAGAATCAAAAAGACAAATCCCTCCTCCTGAAAGAACTCAAAAGGCTGCGCAAGGAACAGGAGAATATCGACAACTTGGTCAAGCAGATCGAGGAAATGAAGGCGCAGCTTTCCCAGCGCTCCGCCATGCCTTCCCGCGACATTGAAAAACTCCTGCGGGAAAAAGACGACCTGATCGAAAACTACGAAAAGATGCTCTACGGCAGCGTGGAACCCGGCGAAGAGGGCATGCTTCCCTCTGAAATCATCATGGACCTGAAAATGGAACTCCATGAAATGATGGAGGAGCGGAAAAAGCTGATGGCCGACCTGGATAAACTCCAGGACTACGTCGCCCAACTGGAAATGAAGGTCTCCTTGAATGAGGAAAAGGACGCTTCCGAAAAACGGGAGAGCCGGATGAACGTTGAAAGCCGCGCCCAGGCCACGGCCGAATTCTCATCCGGACTGGAAGGGTTCCTCATCACCTATTCGGATATGATCACCCTGCTCCTCGCGGT
Organism: Nitrospina sp.; assembly: GCA_020430445.1. Taxonomy (GTDB): domain Bacteria; phylum Nitrospinota; class Nitrospinia; order Nitrospinales; family Nitrospinaceae; genus Nitronauta. The sequence continues at coordinate 22,243 of JAGQJZ010000015.1, forward strand.
GTTCATCCTCATGGTCTCCGTCTCCCGCATCGATGCGCAAAAACTGTTCGACGTCACCTCTTCCTGGCAGGACCGGAAAATCCGCGTGGACAAGAAGAATTATTACCTGACCCAGAAAGAATGGGAGATGCTGAACTGGATCAAAAAGGAATCGGAAAAACACCAGGCCCGGTACGAAACCTTCGTGCCGGGAAACCGGGCCACTTTACACATCGCTCTCAAATCAGACGAGTTGTTCGCTCCCGGATCGGCCAACCTGAAATCCGGAGCGGAAGAAGTCCTGCTCGAAGCCATCGGCGACCAGTATCTGGAAGGACTCAAGGAAGTCCGGGTCCAGGGACACACGGACGATGTTCCGCTGCGCGCCGGTGGCGCCTTCGCTTCCAACTGGGAGCTCTCCGCCGCGCGTGCCGCCCGGGTGGCCCGGGTGATGATCGACCAGCTCAAGATTCCGCCGGAAAAATTCGCCGTGACGGGATTTGGCGAATTCCGTCCCAAACTTGAAAATTCCAAAGGAGATGAGGCACGGGCACAGAACCGCCGGGTGGAGGTGGTGCTGGTCAAGGACAAGGACGTGGTCCGGGAAGAGCAGGAAAAAACAGGCGTGAAAGTCGACGCGGACCGGATCCGGCAGGCCAGCGGGGCGTTCGGAAAGTGACCCGCCCTCTTCCACGGCCTGTTCCCCATCCGGCAATTTGACAGTGGCTTTTTACCGGTGCGCCTTATATCCTATATCAAGGACGTCTCCAATAAATTGACATTGGCCGCGAACAGGTCCTGTTTTTCAGGGCCTGCGAGTCGCTGAAATGAAAACGTCGAACGATTGAGGCCTCCTCAGGAATATCCAATTCCATCCCTCAACAACCCGAAGGGGACGCATGACGGAAGGGCAAACCAGCCTTACCAACGAGTTGTTCAACAACCGCCAGTTGTTCATCCGCTACAACCGGTTCAAACTGGACCGGATCAATGAAATTCTGGCCTTCAACGACCGGCGGGTTTTCACCCTCATCCCGCGTCTTTTACACTCCAACCAGGCAGGCCTGCCCGGATACGTCGAAGGCGATGTTCCCCAGGGCATCTACAATTACCTGTTGAACCCGGAAATTCTCTACACCGCGGAGCATCTGTTTCCCGACGTCATCATCCGCCGGAACAACTACGACAAGCCGTTCATCGAAACAGTCCTGCTGATGGGAAGCGTCGGCTCCATCGCCCACACCCAGAAATCAGACCTCGACTACACCCTGCTGGTCAGAAAAAGCAGCGTGACCGAGCAGCAACTCGAACTGTTCAATCGCAAACTGAAACTGATCGAAAACTGGGTCTGGGAAAACCACAAGCTGGAAATCCACTTTTTCGTCAACGATATTGACGAGGTCAAACAGAATATCTTCGGGGAAAGCGACAGCGAAAGCACCGGCTCCGCCCTGGCCAAACTCCTCAAGGAGGAAATGTACCGGACCCTGGTGATCATCGCCGGCAAAATACCGTACTGGTGGATCATGCCCCTGAAAACCACGGACGAACAATACGAAAAAAACTGCGAAATGATCCGCCGCCACCAGACCCTGCTCAATCCCGACGAGTTTGTCGACATCGGCAACGTCGAGGACATTGCGGACGACGAGTTTTTCGGCGGCACCATCTGGGCTTTAATCAAGTCCTTCAAGGCCCCTTTCAAAACCCTCATTAAAATGGGGCTCCTGGAAGACTACATGTTCAGCCAAACACGGTTCAACCTTCTCTGCCATGAAATCAAAAAGAAAGTCTTCTCACAGGTTCCCTTCGATGAAATCGACCCCTACCTGAGCCTGTTCCTGCGCTCGGAGAGCTATTTCAAAGGCTCCAAAGGCTTCAACGAAGTGGACGCCCTGAGAACCGCTTTTTATATCAAGGTCGGGACCCAGGTCACCGGCGACGACATGGACCGCAGAACCCGGGACGGCAAGAAAAGAGTCCTGATTGAACTGGTGAGAAAATGGGACTGGCCCACAAACCGCCTGGAACAACTCAACAATTATATCCAGTGGCAGATGATGCAAAAGGTGGCGCTGGGGGACCGCATCAACAAGATCCTGATGAACTCCTACCGCATCATCTCGGAACACAACAAGAAACTGGGCAACGAAAATTCGCTCATCACGGAGCGGGACACGCATTTGCTGGGAAGAAAACTGTTCAGCTTTTTCAACAAGTCCAACTACAAGGTAGAAAGTCTTTTCGCCTTGATCGATGGGGAAACCGGAGAGAAGGAACTCACCTTCCTGTTCCACCAGACCAATCCCCGGGAAAAAGGGGAATGGTATTTGATCCGGGGCAGGTCGAAGGCCTTTCTCGAGCAGATTCCGAAGGAAAATATAATCAAGAAAGCGGCTTCGCTGCAATTCCTTCTCGCCTTCACCTGTTTCAACAGCCTGTTCCGCAGAGACACCGCAATCCTCCTGCGGTCGGAGCAACACCAGTCGATCAAGGACCTGGATCTGCGGAACATCCTGCAGGATCTTTCCACCTACCTGGCGCAGGTCGACGTGGCCAATATCCCCAACGAGCATCTGCTGGCCCCCGCCCACATCGTCCAGTTGTTCATGATCCTGGATTTTGGCAACCCCATTCCGGCGGAGGTCCTGAAAGACAACCGGAAGGAGTTTGAAACAGCGGGAAAACACGCGGAATTCCTGAACCAGCGTATCGGACGGTTGAGGGCCGTCACGGCGATTTACCTGACGTCCTGGGGCGAATTGTTCTGCAAAACCCACGGAGGCCTCAACTGCATGCACCGGGCTCTGGCGGAGCTGGGCCCGCAAGTGACTGGAACAGAAGCGGATAAGGAAGATTTCCTTAAGGTTTTTATCCCCGGAAACCGCAGAGATGTATTGAGCCTTTCCTGGCTAAATAGTTATATTTTAAAGTCTCTCAGGGCTCGGACCCGTGACGCGGCAGCCGCGGAGGCCGCGAATTGATCCATTGCGCACCCCGCAGGGTTAACTTTTAATGGCAACAGCAGTCAAAACACAGGAAGAACTCGCCCAACAGGGAATCGACACCGCCCCGCAGCAGAATGTTGTCGACATGGGGACCATCCTCGGCACCCTGTTCGGGGTCCTGCTCATTTTCGGCGCCATTCTCTACCAGGGCGATGTCGGCCTGTTCTGGAGCATTCCCTCCGCCCTGATCGTATTCGGCGGCACGGTGACCACGGCGTTCATCGCCTTCCCCTCGCAAAAAATCATGGGCATGATCCCGGTCCTCATCAATGCCTTCAAACCCGACGTGCACAAACCCGCGGATTACGTCGACATCATCATGTCGCTTTCCTCAAAATACAGAACCGGGGGCATGAAGCGCCTGGAGTCCGAAGAAGAGTTTCTCAACAACCGGTTTTTACGGTCCGGAATTTCCATGATCGTCGATGGATACAACTCCAGGGAAATTCAGGAGATCATGGAGCGCGAACTGCAGGCGCTGATAGACCGCCACAACAGCGGCCAGAAAATACTCCGTTTCATGGCCGTGCAATCTCCGGTGTTCGGCATGGCCGGAACGCTGATCGGCCTGATCCAGATGCTGTCGCAGCTTGAAGACCCCAGCCAGATCGGCTCCGGTCTCGCCACGGCCCTGATCACCACGTTTTATGGCATCATGCTGGCGAACCTGATCCTCATTCCGCTGGTCGCCAAGCTGAACACTCGGACGGAAAACGAAACCACCCTGCTGAAAGCCATTCGCGTCGGCGTCATGGGCATTCACGACCGGGTCAATCCACAAAAAATCCGGCGCAGCATGAACGCGCTGCTCCCTCCTGACAACCAGAAATAATGTCTCAAGTCGAAGAAGTCCTCAACCAGGCCCTGAAAAACCCCACACAGGACGGGGTGAACCTCAATGGCTACGATCTGAAGGGAATCAGCCTGAACGGAACGTCGTTTATCTTCGCCGTGCTCCACGACGTGGTCTTCGACGAGGCCGAGTTGACCGACATCAACTATTCGGAAGCCAATCTGAAAAGCACCAGGTTCCGCAACGCCCGGCTCAAAAACGTGAACTTCGGCAACACGTCCCTGCGGGAATCCAATTTTGAAGACGCAACACTGGTTCAGTGCAGTTTCCGCAACACCGACCTGGAGCACGCCATTTTTTCAGGAGCCACCCTGCGCGGGTGCGATTTCCGGGGCAGCAATCTCAACCACACCAACCTGTACCACACGAAAATCTCGGATTGCGATTTCGGCTTCGCCCGGATGATGTATGTCTACGCCAAGTCGTCCGAAATCAATAAATGCGTGATGACCGGCATCAACGCACGCGGGGCGGACTTCAGTTTTTCCAGGATGGAAAATGTCGACCTGCGCGGCGCCACGCTCAAATATTCCGACTTCAACTCCTGTTCACTGCCCGAAGCCAACCTGTCCAACGCCATCCTCATCGGCTGCGAACTCAAGGACGCCTTCTGCAAATTCGCCACCATGATCGAAACCAATCTCGAGGGAGCCGACCTCACCTACGCCAACCTGGAGGAGTGCAATCTGGAAAAGGCCTTCCTCCTGGAGGCCAACCTGCACGGCACCAACCTGGCCAAGTCCAACCTGAAAAACGCCTACCTGGTGGACTCCAACCACAGCAAAGCCAACACCAAGGGCGCCGACATCAAGAACACCATTTTCGACTGATCCGGTTCTGCTGAAACCGGGTTAAACTGAGGGTTCAACCCAACAGGAGCCCGTTATGAAAGTGAACCGAATTCCCTTTGCATTTTTGCTGCTTGCCCTCTTCCTTGGCCTGACCGCGTTCAACACGCAAGACCGGATCGCCGCCTACGAATCGCCCGAACGCGCCGTCTGGCAGAAACCGGACGAGGTCGTGGCTGCATTGAAAATCCGGGAGGGAAGCCAGATCGCCGACCTCGGCTCGGGCAGCGGCTACTTCACCTTCCGCCTGGCCGATGCCACGGGCCCCTCGGGCAAAGTCTATGCGGTGGATGTGAACTCCGAGATGAACGAATACGTCAACGGGCGGGCGGAGAAGGGCGGCTACCAAAACGTCTCAACCGTGCTGGCCGCAACGGACGACCCCAGACTTCCTCAAGCGGGCATCGACCTGATCTTCTCCTGCGACAGCTACCACCATCTGGAAAACAGGACGGCCTATTTTAAAAACGTCAAACAGTATTTAAAGCCCGGCGCGCGGGTGGCGATTATTGACTTCAAGAAGGAAGCGTTCCATCACTATACCGAGAGCCATATCATCAAGCAGGAAATGGAAGCCGCCGGCTACAAATTGGAAGAGGAAATCGACACCCTCCCCCGCCAGCATTTTTTAATATTTTCTATTGAGGGGTAATATACCAATGGAAAACTAAAATTTACAAAGAAGCCGGATTGAGAAGTTTACTGAAAAAGAATATTTTATTTTGCCAAAGCCAAAACCACCGAGCCGCCCAATAGCTGCAACTTATACAATCCCCTGTCTATTCTTTCCACAAGGGCTTGTCCTTTCCAAGTCTGTATTTTCCAACCACCTCTCCCTAATGACGCCTGCAACGCTAAAAACGGGGCTACCAAGCGAATCAAAAATAGGGAGCGTGGCCCAGATATTCATCCGAAGAATCCGTGCCCCGAAGGGTTAGATCCAGACTTCTGGATTGCGTCGTCGCGTTGCTCCTCGCAATGACAAAAGGTTTCTCCTTTTTACCTAATACCCTTTTCCCCAACCGGCATCACACACCTGAACCCGACATTTTCGTAAAATTCGTCTGGGTCGGCTTCGGTGCGGTGGAATACGTACCGGTACGCGTCCAGAAAATAATGCCCCCCCTTCTGGAATCCGTTGCCACGCATCACCTTCAACCGTCCACCCATTTTCTTGTTGCGGTAGTCGCTTCCCTTATACGGCAGGTACCAGCTCAAGGTCCATTCCATCACGTTACCGCCCATGTCGTACGCGCCGTAAGGACTCACGTCCTTCGGGTATTCGCCCACATTGGCGAAGTCTTTCTTCCCCTCCAATCCCATGTTGGAGATCCCTTTCTGGTATTCATTTCCCCAGGGGAACAGGCGGCCGTCGGTTCCGCGCGCGGCCTTCTCCCATTGCTCCTCCGTGGGCAGAATCTTCCCCGCCCACAGCGCGTAGGCCATGGCCTCGCCCCAGGACACATTGGTCACGGGCTGGTTTCCCGTTCCTTCGGGAAACGCCTCCCCTTCCCAGTGAGAGGGACGGTCGTGATAGCGCGTGGCTTCCAGGAAACGCTGGTATTCGCGGTTGGTCACTTCATACTTGTCGATGTAGAACGCGGGCAGGTCGAGTTTCTGCTGCGGCCCCTGGTCGACAAACAGGGGTTTCACGGTGCCGATCTTGAGGTGGGTGTTGTCCGGATCCTTCATGTCCGTTCCCAGCAGGAACTCCCCGGCGGGCACCAGCACCATCTCCTTGCCGTCGATCTTGCTGACGATCCCCCTGGCGGGCGCAGAGTTTTCGCTTTGCTCCGGATTGGAGCCGCCGGAGCAACCGGCCAGAAGCGACACCAGCGCCAGCCCCAAAGCGGCCCTGCACAGGGGGGACAACCGGATTGCGGGATAAAGAGTCATTTAGAAATCGTCGTCATCGTCATCATCTCCGTCAACGATATCGTGCTGGGCGTCCACCTCGGCCTGCTCCGCCTGGTCCATCAGTTCCTTGATCTGCCCGTAACCGGTGGCCATGCGCTGGATATTGATCAGCAGATTGATCAACTCCTCGTCCGGGCACTCGCGCATTCCGCTCACCAGGGAACCGCGCGGGTCATCGGCAAATTGTTCGTCCCACTTGTCGAACGTAGTCAGGATCTTGTCCTTGCAGTGAATGAGGTCGTAAAAGAAACTTTGTATTTCAATTTTCGCGGCCATGTATCCTACCTGTGCAAAAAGGGATTCGAAATTATTCCCGATTCGGGATTGAGTTGATGAATCGTGCAAAAATTCCATAGATACCACAAGTCCCGCCCGCACCCAAACGTTCCTTTGGAGTTTTCAGAATAACCCGGATGGGGTGCCGCCAAAACCCTGAATTTGTTTGAACTGCCGGGTGCGGATAATGTATTTTATTTAAAAGCACGTCTTCCCCTCTGCCGGAAGACCCGGTTTCAACGCCTCAACTCCACTTTCACATGGCCGAACGCTTTATCGACAACGAAAACGGGACCATCAGCGACACCAAATACAAGCTGATGTGGACCAAGGAGGACAGCTACCTCATGCGGGGCCGCTGGTGCAACTGGAAGGGCGCCAACAAGTTCGTCGCCTGGCTCAACGAGCAGAAATTCGGCGGCCACGACGACTGGCGTTTGCCCAAAAACCAGGAATGCCGCAACCTCTACGACCACGACTCCAAGAACATGGATTTCAACGGCGACATCGTCCACCTCGACTTCATCTTTCCCGAAGGCTGCGGCTCCACCTACTGGTGCCAGGAGGACAACGGCATCAACGCCATGGCCTACAATTTTTACAGCGACCGGGGCTACCTGATCCGTAAAACCGCCAAGGACGAATCGTTCATGTCCGCCCGCGCCGTGCGCGGGACCGGCAAGGCCAAGGTGGCCAACCGCGTTTCCACCACCGGCCGCAGCCGGCGGGAATAATCCCCGCGTTCCTACCGGAGACGTCACCACGGAGACCGTCATCAACAACGCCAATACCAGCACCGGCAAACACCGGACAACGGTCGCCGAGATCGACCTTGCGGCTTTGCGGTCCAACTTCAGAACCGCACAGGGACTGCTGCGTCCGGGCGTCAAAACAATGGCCGTGGTCAAGGCGGACGGCTACGGCCACGGTTCCGTGGCCTGCGCCCGGGCTCTGGTGGAAGAAGGCGCTCACGCCCTGGGCGTCGGCATCCTGGAAGAGGGTCTGCTGCTGCGGCGGGAAGGCATTCGGGTTCCCATCCAGGTGCTGGGCAGCGTGTTCCCGGAAGAAATCGACGACCTGATCCAGAACGACCTGACCACCACCCTGTGCTCGCTCGAACTGGCGCGGGACATCGCCCGCCGGGCGGAGCGGCTCAACCGGCAGGCCGGCGTGCATGTCAAAGTCAACACCGGCATGAGCCGCCTCGGTATCGCCCCCCAGTCCGCGCCCGGATTTTTCGAGGAACTGGCGGCGTTCAAGTCCCTGCGCATCGACTCCGTCTTCACCCACTTCGCCTCGGCGGATGAAGCCGACCCGGCTTTTTCCCGGGAGCAGTTGAAAAAATTCGAAACGACCCTCGACCGGTTGAAGCAGCACGGCATTCCCGTAACGTGCGCCCATTCGGCCAACAGCGCCGCGCTGCTGCAATATCCTGCAAGCCACCTGGACATGGTCCGCCCGGGAATCCTGCTTTACGGCGTGCTGACCTCCCCCGACCTGGAGCCTTACCGCAAGGTCCTGCAAAACAGTCCGCACGGCTTTGCCCCGGTCATGCAGTGGAAAACCCGCATCCTGCGGCTGAACCCGATTCCCTCCGGAACCCCGCTCAGCTACGGGCGCAAATTCACCACGAAAAGGGAGAGCCTGATCGCCACGTTGCCCGTCGGGTACGCCGACGGATTGCAACGGAGCCTTTCCGGCAAAATGCAGGTGCTCGTCCACGGCCAACGTGTCCCGCAAGTGGGAGCGATCTGCATGGACCTGTCGATGATTGACGTGACCGCTATTCCCGGCGTGCAGGAAGGCGACGAGGTGGTGCTGTTCGGCAAGCAGGGAGAAGCGTCGATCTCAATCGAGGAAGTGGCGGGCTGGTGCGGCACCCTGCCCTACGAAATCATGTGCGGCGTCGGCAAGCGGGTGCCCCGGGTGCACCTCCCGGAAAGCGGGAGTTAGAGCGGATACAGTTCGGAAATCGATCGGACGCCGTTGTCGCGGCACCAGGTTTTCATCCCTTGCACAATCTTAAGCGTTACGCCGGGATCGAAAAAATTGGCCGTTCCCACCTGCACCGCCCGTGCTCCGGCCATGAGGTATTCCAGCGCGTCCTCCGCCGTGCGAATTCCCCCCACGCCAAACAGCGGCACCTTCACCGCCCGCGCCGTGTGGTACACCATCTGCAATGAAATCGGCTTGATGGCCGGACCGGACAGCCCGCCGGTGATATTGGCGAGATACGGCGCACGGGTTTCAATATCCATCACCATGCCCACGTGGGTGTTGGTCAAAGACAACGCGTCCGCCCCTGCCGCCTCCGCCGCGCGCGCGGTTTCCGTGATGTCGGTCACGTTGGGCGAAAGCTTCACAATGAGAAATTTTGCAGCCGCCTTCCGCGCCGCCCCCACCACCTCTTCGACCAGGCGCGGATCGGAACTGAATTGATGTCCCCCTTCTTTCACATTGGGACAGGAGATGTTCATCTCCAACGCGTCGACGCGTTCATGCGCCGAAAGCGCCTCCGCCATGCGGACGTATTCCTCCACCGTGTTGCCGAAAAAATTGCAGATGACCGCACAGGAGTATTGCGCGATGCGCGGCAGTTTTTCAGCGGCGAATTTTTCGAGACCCACGTTTTCCAGCCCGATGGCGTTGAGCATGCCCTCTCCCGATTCGGCCACGCGCGGCACCGGATTGCCCAGACGCGGCTCGAGAGACAACCCCTTGGTGCAGAATCCCCCCAATTGGTTGAGATCGACAAACGGGGTGAATTCCAGCCCGTACCCGAACGTCCCCGAAGCTGCAACCACTGGATTTTTAAGGGAAAATTTCCCCATCGAGACAGACAGGTCTGGATTGTTCGGACTGGAAATCACAGGGAGCTCCGGTGGCATGCAAAAGGGCTGAAACTTATTAAACTACAAATACTTGCACTTGACACCTGTTTTTTGTAAAAATATAATAGCAATGAAATCAATTGGTTAGTTTTTACTGTTTTTAACTGATTGAAATTCAATAAATTAAGAAGCAAAAGGGAACCGGAACTATAACCGGAAAACCGGGAATGAAAAATAGTCTATTGAATAATAAGACCTTGATCAGGAAATACCAACCTCCACACTCTGGGTAATGCCATGTCAATCAATCTGACCCTTGAAAAACCAGACTCCCCGCAAGAAGAACCTCCCGTCCGTTACACCAAGCGCATCGACGACCTGATTGAAGACGCGGAGATTGAAGCTGAAATCGAAGCGGAACGCAAGGTACGCGCTAAGAACACCAAAATCGTCGCCATCTCCGTCGTGGCCATCGGCCTGCTCGGCTTCCTTTACTATGGCATTCAATCCCAGTCCTTTTCACCGGATAAATCCCAGAAAGCAGAAGCGCCCAAAGTCGCCCAACTGACTCCCAAGGCAGCCGCGAAACCGGCACCCGCCTCCCAGGAAACCAACGCGGCCGCCGGGAGCACGGTCCCTGAAATAAAGCCCGTGGCCAAAACGCCTGCGACGCCGGCCAAACCCGAACCGGCGAAGCCGGCCGAGAAAGCGCCCGTCAAAACCGCGAAGGCGCCGGTTGCCGAGTCCAAAAGTCCTTCTAAAAAAATAAGCTTTTCCAGCGCTTCCAAAACCGAAACCACGAAAACGCAAAAGCCCACAGGCACTCCGCTCAATGCCCTGAGCCTGCCGCCCGCGAGGACCTTGCAGACTCCCGTAAAATCAGCCGGCACCGCAGCCGGAGGCTACTTCGTGCAGGTAGGCGCCTTCTCCAGCAAGGCCAATGCCAGCCGCATGGCCAACAAATTGAAAAGCGCCGGATTTACGCCGACTCTCGGAACGAAAACGGTCAACAACAAAACGGTCAACGTGGTCAAGATTGGGGGATTCGAATCCTCCGGGCAAGCCAAATCGGCCCGTTCGGACCTGAACCGCGCCGGATTTAAAAACTCCTTCGTTTTCTTTTCCAAGCAGGGTTGATCTCCCAAAACCAGAGAACACATTCTCCCCGGGGGGCGAATTCATTTCGCCCCCTTTTTTCGCTATTCTTTCTCTCCTCCTGTAAGTTAATCTTATAGGACGGCGACACCAAGAACACACAACCCTGCCTGGCAGGGTCCCGGCTTTTCATTGACCGAACTCTCTATCACCCTTTAAGGAGACAGCAATGCAACGCACTCGCACCCTGTCAGGAATCCTGACGCTGGCGGTTCTGCTCACGTTATCCGGCACTGCCCTGGCCCACGACGACGCACACCATGAAAAAGGTGGGGAATACAAGGAACACCACATGAAAGAAGGCAGCGATACCTATGAATCGGGACACCCGGAAGGTCACGAGTACCGGAAGGGTCACGCCTACAAAACGGAAGGCAGTGACGGCGAACAGGCCGGTGGAGAATACCGGGACCACCATGGCGAATACAAAGATCATCACGGTGAATACAAGGAAGGCCATCACGACCGCAAGTCCGAAGGCAGTGACAACATGCAAGACAGCCATCACTAGTCAAAGCATTTTCGAAAAACAGCACCCCGGAGTTCACCGGCTCCGGGGTGCTTTTTTACTTCCCTTAAAAGGTTTAAATTTCTACCATAACCTGATACTGTTTCAGGCAGTTTTCGGAACTCCGGCTGTCTCCACTCCCGTTTGCCCGGCCGGACGCACCTCTTCCTCCAATCTCCATGTGGCTTGATTTAACCCTAATCCTGGCCGGACTGGCGCTCCTGTATTACGGCGGTGACCTCCTGATCACCGGCAGCGTGCGTGTCGCCCGCCACTACCGCCTGCCTCCGTTCGTCATCGGCGCCACCATCATGGGGTTCGGCACCTCCGCGCCGGAGCTCTGCGTCAGCATTCTGGCCGCGATCAAGGGCGCGCCGGAAGTCGCCCTGGGAAATGTAGTCGGCAGCAACGTCGCCAACATCGGGCTTGTTCTGGGGATCACCACATGCCTCGTTCCCGTGGCCATTCAGCCGGAACGGTTCAAACGCGAAACACCGCCCCTGCTGCTGGCAACAGCGCTCCTGTTGCTGTTCAACTGGAACCAGTTTCTCGGCCGGGTCGAAGGACTTGTACTCGTCGCCTGCCTCGTCGCGTACATTCTCCGCTCCCTGGGTTCGCGCGATGAAGGGGATGCCGAACTCGAGGAAGACCACCGTTTTTTCCCCAACGCGGGACTTTCCGTTCAGTTCCTGCTCATCGCCGTGGGACTCGCGGGTCTGGTTCTGGGCGCGCACTGGATGGTCAACGGCTCGGTCAACATTGCCCGGTCTTTTGGCGTCAGTGAATGGCTGATCGGCATCACGATCGTTGCGGTGGGCACCAGCCTGCCGGAAATCGTATCGTCCGCCATGTCCGCTCTCCGTGGCCACGGGGAAATGGCGCTCGGGAACGTTTTCGGCAGCAATATCTTCAATGTGACCATGGTGCTGGGCACGGCTTCCCTGATGCATCCACTTGAGATCGCGACCCCCATCAAAATGGATTTACTGTTCTGCGGGGGCCTCACCCTGTTGCTGCTGATCCTGATCCGGCTTGAGCACGTCCTGGTCAAACGCGACGGGATCATTCTGCTGTTCTGTTACGGGGGGTATATCGGAATGAAATCGGCGGGATGGTTCTGAATCAACCGGTGGGAGGATCGTTGTTTTCAAACCGCCAGAGCTGCTGCTTGTAATATTTGGAGTCGGGTTCCAGTTCAAGCGCCCGCGAAATGTGTTCCACCGCCTTTTCCTTGTTTCCCCTGGCGAAGTAGATTTCAGACAAAGTATCTATAAAGTCCGCCTTGTCCGGAAACCGTTTCAGGGTTTTCTGCGACAACGCCAGGCCTTCATCCAGTTTCATCCGCTTTTTGGCATACAACCAGGCCAGACGGTTCATGACTTCGACATCCTTCGGCATCAACTCCAAACCTTTTTCACAAAACCGGATGGCAACCGTGTAGTAGCCTTTTTTCCGGTAGGCGTTGCACAGTTCGTATTGCGCTTCTCCCAATTCCGGTTGATCCTTGATAAGCTGCGACAAGGTCTTCACGGCGCCATCGTATTGTTTGAGTTCCGTCATGGCTTTCCCCTCCCACAGGTGAAACTCCGCCGGATCCTTGTCGATTTTCAGGGCCTTCTTGAAGTGGTCCAGAGCTTCGTCAAACTGTCCCTGGTGATACGCCACCCGCCCCAGTTCAAAATGGGCCGGCGCCATCTGTTCATCCAGTGACACCGCCTTGCTCAGGGATTCCCGGGCCTTGTCCCACTCCTGTTTTTCAGCCTGCAAGTGCCCCAGGCGGTAATGCCCTTCGCTGAATTTGGGATCGAGCTTGACCGCCCGGGCGAAGGCTTCCCCGGCGCGCTTTTCGTCTTTCCGGTCGAGGTAGATTTTCCCCAGGCGCGCCTGCACCTTCGGGTCCTGCGGGTTGAGTTTTTCCGCCAACTGGTACGAGACCAGGGACTGGTCGAGCGCGCCGGTTTCAAAGTACCAGTCCGCCAGTTTCAACTGTGCGCGGAAGTTTTCCGGGTACAGTTCGGTGACCTTTTTGAAGGATTTGATGGCCTCCGGCTCCTTGCCGGTGAGGATCAGCAACTCCCCTTCCATCAGGTGCAGGTCGGGATCGTCGTTTTTCACCTTGATCGCCTCTCTTATCTTGGCCAGTGCCTCGTCGATCTTTCCATCATTTTTGTAGATTTCCGCCAGCGCCTCGTGCGCCTGGTAAAAACGGGGATTGAGCTTCACCGCCATTTTGATGTGCTCAATGCCTTCCTCCTTCTTCCCTTCCTTTATCTTGAGCTGCCCCATGTCATAAAAAGCCAGGTAGTTTTTCGGGTCCAGATCCAGCGCGGCCTGGTAGACGTTCGCCGCTTCCTGAAACTTGCCCTTGGCCGTGTAGGCCTTGGCCAGCTTGATATGGTTTGCCGTGGCGGAAGGCTCCAGTTCGATGGAACGCTGGAACTGGGTCAGGGCTTCGTTATATTCCTTCTTCTGCAGATAGACGTCGCCCAGTCCGGCGTAGACTTTTGGATTGTTGCGGGTGATTTTGAGCGCCTTGCGAAATTCCAGTTCCGCATCGGAATATTTTTTCTGGGCGATGAGGGATTGCCCCCGGTTGATCAGGACCTCGATGGACTCACCGAAATAACTCGGGTACAGGTACCAGCCGCCGACCCCCGCCGCGAGCAGGACCCCCGCCGCAACGGGACCGGCCCAGCGCTTCTTCTTTCGCGGTTTTTCCAGAACGGGTTCGGGTTCCGCAGGCGGGCTCGCCACCTCGCCGGGAACCTCCTCGATTTTGGGTAAAGCCTCCGCCAGTGTGGACTGAACCGGCGCTGCCGTTTTCGCGGGGGCCTTCTGGTGCATCCGGCACCGGCCCTCGAACCGGCACCCCTCTTCCACCACCAGATGACCGGTCAGGATGTCCCCTTCCAGATCGCTCCCCTGCGCCAGCGAGACCCGGTTTTCGGCGGTGATATTGCCACGGATCTTCCCCAGGTTCGTGATATTCCGTGTCTGGATATTACCCTTCACCCGGCCCATTTCGCCGATAATCAGGTGATCCGAGGCCAGAATCTCTCCCTCGATCTCTCCGTCGAAGTGGACCGTGCCATTGACCGTGAGGGTCCCCTTCAGTTTGACGCCGTTTTGAAAATAAGAATCCATATTGGGTCCGTGAAAATCAGACAATCGGAGATTTACCGCCAGAATTATTATAATGCCAATTAAATGAGTATGTTAATAAAATTATTCTCCGGTAGCGGGAAGCCCCGTTGATTCCACAGGGCCAACCTGTTATGGTACCGCCTTATTTTTTCAATCCCCGCAACATATTTCCTGGAGCGATCATGGCACGACCGGATAAACGCCCTTTGAACAAAATGCGCCCGACCACCATCAAAAAAAATGTCAACCGGCATGCCGAAGGCTCGGTTCTCATCCAGGTCGGCAACACGCATGTTTTGTGCACCGCCAGCGTCGAAGAAAGGGTGCCGCCTTTCCTGCGCGATAAAAATCAGGGCTGGGTCACCGCCGAATACTCCATGCTCCCCCGGTCGACCCATACCCGGACCCCGCGCGAATCCAGCAAGGGCAAGGTCAGCGGCCGCACTCAGGAAATCCAGCGCCTGATCGGCCGGTCCCTGCGGACGGTGGTCGACCTCGAAAACCTCGGCGAACGCACGATCTGGATCGACTGCGATGTGCTCCAGGCCGATGGCGGCACGCGCACCGCCTCCATCACCGGCTCGTTTGTCGCCTTGTGCCTGGCGCTGAAGAACCTTAAAAAGAAAAAAATACTGAACACTATTCCCATTCGCGATTTCGTTGCCGCCACCAGCGTCGGTATTTACGATGGCAAGCACATCCTCGATCTCAATTACGACGAAGACTCCACCGCCAGCGTCGACTTCAACGTGGTGCGGACCGGCGCGGGAAAATTCATCGAAATCCAGGGAACGGCGGAACGCGATCCGTTCAGCGAAAAGGACCTCTCGGCCCTGCTCAAGCTGGCGGACAAGGGAATACAGGAGTTGATCGCCATGCAGAAAAAGGTGATCGGTCCGCTCTGACAGACGCCTAGCGTTTGCGCGTCACCCCCAGTTTGACGCAGAACTCTTCAACCGGGCATTCACTGCAAACCGGCGACTGCGGTTTACAGCAGTTCTGCCCAAAGGCCACCAGCAGGTTGTTGAGCTCCTTCCAGTAGCGTTTCGGCAGGGTCTCCCTGAGCGCCATCTCCGTCTCATCCGCCGTGCGGGTGCGGACCAGTCCCCAGCGGTTGCAGATGCGGTGGACGTGGGTGTCCACGCAAATACCGGGCTTGTCAAATCCCAGAATCAGGGTGAGGTTGGCGGTTTTCCGCCCCACTCCCGGCAGAGCCAGCAGTTCATCGAGCGTGTCCGGAACCCGGCCCGCGTAATCGTGCAGCAGAATCCGGCACAGCGCCAGCAGGCTTCTCTGCTTGTTGCGGAAAAAAGCCGCCGGGTAGATGGCGTCGCGTATTTTCGCCGGAGGGACCCGCAGCATTCCCTCCGGATCATCGGCCAGGGCGAATAGCCGTTCCGAGGCCGCCTCGGTCACCTCGTCCCGGGTGCGCAGACTGATCAGGGTGCTGACCAGAACGCGGAACGGGCTGCCCGACCGGCTGATCTGGGTCACCGCCGGAGTGGGCCAGGCGCGGCAGGCCCGGCGGATCCGTCCCAGGCTGGCGGGGAGGTTCTCGGGGTTCACTGAAAACTCATAAGTTGGGGACGGAAATGATAGAAAAAAGTCATTGTTTTTGCTAGTATAACCAGCTTAAACTCCTGGCGGGCGAAGGCCCTTCATTCAATTTTTCAAGTGTTCATCCATGCAACATACAATTTCAGTTCTCGTTTCCAACAAATTCGGTGTTCTGTCACGCATCTCGGGCCTTTTCAGCGGGCGCGGTTTCAACATTGAAAGCCTCAATGTCGCCGAAACCACCGATCCCAATATCTCGCGCATGACGATCGTCACCCGCGGCGACGATAAAAAAATAGAACAAATCACCAAGCAACTCAACAAGCTGATCGACATCATCAAGGTCATCGACCTGACCGAGGAAAACTTCATCGACCGCGAAATGATTCTGGTCAAGATGAACGCGGAACCGCGCGTGCGCGAAGAGATCCTGCGCATCGTCGAAATTTTCCGCGCCAAGGTTGTCGATGTCAGCTCTTCGACCTATACCATCGAGATTACGGGCGACCAGGGGAAGATTCAGGGTTTCCTCGAACTGCTGCGCCCGCTTGGCATCAAGGAACTGGTGCGGTCCGGGCGTATTGCAATGAGTCGCGGTGTGAAATCCATCAACTAGCAAGAGAGAGGAGCCATCCCTTGGGCAAAGTATATTACGACAAAGATGCGGATATAAAAATCCTGAAGAAAAAAACGATCGCCATTATCGGCTATGGCAGCCAGGGGCACGCCCATGCGCGCAACCTGCACGACAGCGGCCTGAAAGTCATCGTCGGCCTGCGCAAGACGAGCAACTTCTGGAAGCGCGCCAAAGCGGACGGGCTGACGGTCATGACGGTTCCGGAAGCGGCCAAGGCGGCGGACATCATGATGATCCTGGTGCCGGACGACAAACAGCGCGCGCTGTATGAAAGCGAAATCGCGCCGCACCTGGAAAAAGGCAACGCCCTCGCCTTCGGTCACGGTTTCAATATTCATTTCGGACAGATCGTGCCGCCGGACGATGTCGACGTGTTCATGGTCGCGCCGAAGGGA
The DNA here is from genome assembly GCA_020430445.1 of Nitrospina sp. Classification (GTDB taxonomy): domain Bacteria; phylum Nitrospinota; class Nitrospinia; order Nitrospinales; family Nitrospinaceae; genus Nitronauta. The sequence goes on from JAGQJZ010000015.1 coordinate 39,351, forward strand.
CCGGGGCATCTGGTCCGCCGGACCTATGAACAAAAAGCAGGCGTTCCCTGCCTGATGGCGGTTCACCAGGACGCCTCCAAAAACGCGAAGAAAATCGCCCTCGCCTACGCCAAGGGAATCGGCGGCACCCGCGCCGGTGTTCTGGAAACCAATTTCCGCGAGGAAACGGAAACCGATCTTTTCGGTGAACAGTCCGTTCTCTGCGGCGGCGTGACCGAGCTCATCCGCGCCGGTTTCGACACTCTTGTCGAGGCGGGATACAATCCGGACTTGGCCTATTTTGAGTGTCTGCACGAACTCAAGCTGATCGTCGACCTGATTTACGAAGGCGGCATCGGCAACATGCGTTACTCCATCAGCACCACGGCCGCCTATGGGGACGTGACGCGCGGCCCGCGCATCATCACCGACGAAACCCGCAAGGAAATGAAAAAGATCCTGGGTGAAATCCAGAGCGGCCAGTTCGCCCGCGAGTTCATTCTCGAAAACCAGGCCAACCGGCCGATGATGAACGCGCTCCTGAAGAAGGACGCCGACCACACGATTGAAGTGGTGGGCGAAAAACTGCGCAATATGATGCCCTTCGTCGGCAAGAAGGTCCAGTAACCGGAACCCTCATGCGTATTCCTATTGCCGGGGATGGATACCGTTTCATCCTGCCATTGCTTGCGGCCACGGTCGCCTTTTTTATCCTGGGCTGGACCGCAGCCGCGGTCGTGGCGCTGCTCGGCCTGCTGTTCGTCGTCAACTTCTTTCGCGATCCTGAGCGCAACGTGCCGCAGGAGCCGGGACTGGTCGTTTCCCCGGCCGACGGCAAGGTGGTGGAAATCGAGGCGGACCAGGACGCTCTCCTCTCCGGTTCCTATACACGAATCAGCATTTTCCTGAATGTGTTCAATGTCCACGTCAATCGCGTGCCGGTAGCGGGCACAATCCGCGCAATACGGTATAATAAAGGCAAGTTTTTGAACGCCGCCAGCCACAAGGCGTCTCTGGACAACGAGCAGAACACCGTGCTCATCGACAATGGGAACTATTCCGTTCTGGTCAAGCAGATCGCCGGCCTCATCGCCCGCCGCATCGTCTGGTGGGTGAAGGAAGGCCAGCCGCTGGACCGGGGAGAGCGCTTCGGCCTGATCCGCTTTGGCTCCCGCACCGACATCTTTTTGCCCGAGGGCTCCCGCATCGATGTGAAGATCGGGGACTGTGTGAAGGGTGGGTGCAGCGTTCTGGGAAAAATGCCTGAGGACTCCTAAATGAAAGTCAGCCGCGGACAACTCAAAAAGGGCATCTACATTCTGCCCAGTCTGCTCACCACCTGCAGCGTGTTTTGCGGTTTCTACGCCTTCATCGCCACCATGAACGACAAGTTCTACACCGCTGCGGTGGCCATCCTGATCGCCATGGTCTTCGACGGGCTGGACGGGCGCGTGGCCCGGCTGACCAAAACCTCCAGCGCCTTCGGCGTGCAGTACGATTCCTTGGCCGACGTCATTTCCTTTGGCATGGCGCCTGCTTTTCTCGCCTACGCCTGGGTGCTGAAGCCCTTCGGCCACCTCGGGTGGATGGCGGCATTCCTGTTTTTACTGTGTGGGGCGCTGCGCCTGGCTCGCTTCAATGTCACCAAGCCCGATCAGATGGGGAGCAACTTCATCGGACTGCCCATCCCCGCGGCCGCGGCGGTGATCGCCTCCATCATCATCGCTTCGGAGGACCTATTCTCCACACGCCTGAATCCCATGATCATGGTCTGCATCGTATACCTGTTGGCCTTTTTGATGGTGAGCAACTTGAGGTATCCGGCGTTCAAACATCTGGAGTTTAAGAAACGGGTTCCGTTCACCCGGTTCCTGTTCGCGGTCCTGTTCCTGTACGCCTTTGCCACCGTTCCCAAAGTTGCCCTGTGTGTTGTGATGGGACTGTACCTGTTGAGCGGCCCTTACCTGTATATCCAATCCCTCTTTAAGAGTCATGGCGACAACCGCCAGCACCACGGGGCCAATCTCCCCTGATTTTTGCAATGGCTGGCAAAACCATAACGCGAACGACACGCTTGGGAAAACTACGCTCAATGTCAATGTGCAACGAGCTTAAAATCGAAATCTGGCCTGAAACCGAGGCGAAGGAAACTCACTCAGGGAAGCTACGCTAAATGTCGTGGATCGATAAATTCAAATCCAAATCTGGAATCGGGAAGAAAATTCCCAAACCCACCCCCAGTTGGATCGAATGTAAAAGCTGCAAAGTGCAGTTGTATGAGATCGACCTGGAAGAAAACGCCAACGTCTGTCCGAAATGCGACTATCATTTCCGGCTCAGCGCCGAAGAGCGAATCACCCAACTGGTGAACCCAGGCTCTTTCATCGAACACGACGCCAATCTGACTTCGGGCGATCCACTCAAGTTCAAGGACCTGAAGCGCTACAAGGAACGCTTGAAAACAGCGCAGCGGGACAACCCCAGCAAGGATTCGATCATCTCCGGCACGGGAATGATCGGCGACCACCACGTCGAGTTGTGCGCGTTCCAGTTCAAATTCATGGGCGGAAGCATGGGCTCCGTTGTCGGGGAAAAAATCACCCGCGCTATTGAACGGGCGGTGCGGGAGTTGAACGCGTTGATCATCATCAACTGTTCCGGCGGGGCGCGCATGCAGGAAGGTATTTTTTCGCTCATGCAGATGGCCAAGACCTCGGCCGCGCTCAACCTTCTGGCCGAAAAGAAGCTGCCCTATATTTCGATCCTCACCGACCCCACCACCGGCGGTGTGTCGGCCAGTTTTGCATTTCTGGGAGATATCATCCTGGCGGAACCCGGCGCGACCGTCGGCTTCGCCGGCAAACGGGTGATTGAGCAAACCATCAAGCAGAAACTGCCGGAAGGCTTTCAGACGGCGGAGTTCCTGCTTGAGCACGGGCTGATCGACCAGGTGGTGCACCGTCACGACCTGCGCGCAACGCTCAACCGCCTCCTGTCTTTACTGAAAAACGCGCCCTGCACCCCATTACGGTCCTGATGATCCATTGGACTCCCTTATACAGGTTCAGCAAGGCCATTGACCGGATACAAAGGATTCAAACGGCCACGACGACAACCGAGGAATTCGGCATTGTTCCCGATCCACATCTTTTTGGTTCCCCGGAATGGTGGGAGTCGATTGAAAAAGGAGAGAAAAAGGTTTTTCATCTTTCCGGAGAAATCACCCGGATACACACCGGCGGCGTGGGAGACTGGCCTGAGTTCGAAATGATCGACGACCAGGGAAATTACCGCACCTGGGCTAAGGAGGGCGACAAAAGGCGCTATGTCGAAGGCCTTAAGATCAGAATACAATACGTGGAGTATCAAAACAGATACGATCATTCCACAGGCAACCACATCCTTGAAATTGACATCGAAGAAAGTGACAAGAGATCCTCATCCGCGCCCCTGGGACTCCAAAACGACATTCAAAAACTGTTTGGAGGGCCTGGAACTTTCATTCACTATTTCTTTTTCAAGAACGAAAACACCGCAAAAGCGTTCGCCGGGATGTTTGGCAATTCAAAAAACGTGAAAATCTCCCCTTTGGAACAGCGGGAAGATTTATTTGTTTCGCTGATCGACGCCCCGGAGAACTGGCAGGATGAGCTCAACCGCATCCGGGAAGTTAAAAACGCGGCGAGTGAACTGGGCGGCCTCTACGACGGAAGCGAATTGATCACCGAAC
>JAGQJZ010000169.1 GCA_020430445.1 Nitrospina sp.
CATGTGTGGGGACCTGGTTTACCTCGTATCTTATGCAGTTGATCCCTGCTTCTTTTAGGATTTCGTCTCTTTTCCAATCGTCTTCCGCTTTATTGTCGTGGGAGCTATCATCCAGTTCTATTGCGCAAATAATGTTGAATGCCTTGTCGCATATCAGGAAGTCCACCACCTTTTGCCTTGCCGTGCAGAACAGGCTCCAGTTTTCTTTTGGGTCCCCTCCCCTTGTTCCTAGGAATTGTGAAAATGCCACCTGGGGGAGTACTAGTAGATCCGGAACGGCCCGGTTTAGGGTGTAATACAATTTCTGCTCGACCTGGCTTATGGGCCTTTTGGAATAGAAATATGATGTGCTCAATCTCCTGTCGAATTCATCTTTAGTGTTGAGTGAGATATTTTTTTGCTTTTTTTCTTTTGGAAAAATTACTTTTTTCAAAAGGAAAAAAAGGATATCTCCTGTTTTCCAGAAGAATAATTTGATTAGTAAAATTATAAAAAGAACTGGGATTGCTAGAGATAGTAATGGCTCAAAAGCTTTTGTAACAAATTCTGATGGCATAATTGGGTTTATGCCTTGCTCTTATTTCGAAGCTGGACAACCTTCCCTTTCTTGGGTTGGCCTAATTCCCGGTCCCGCTCCGTTTGTTTAAAGGGTAGTGTTCAATCTGGTTTTTCTCCAGAATCCCCCTTAAATATTCTATGTAATCTTCTAAAATTTTAAGTCGTTCTCGATGATCCTCCCGGTCCTCGAGCAAAACCTTCAAGAGCAAGGTTTTTTCCTCCTGTGAGAGTTCCTCAAGCCGGGAATCTGGTGATTGGAATTTTGACAGGTCGATATTATCAAAGCTTTTTAAGTTTGTCTCTTTTTGATCTTCCTCCCCTGTCAGCAAATAATCTATGCTTACCAAAAAATTCTCTTTTAGAGATTTTAATGATTCTTGACTTAAAGTCTTTTTTCCGCTTTCTACCTCAGACATATAACCGCTTGCTAAGCCCAGCTTATCAGCTATTTCATATTGTTTTAAGCCTGCGGATTTTCTCCACGCCTTAAGTCGTGCCCCAAATAAATTATCGTTTTTAGAGATTTTTTTTCTTGACATATTCTTTTTTAGAGAATATTTTTATTAAGTCAGTTAATCGTCTCAGAATGAGGGTCTGACCCAACCCAAAACCATATCACAAGCGGAAACATGGTACCATCCTTCCCTCCAAATCAAATGGCTTGCCGGACCTCTCGAACCGTGGAGGTTTCAATGAAGCGGATGCGTGTATCCGGTGGCAAAATCCGGGCGGCGTTCTACCATAAAGGCAAGTATCGTTCCGATGTCCTTTCCGATGATCCCAAGGATTGGGACCGTGCTTACCTTGAACTGGTCGAGCTCCGGGCCAAACTGAATAGAGGTGAGGACCCAAAGGCAATAAAATCTACATTTAAAGAACAGGCCGATATTTTCTTAGGCCAGGTCAAAAAGGATTATGAGGGCGTTGAATCCAAGTTGCGGGTTCACCTGGTACCGCACTTCGGCAAGTTGTCGATGTCTGAAATCAATGAAGCCGAAGTGGAGCTTTTTTTCCGCAGGAAGGCGGTCAAGCTTCGTGGGTCGACGTTGGACAAACTTCTTGTGACCCTAACCCGGATCATGCGATTTGTGGACAAGTCCTGGAGTCCTCCGGAAATGGAATGGCTGGATACTTCTTCCGCTTCTACTCTTGAAGCTTTGACTGTTGAGGAAATTTTCCGTGTATCTCATTTCGTTCCCATGCAGTCGGATCCGCACGGTTGGAAATATGAACTCTGCTTTTGGACCTGGACCTGCACCGGCATGTATCCATCGGACATTTTGAGTCTGACTCCCCGTCCCGATGGTGACAAAAGAGCAACCGGCCTCGATTTAAAAACGGGCGTTGTAACCAAACTGCGGTCTAAAACCAAAAAGTATCAGAAGTGGATCCGCGTCATGATGCCCGGTTGGTTGCTTGAATGGTGGCGGAAGATTCCTGAGCCGATGGGTAAGGGTCAAACTTATTTTCCTGAACTCAAACCCGGTAACATTACGAAAGCCATTTGCCGGGCGTTCGAGGCCGCTGGCGTTTCCGGTTCTGGGATCGATCTCCGTCATCATTATGAGTCGACCCTTGAGCATGCCGGGTTCAGGCAGACGGAAGACATCGCGCCCACCATGGGGCATGTGAAGGGAAACAAGATCACGGCCAGATATGCTCATGCCATGATGGAAAAACTATCGGCTATGGCAACGGTATTTGATGGTCACAATCCAATTGTTCTTGCAGAAACCTTGGAAAGAGGAAAGGGGGGCGTTCTCAAAAACTCTGTAACTGGCTGAAAAACTGGCGTCCCCAGGGGGAT
>JAGQJZ010000170.1 GCA_020430445.1 Nitrospina sp.
GTCGCCGAAAAAGACTGAAAATAAATCGATAAAAACATATCTATGACTAAAAGAATTTGTATTTCGATTCACATTAAAGCGATCAAAAAATTAATAAAGATTTCTATTTTTTTTAGAATCTTCCTTTTAATGTCGCTTATTTTGATACCAATGAATCGATTAATAGCTCAATCATTAGACTCACTTAAAACAGAGAATGTAACTTTCAAGAGTGAAGGAGTGAGTCTTGTAGGAACAATTTACAAGCCTAAACATTCTCATGCAGCATTAGTAATTGTACATGGTTCAGGTCAAGAACCTCGAATGACTGAGTTTGCAGAACTTTTGGCAAAAAATGGGATTTCAGTGTTAACCTATGATAAACGTGGAGTTGGAGAGTCAGGAGGGGTTTATGCCGGTCCAGAAGTAGGGACGAACAACATTGATTCAGTTAACATTAATCTATTAGCGAAAGATGCAAGTGCTGCTGTGAACATACTTCATCAACATGACAAAAATATACCTATAGGTCTTGTTGGTTTCAGTCAAGCAGGATGGATAATTCCAATTACTGCGAATAAAAATCCGTTAGTAGAGTTTATGGTTTTATTTAGTTGTCCTACAATTACAACACTGGAACAGCTTAGATTTCAGTTTTATACCAATGGAAATACTGATTTTTGGGTAAATCACACTGAAGCAGAAGCACGCGAACATATTATGAATGACCCTGATAGATATCAATTTGTAAGTACTGACCCAAAAGTTGCTCTAAGTACTCTTTCAATTCCAGGTCTCTGGCTTTTTGGTGAGAAAGACATACAGATTCCAGTAAAGTTGGGTATAGAACATCTTAATGCATTTAAAGTTCAAGGTAAACCTTTCGAATATACTTTATTCTCAAAACTAGGTCATAATACTGCTTTTGCAAATACTACTGAACCAGTTGATATTTCTATTCATTGGATAAAACAAAAAGCTTTGGAAATTAAGGATAATGAACATTAAAATGTGAATGTAATAACACCTATGCAAACAATGGAAACTAATATTTTAATACTACTACAATTATTGTTGGCACATGTGTTGACTGATTTTGTATTTCAGACTGAGAAAATGGTCAAACACAAAAGAAAACACAAAGCAAAATCGTGGTATTTGTATGTTCATAGCGTATTGGCTGGGGTGTTAACATATTTTTTTTTACAGCAATGGAGTAGTTTGTTAGTTCCGCTGATAGTCATAGTTTCACACTTTTTTATCGATTTATGGAAACTGAATCAAAAAAAGGACAATCTCAAGTATTTTTTAATGGATCAAGCTTTTCATTTGGTGATAATTGTATTGGTCTGGCTGTATTTAATCAATGGTTTCGGTAGTGTTTTCCCTGAAATAGGAGCTTTTTTCACATCCATAGATAAATTGGCAATTGTAATAGGTTATCTCATTGTTATATTTCCTGTAGGGTTTATCATTGGTAAGGCAACTGAGCGTTGGCAAAAAGAAATTGCCAGAGTAGAAGAACAGACAAGTCTTAAAAAAGCCGGACGCTATATCGGTATTTTTGAACGTATTTTGGTGTTGACCTTTATTATTTCCAGCAATTTTTCTGCAATAGGTTTTTTAATAGGAGCCAAATCCATATTACGCTTCAGCGATTCTAAAGGGGCACGTAAGCAAACGGAATATGTGCTCATAGGCACATTAATGAGCTTTTCTATCTGTATTTTTGTGGGGCTTTTACTACGCTACCTGATACTCAAATAATTGAACTTGCTCTTTTAAACGGTCAATTACCAAATTCATCATTCGTTTATTGAGTGCTGAAGAATTTTGAATGTATATATCATATTCTTCAATAGTAAATTGTCCAATAACCATACCTTTTAAAGAATTTCTGAACTTAATATCCTTTTGAATAGCATTTTCTATAAAAAGAATCTTTTTCTCAACGGAAAGTTCGTAAAAAGCATTCTTGTGTTTGCGAATGTAGTTTTTAAAAACCTCAATAAATAGGTCATTTTGTAGTTTAATAACAGGCCTCAGCGTTATGTTCTGAAAACGTTCATCAGCACTGGTTTGGATAGTTACGGTTGCGGATGGAATCTCCGGACGGATGTCCAAAAGATCGTTTGTTCGAGAATTCATAGTCAAAGAAGTTTCTTTAAAATTAAGGATTACGTATCTTTGAGTCAAGCATAGAAATAATAGTTGTACACGAAGTTATTAACGATTTTACATGAAATTCGGAAAGGTAGATAACCCTGAAATAGTTGATTTTACTATACCTGTAGATCATCCTGATACTGAAACGGTATTATCAAAATACAAGGATGAAAATAATTTTGGGGC
>JAGQJZ010000171.1 GCA_020430445.1 Nitrospina sp.
ACCATCAACGGCATCGGCGAACGCGCGGGCAACGCGGCGATGGAAGAGATCGTCATGGCGCTGCGCACGCGCCGGGATTTCTTCGGCATCGAATCGGGCATCGACACGAAACACATCATGGCCTGCAGCCGCCTGGTCAGTTCGCTCACGGGATTCTTCGTGCAGCGCAACAAGGCCATCGTCGGCAAGAACGCCTTCGCGCATGAATCCGGCGTGCACCAGGACGGCTTTCTGAAAAAGAAGGACACTTACGAAATCATGAACCCGTGCGATGTCGGGCTCGACGCCTCCGAACTGGTTTTGGGCAAGCACAGCGGGCGCAACGCCCTGTCGGACCGCGTGGCCAAGCTGGGCTACACGCTTTCAGCCGAAGAGCTGGACCGCGTGTTCGCCGACTTCAAGATGCTGGCGGACGAAAAGAAAGAGGTGTTCGATGAAGACATCGAATCGCTCATCCAGAAAAACACCACGGTCGACGATGCGCTCAACACCTACCGGCTGGAGAACCTGAAAATGGCCTTCGAGTCGGGAGCGACCCCGACCGCCCATGTGGTGCTGATCAGCCGCGACGGCGCGCGCCATGAAGGCGATGGCAGCGGCGACGGGCCGATCGACGCCATTTACAACGCCATCGACAGCGTCACCGGGCACCCGTGCAAGCTGCTCGAGTATCAGGTGATGTCGCGCACCAAGGGCAAGGACGCGCAGGGCGAGGTCACCGTCCGCGTCCAGTCCGAGAACCGGGAGCTTTTGGGCAAGGGCGTCGGCGTCAACACCGTCGAGGCCAGCGCGCAGGCCTACATCAACGCCGTCAACAAACTGCTGGTGAACTCCAAGTCCGGCCCGGTCGACGGCGGTGAGATCCAGGGCCCGTAAACGTTACCCTTTCAGAAACCCTGCATCCCCCCGTGGGGTGCAGGGTTCTTTTATTGATGCCCCGTAAAAAAGACACGCTGTTCCAGTCGAAGGGTCCGGTGACCCCGTTCGAGTTCAACGCTCCCGTGGTGCGGGTGTTCGACGACATGCTGGCGCGTAGCGTGCCGTTCTACAGGGAGTGCCTCGAACTGACAGTGGAGATGGTCCGCCGCTTCGCCCGGCCCAAAACCCGCGTGTACGACCTCGGCTGTTCCACCGGAACGCTGCTGTTGAACCTGGCCCGCGCCCTGCCCGATTCAGTCAGGCTGACCGGTCTGGACAACTCGCCGGACATGCTGAAAAAGGCCCGGCGCCGCCTGGCTCCGCACAAGGACCGGTGCGAACTGGTTGAAGCGGATCTCATGCACGCGCTGGCGCTGGAGCAGGCCGGTGCGGTGGTGATGAACTACACCCTGCAGTTCGTCCCCCCCGAACAGCGGACCCGGACTTTAAAATCAATACACCGGCAACTGGTCCCCGGCGGCGCGTTGATTTTGATCGAGAAGGTGGCCGGGGCCACGCCGGCGCTCGACCGCCTGTTCATCGCGGAACACCATCGATTCAAGGAAAAACACGGCTACACGAAAATGGAAATCGCCCGCAAGCGGCAGGCGCTGGAGAAGGTGCTGGTTCCCCTGACCGCCGGGGAAAACGAGGCCTTGCTGAAAAAGGCCGGATTCCGCGAGGTCGACGTGTTTTTCCGCTGGGCCAATTTTTGCGGCTGGGTGGCGGTAAAGACCGGAGGAAGCCCCCGAAAAACATGATAAAATAGTCTCAATCAGGTTCTTGGCAATCGATGCCAAGTGGTGTATCCTTCGTCCTTTCATGGCAACAGGGGAGGCTGACCCATGCCCCAGTACGATCACATTTGCAAGAAGTGCAAAAAAGATTTCGTGGTGGAGATGAAGATCTCCGAGGTCGACAAGAAAAAAGTGAAATGCCCGCATTGTCAGAGCGCCAGTGTGGAGCGGCAGGTGACGAACACGTCGTTCTGGTCGGAAAGCGTCGACCGTTATAATTACAGCAAGGGGAACTGAGGCCGGCCCACCGGCAATTCCCCCGCTTGAGGGCAAGACACAACAGATAGAGTCGGGATGTAGCGCAGTCTGGTAGCGCACTTCGTTCGGGACGAAGGGGTCGGAGGTTCAAATCCTCTCATCCCGACCAATCTTTTCAATACCTTAAGCCCAATCAGCCAACACCACGATAGGGCAATTGTAGCCATTTTGTAGACAGAATCGGGCTTGTTATTCATTGCTGGCCTCGGATTTCTTCTCGGCGGACGCCTTCTG
>JAGQJZ010000172.1 GCA_020430445.1 Nitrospina sp.
CGCACGACTACCGCCAGTTCATCCTGCCGTACACGAAGCGCGTCATCGACGGCGTGAAGGAAACCGGCGTGCCGGTGATCAATTTCAGCACGGGCACCTCGTCCATCCTGCCGCTGGTGAAAGAGGCGGGCGGCGACGTGTTCAGCTTCGACTGGCGCATCGACCTCGACCAGGCCTGGGACACGCTGGGGCACGGCAACGCGGTGCAGGGCAACATGGACCCGAACATCCTTTTCGCGCCGCTTCCGGTGGTCAAAGAACGGGTGATGGAGATCATGCGTCAGGCGGCGGGGCGGCCGGGGCATATTTTCAACCTCGGCCACGGCATCCTGCAGCACACGCCGGTCGACCACGTCAAGGCGGTGGTCGAGATGGTGCACGGGTACCGCCATGAGTGAGACCCGGATGACCAACACCGCCGTGATCCTGCTCGGCCATGGCGCGCCGGAGGACGTGAAGGATATCCCCGAATACCTGCGCAACATCCGCGGCGGCAAGGAGTCGTCGCCGGAAGTCATCAAGGAAGTCACCGAGCGTTACGAGATCATCGGCGGCGCGTCGCCGTTCCGCAAACTGACGGAAGAACAGGCTGCGGCGTTGGAACAGTTTCTCAACCAGGAAGGCGACGAGTTCAAGGTCTACTGCGGCATGCGCGTCTGGCCGCCGTTCATCAAGGACGTTGTCCAGCAGGCGATGGAAGACGGCGCCGAGCGTCTGGTCGCCATCTGCCTTGCGCCGCAGTACAGCGAATGGAGCACCGAGCGTTACTGGCGCGCTTTTCTCGAAGCGTTGAAAGACGTCCCCGGCCACATCCCGTTTTACTTCATCACCAGTTGGGCGGACCACCCCAGCCTGATCGACGCCTTTGAAGACCGCTACCGCGCCGCCGTCGAAACGATGAAAGAAGAAGGCGTCGAGGAATTCCACACCGTGTTCACCGTGCATTCCATCCCCGAAGGGCCGCGCGGCAAGGACGACCCTTATGTCCACGATTACAACCGCACGATGGACGCGCTGATCGAACGGGTGCAGCCGAGCCCGTGGTATCAGGCCTACCAGAGCCAGGGGATGATTCCCGTGCCCTGGCTGGAACCGTCCGTCGAACAGACGCTGGACGAGATCGCCGAGGCGGGCGGAAAAAATGTGCTCGTCGTTCCCGTCGGTTTTGTTTGCGACCATGTCGAAATCCTGTACGATATCGATGTGGCCTTCAAGGAATACGCCGAACAAAAAGGCATGCGTCTGTTCCGTACCGAATCGCTGAACAGCGCTCCGGGCCTGATCGAAGCCCTGGCGGCCACGATCTGGGAGCGCCTGGCCTGATCTCCCGGTCCGCCGGTATTTTTCCCCTTTTTTTCTCACCCTGTTTCCCCATTGACGTCATGTCTCTTGCCGATGAACTGAATCCGCGCCAATTGGAGGCTGTGGAAACGACTGAAGGCCCCATTCTGGTGGTGGCCGGCGCGGGCTCCGGAAAAACCCGCGCCATCACTTACCGCATCCTGCACCTGATCCGCGACAAGCAGGTGCCGCCGGAGGCGATCCTCGCCATCACCTTCACCAACAAGGCGGCGCGGGAGATGCGCGAGCGTATTTTCCAGAAGCTCGAAACACAGGAAAAACTCCCTTGGGTCAGCACCTTCCACTCGTTTTGCCTCAAGCTGCTGCGCCGGCACATCGGCGAACTGGGCTATTCGAACGAATTCGTCATCTTCGACGCGCAGGACCAGTTGACGGTGGTGAAAAAGTGCATGAAGGAGGGGCAGGTGAATGAAGAAGCCTTTCCGCCGAAAACCATCCTGGCGCACATCAGTTCG
>JAGQJZ010000173.1 GCA_020430445.1 Nitrospina sp.
CCCGGCGATCAACGTTGGTCTTTCCGTTTCCCGTGTCGGCGGCGCGGCCCAGATCAAGGGCATGAAGCAGGTGGCCGGTCAGCTTCGGCTGGACCTCGCGCAGTATCGCGAAATGGCGGCCTTCGCCCAGTTCGGCAGCGACCTCGACCCGGCGACGCAGGCTCAGCTCCACCGGGGGGAACGCCTCGTGGAACTGCTCAAGCAGGGACAGTACAAGCCGCTCAACGTGGTCCAGCAGATCATCTCGATCTTCTCTGGCGTGCGCGGCATGATCGACGACATCAAACCGGCGGACGTGCAGCGTTTCGAAGCGGGTCTTCTCAACTTTCTGGAAGAAAAACACAAGGACCTGCTCGACACCATCGCCAAGGAAAAGAAACTGGATGACGCCACCGAGGAAAAACTCAAGGCGGCGATCACCGCATTCAAGGAACTGTTCTAACCCATGCCCAGTCTTCGCGATGTAAAACAGCGTATTCGAAGCGTCAAGAATACACAGCAGATGACCAAGGCGATGAAGCTGGTTTCTGCCTCCAAACTGCGGCGCGCCCAGGAAGCGATTCTCAGGGCCCGTCCCTACGCGGTGAAACTGATGGAGGTCATGAACCACCTGTCGGCCCGCTGCAACAAGGACCTGCACCCCCTGCTCAACGACCGCGAAGGGAAACGCATCCTGCTGGTCGTCGTCACCTCCGACCGGGGGCTGTGCGGGGCGTACAACGCCAATATCCTGAAAATGGCGTCGCAGGTGCTGGAGAAAAATCCCGATCGGGAGTTCTCGCTGATCTGTGCCGGCAAGAAGGGGTATGAATATTTCAACCGGCGGCGGATGAACATCACCGACAAGTTCCTCAACTGGACGAAGGATTTTGACTATTCGAACGCGCAGAGCATGGGCGCGAAGCTGGCGGACATGTTTATTGAACGCAAGGCCGACAAGATTTATATGGTCTACAACGAGTTCAAGTCGGTTCTGCGGCAGGAGGTGGTGCTGGAGCAGTTGCTCCCCATCGTCCCCGAACAACTGGAAGACAAGGACGAAACACTCTCGGTGGATTACATCTATGAGCCGGACGAGGAGTCCATTCTCGAGCATCTGTTGACGCGGTACATGACGGTCCAGGTCTACCGCGCTTTTCTGGAAGCCAGCGCCAGCGAACACGGCGCGCGCATGACGGCGATGGACAACGCGTCGAGAAACGCAAAGGAAATGATCGGCAACCTGATGCTGTTCTACAACAGGACGCGTCAGGCCTACATCACCAAGGAATTGATTGAAGTGGTCAACGGCGCGGAAGCGCTCAAGGGCTGAATAGGATAAAGGAGAGACTATGAACAAGGGTGTTGTGACACAAATCATCGGTCCCGTTGTGGACATCAGTTTTAAAGAGGGGCAACTGCCCGCTCTTTACAACGCCATCGAGATCGAAAAGGCCGGAGAAAACGGTCAGAAGGAAAAGATCATCCTCGAAGTGGCACAGCACCTGGGGGACAATGCGGTACGGACCATTTCCATGCACCCCACCGACGGTCTCGTACGCGGCATGGACGCGCTCGACACCGGCGCGCCGATTTCGGTGCCGGTTGGAGACGCGGTTCTCGGCCGCATCCTCAATGTCGTCGGTGAGCCGGTCGACCAGAAGCCGGCCCCGGAGTCCAATGAAAAATGGAGTATCCATCGCGACGCGCCCACCCTGGAAGACCAGGACACGCAGATGGAAATGCTGGAAACGGGCATCAAGGTCATCGACCTGCTCGAACCCTACCTGAAG
>JAGQJZ010000174.1 GCA_020430445.1 Nitrospina sp.
TGGGCTGGTACCTGCACCTGTCGCCGGCGGGCGCGTCGTTCCAGGGCGAGATCGGCCTGCGCGACGAGTCGGGAAATTTCGCCGGCCTCACGTTTTCAAACATCGCCACGCTGCCGCCGGACCGGCCATCGCACCTCGTCGACGAGTTGTGGCCCATTTCAGAAACCATACACGACGCGCTCTACGGCGGCCTGCCCATGGCCTGGGAAACGGTCCGCGTGGACCCGAACGCGCCCAGGCTCATCGAAAGCCGCGGCGTTCACATTCCGGCCAGCCGCCCCAATCCTTTTCTCGGAAAGTAGTCCGCAATGCCACAGGGTTACCTCGCCATCGTCCTGCACGCGCACCTGCCCTTCGTCCGCCATCCGGAGTACAAGGAGTTTCTAGAAGAAGACTGGTTCTACCAGGCGATCACCGAGACCTACATTCCGCTGATCCACATGTTCGAAGGCCTCATGCGCGACGGCGTGCCGTTCAAAATGACCATGTCGCTCACGCCGACCCTGCTTTCGATGATGGACGACCCGCTCCTGCAGGAGCGCTACCTGCGCCACCTCGACCGGTCGGTCCACCTGGCGGAACAGGAAATCGAGCGCACGCGCGGCGACGACCGCTTTCATCATCTGGCGCATCACTATCACAAACGCTTCACCGAGGCGCGTTCCACGTTCCGCGACCGCTACCATCAAAACCTGGTCGCCGCGTTCCGCAACGTGATGGAAGCGGGGCATCTGGAAATCGTCACCTGCGGCGCCACCCACGGCTTCCTGCCGCTGATGATGACGCAACCCAACGCCGTCCGCGCCCAGGTCCAGGTGGCGGTGCGCACGCACGAACGCCTGCTGGGCCGCAAACCGCGCGGCATCTGGCTGCCGGAATGCGGCTACGCGCCGGGTGTCGAACAGTTTCTCGAAGAGGTGGGAATCAAATTCTTTTTTACCGACGCGCACGGCGTGCTCAACGCCACGCCGCGCCCCAAATACGGTCATTACGCGCCTGTCGTCTGCCCCAACGGCGTTGCCGTGTTCGCCCGCGACCTCGAAACTTCAAAACAGGTGTGGAGCGCCAACGAGGGCTACCCGGGCGACGTCGACTACCGCGACTTCTACCGCGACGTCGGATTCGACCTCGATTACGACTACGTGCGCCCGTACATCGCCTCCACCGGCGACCGCAAGATGACGGGCTTCAAGTACTACCGCATCACCGGCAAGACAGACCTCAAGGAACCGTACAACCCGGAATGGGCCATGGAAAAGGCCGCGCAGCACGCCGGCAACTTCATGTTCAACCGCGAAAAACAGATCGAACACCTGCGCGGCGTGCTCGGCCGGGAGCCGCTGGTGGTGTCGATGTACGATGCGGAACTGTTCGGCCACTGGTGGGACGAGGGCCCGCGCTGGCTCGAATATGTCATCCGCAAATCCGCCTACGATCAACAGGTGTTCCAACTGACCACGCCGTGGGAACACCTCGAACGCTTCCCCACCTGCCAGGCGGTGACACCCTCGCCTTCGAGCTGGGGCTACAAGGGGCACAACGAATACTGGCTGAACGACAGGACCCACTGGATCTATCCGCATCTCCTGTCCGCCGCCGATCAGATGACGGAACTGGCGCAGCGTTTCCCCAACGCCGACGGGCTGTTCCGCCGCGCGCTCAACCAGTGCGCGCGCGAACTGCTGCTGGCCCAGTCCAGCGACTGGGCGTTCATCATCAAGGCCGACACCATGGTCGACTACGCCGTCAAACGGACCAAAACCCATC
>JAGQJZ010000175.1 GCA_020430445.1 Nitrospina sp.
AAGGCGAAAACCGCGTTGGGGAAGAAGCGCTTCTGGGCCACTTCGAGAAATGCCCCGGTGTTGTTGTCGCCCCGTGCGCCGACGATGGCCACTTCTTTCAGTCCGGCGGCGTAGAGGTGGAGCGCCTGCATCATGAACGAGGAATTGAGACCGTATTCGCTCACGTCGTCGTAAAAGGCGAGGAACACCCGCTCGGCGCGGCGTTCGTATTCCGGGTCGGCCAGCCAGCCCGCCAGTTTCAACAGGACCATGGCGGCATTGCTGTTGCCGGAGGGCTCGACGCCGTCGTAGCCGGAAATCTGGCGGACGATGAGGTCTTCGCCGTCCGATGGAGTTTCATAGTAGGCTCCGGTTTCCGACTGGAACAGGTTTTCCACCGTCTGCATGAGGTCGCGCGCCTTCGACAGGTACCGCGGGTTGAAAGTCGCTTCGTACAGTTCACAGCAGGCGTGGGCGATGGAGGTGTAGTCGAACAGGTAGCCCTTGTAACGCGCTTCTCCTTCGCGCCAGCGCCGGAGAAGGCGGCCTTCGAGGCTTTCCAGGTTGTCCAGGATGAATTGAAGCGCGCGTTCCGCTTTCTGGACGCGGTCGGTATCGCCGAACGCCCGCCCGGCGCGGGCCATGGCGCCGATCATCAGCCCGTTCCAGGAAGTCAGCACCTTGTCGTCGAGCAGCGGGCGGATGCGCTGGCTCCGGGTTTCCAGCAGGGTGGCGCGGGCGCGGTCGAGCGCGTCGGTGACCATCTCCACCGGCAGGGACATCTCGCGCGCCAGGGTTTCCGGACCGCGCGTGACGTGCAGGATGTTGTTGCCTTCCCAGTTGCCCGGCGGCGCGACGTTGTAAAACGCCAGGGCAATGCTGGCCGTCTGCCGGTCGAGCAGGGATTCGATCTCTTCCTGTTTCCAGACGTAGAATTTGCCTTCGACGCCTTCGCTGTCCGCGTCCTCGGCGCTGTAAAAGCCGCCGTCCGGGTGCGTCATGTCGCGGTCGATGTATTCGAAAATATCGTTGGCGAAGTCCCTGTACTGGTCGTTGCCCGTCACCTGGAAGGCTTCCGCCAGGGCGGTGACGAACAGGGCGTTGTCGTAGAGCATTTTTTCGAAATGCGGCACGAGCCAGCGGTAGTCCGTGCTGTAGCGCGAAAGGCCGCCGCCGATCTGGTCGTAGATGCCGCCGTGTTTCATGGCGCACAGCGTGGTCTCCACCATCTGGAGGGATTTTGCCTTGCCGGTGCGGTGATGGTTGCGTAACAGGAGAGACAGCCCCATGGAGGGGGGGAATTTGTTCTGCTGTTGGAACTTGAACCCGTGGTTGAGGTGGTCGTAAAACTGTTCGTACAGTTCCGTGGCGCGGTCTTCCCCGTGGAAGCCCAGCGTGTCCACGGTGCCTTTTTCGGACGAGGTGTCCTGCTCCGTCGTTTGCCTGAGATAGTCGATCAGGGCCTTGCCCTGTTTGGCGACCTTGTCCTGCTCGTTTTCCCAGGTGTTGTGCAGGAAGTTGAGCACGTCGGAGAACGAGGGCAGGTTGTAGCGCCCCACCGGCGGGAAGTAGGTGCCGCCGTAAAACGGGATGCCGTCCGGCGTGACGAACACGTTGAGCGGCCAGCCGCCCTGCTGGCCCAGCGCCTGCACGGCTTTCATATAAATG
>JAGQJZ010000176.1 GCA_020430445.1 Nitrospina sp.
CTGATCTCCGGCGAGTCCGGCACCGGCAAGGAACTCATCGCCCGCGCCCTGCACCACAACAGCGGCCGTGCGTCGGAGAGTTTCGTCCCGGTCAACTGCGGCGCGATTCCGGGGGAGCTTCTGGAGTCCGAACTGTTCGGCCACGAGAAGGGTGCGTTCACCGGCGCGATCAACCAGCGCATCGGGCGGCTGGAGATGGCTCACGGCGGCACGGTGTTCCTCGACGAGATCGGCGACATGCCGCCGGCGCTCCAGGTGAAACTGCTGCGCGTGCTGGCAGAGGGGGAGATCGACCGGGTCGGCGGCACGCGGCCGATTCCGATCGACGTGCGGGTGATCGCGGCGACGCACCGCGACCTCGAGGCGTCCATCGCCGAGGAGAAATTCCGCGAAGACCTGTATTACCGGCTGAACGTCATTCCCATTCACCTGCCGCCGCTGCGCGAACGGCAGGAAGACATCCCGCACCTCATCCAGCATTACCTGGCGGTATTCAACGAATCGAAGGGTAAAAATGTGGGGGGCGTGGACGCCGAGGCGCTGCGGATTCTCTGCTGCTACCCCTGGCCGGGCAACATCCGCGAACTGGCGAATTTTATCGAGAGGATGGTGGTGCTGAGCCGGGCGTCGACCCTGACCCCGCGCGACCTGCCGCCGAAGGTGCTGGGCGAGGTGCCGCACGAGCAATGGGCGCCGCTGGAGGAAGTGGTGCCGGACGAAACGCCCGCCGAGTTCCTGCGCGCGTCGCACCAGCAGAATTTTTTCAACGGCCTGCCCGAGGAAGGCATCAACCTGAAACAGGCGGTGGAGGAATTCGAAAGGGAACTGATCACCGAGGCGCTGGACCGCACCGACTGGATCAAAAACAAGGCGGCGCAGCTGCTGGGCTTGAACCGCACCACCCTGGTTGAAAAACTGAAGAAGATGAAAATCGCCCGCCCGGGCTGATTCCCCTCCTCAAGGAACCCCCACCCAAAACGATTTCACAACGAACCGCAACAGCGGGGACCGCTGCGCTCGTCCGTTTAAGCCTCTTCCATTTTGTGCCCTTCGATCGGGGCTTCGGCCAGTTCCTTCGACACGCGGATGATTTCTTCCACGAACTTCTGGTAGGCGCGGTCGATATCCTTGTGCTGGGTCTGTTTGATGATTTTCTCGCCGTTGGCGTCGATGTGCAGGTCGAGCACGTTGACGCCGGGGGTCACATGATGCTTGCGAATTTCAACCTTGATGGTATTGACTTCCATGAAGCTTTCTCCGGTTAAAACGACTGAATAGGATAATTAAAAGAACACTTTAAAATGTTCTGCCGGTGATTTCAAGGCGGGTCGCAGTCCCTTTTTTTTCAGTCTGCTCCCGGCCAGGCGCACTTTTCAGAGGCGCTTTTAATTATCATCTCAGGCCCCGCCGGTCAAGCCCAAAACCCTTGCCCTGAGCTTGCCAACGGTACAATCCAATAGAGGCTCTCTTTCATTTATCAAAAATCCTAAAAAAAACAACGGCGAGATTCTTCGTTACCGATTTCATCGGCTCCTCAGAATGACATATCTGGAGTTTCGGATCATGCAAAGGGTTTTACGTTGCCGTCCGCAAGGACCTGCAATAAAACCCATCGA
>JAGQJZ010000177.1 GCA_020430445.1 Nitrospina sp.
CGCTGAAGCTACGGCCACCGGGCGACGAAGCTTTAAGCGAAGTTGCCGGGCGGAGACTGACAACTGACAACTGACAACTGACAACTGGTATCTAAAACTCGCTGGTAAAATGAAACTCCACCTCCGGGTGATTCTCCTGGGCCATTTTCAGCATCCAGGCGGATTCGGCGAGGAAAACGAGGTTATCTTCCGTATCCTTGGCGATATCGCGGCGGCGGCGTGACAGGAATTCCTTGAACGCGGCCTGGTCCTTGCAACTCACCCAGCAGGCTTTGTAGAGGTTGACGGGCTCGTAGCTGCATTTGGCGCCGTATTCGTTCTCCAGGCGGTACTGGATGACGTCGAACTGGAGGGCGCCGACCGTGCCGATGATCTTGCGGCCGTCGCTTTCGCGGACGAACATCTGGGCGACCCCTTCGTCCATCAGCTCGTCGAGGCCCTTGTTGAGCTGTTTCGACTTCATCGGGTCGGCGTTGTTGACGTAGCGGAACTGCTCCGGCGAGAAGCTCGGGATGCCCTTGAAATGGAGCGGTTCGCCCTCCGACAAGGCGTCGCCGATCTTGAAATTGCCGCTGTCGTAGAGGCCCACCACGTCGCCGGGAAAGGCCTCGTCGATCACCGTTTTTTTATCGGCCATGAAGGAGGTCGGGTTGGAGAATTTCAGCGACCGCGCCTGCCGGACGTGATAATAGTTGGTATTGCGCTGGAAAATCCCGGAACAGATGCGCATAAAGGCGATCCGGTCGCGGTGCTTGGGGTCCATGTTGGCGTGGATCTTGAAGACGAAACCCGAAAATTTGTCCTCGTCCGGTTTGACGGGCCGTTCCTCCGCGGGCCGCGGCTGGGGTGGGGGCGCTACCTCCACGAAACAGTCCAGCAATTCCTTGACGCCGAAATTGTTGACGGCACTGCCGAAAAAGACAGGCGACACCTCGCCGTTCAGATAAACCTCCCGTTCGAACGGCGGGTAGACCTCCTCGATGGTATGCACCTCGTCCCGCAGCTCTTTGGCGGGCCCCGGGCCGACTTCCTTTTCGAGGCGCGGATCCGACAGGTCGCGGATCTCGATGATCTCTTCCTCCACCTGTTTGCCGTGCGGCCGGAACAGCACCAGCTTGCGTTCGTACAGGTTGTACACGCCCTTGAAGGTTTGCCCCATGCCGATGGGCCAGCTCAGGGGGCGCACGGTGAGGCCGAGTTTGAGCTCCACTTCGTCCAGCAGGTCGAAGGCGTCCTTTCCTTCCCGGTCGAGCTTGTTGATGAAGACGATGATGGGCGTATTGCGCATGCGGCAGACTTCGACCAGTTTTTCGGTCTGTTCCTCCACCCCTTTGGCCACGTCGATGACCACGATCACGGAATCTACGGCGGTCAGGGTGCGGTAGGTGTCCTCGGCAAAGTCCTTGTGGCCGGGGGTATCCAGGATGTTGATCTTGAGGTCGCGGTATTCGAAGGCCATAACGGAGGTAGCTACGGAGATACCCCGTTGCCGCTCAATGTCCATAAAGTCGGACGTAGCGTGCTTCTTGATCTTGTTGGACTTGACCGCCCCGGCGATCTGGATGGCGCCGCCGAACAGCAGCAGCTTTTCCGTC
>JAGQJZ010000178.1 GCA_020430445.1 Nitrospina sp.
CCCGCTCCGTGCAGCAGACGCTGCAGCGCTATAAGGACCTGCAGGACATCATCGCCATTCTCGGTATGGACGAACTGTCCGAAGACGACCGCCAGACGGTTGACCGGGCGCGGAAAATTCAGAAGTACCTCTCCCAGCCCTTCTTCGTGGCGGAGGTCTTCACCGGTTCGCCCGGAAAATACGTCAAGGTTCAGGACACGATCGCCGGATTCAAGGAAATCATCGAAGGCAAGATGGACCACATTCCGGAGCAGGCGTTCTACATGGTGGGCGGCCTCGATGAAGTGTTCGAGAAAGCTGAAAAACTCAAGAAATCGGCGGCTTGATTCCAATGGCAGACGGCAAACTCCAACTCAGTATCGTCACCCCGGAACAGAACATGGTCACCGACGAGGTGGACCAGGTCAACGTCCCGGGAACCGAAGGCGACATGGGCATCCTGCTCGACCATGCGCCCCTGTTTTCCACCCTGCGGCCCGGTGAGCTTTCCTATGAAAAGGACGGACAGACGGTATCGCTTGTGGTCAGCGACGGGTACGTGGAAGTCACGGCCAATCGCGTGACCGTGCTGGCGGAAACAGCTGAATATTCCGGAGACATCGACCGCAGCCGCGCCGAGGAGGCCAAGCGCAAGGCCGAGGCCATTCTGGCCAAGGGCGACCTTGCGGAAGAGGAACTGAGAGAGGCGCAGAAGAAACTGTTCCGCGCCATCGCCCGCCTCGAGCACACCAGCGAATAAGCCGCATTCCCCCCCTGGCGGAACAACGAAGGGCGTTGTTGAAAAGAATCCCCTGAAAGCCTACCAGGACCGCATGCGCGGGTTGGCGTAGAAGTGCACCAGGTCGCGCACGGAAAGCACCCCCACCAGTTTCCCCTGATCCACCACCCCCAGATGCCGGATCTTGTGTTTGGCCATGAACATGTTGGCCTCCACCGGAGCCATTTGCGCTTCAATGGTGAGCAACGGAGCGGTCATCACGTCCCGCACCGTCGCGGTCTCGGTGTTGAGCCCCTTGGCGATCGCCTTGCGGGTGAAATCCGTCTCGGTCACGATCCCGATAAACTCTTCCCCGTCTTTGATCAACAGGGACCCCACCTCTTTTTCGTGCATGAGTTGCGCCGCCTCGCGTACGGATGTATTGGGGTTCGTGAACAAAATGGTGCGGGACATATAATCAGCAATTTCCTCGTTCGGGTTCTGAACGTGTAAGCGTTTCATGTCGGTTCTCCTCAAACTTGGTCGCGGATCTGACAGGATGGGCGAGCCCAATGGTTAATAATATGGGCCTGTCCGGCGGGTTCGGCAAGTTTGCGGCACGAGGA
>JAGQJZ010000016.1 GCA_020430445.1 Nitrospina sp.
AAATCAAAAAGGTTCAAAAAAAAACCGGAAGGCCCCGAGGGACCTTCCGGTGATTTTTTTGAGACCGTTTTTAACGCTCAACTTCTCTTTTTTCGCCCTGGGTACCGAAGATACCGCGCTCGGTGCCTTCAGGAAGGCCCAGACCCGGCTCGATGTAGGTGCCCGGCTGTACGTGATCCAGATGATACTCGCTCTGGTAGGTCTTACCGGAGCCGGCATCGATCTTCCAGTCATGGCGGTCTGCGCGCTGGCGCTGACAGTTCACGATGACGTTTCCAGGACCGTTGTTCTTGAAGGTGGTCTTGATAGCGATCGCATTGGATTCCCAACCGCCGGGAACCAGATCAACCTTGTAAACCTTGCCCCAGTTGTAGGCGTGCGGTCCGATATCAAATTCCAGGTTGGTGTCCTGAGACTCACTGGAGTTGTAAGCAATCCAGCCAGCCATTACACATTCGGAGCTTTCACCAGGTCCCAGCGTGGTTTCATTAGCACTGGCAGAACCAGCAAACCCGATAAACGCCAGAGCAGTCAACAGACTAAAAATCCTTTTCATTGTGCTCCCCCTTTCAAGTTATAAAAAGCAACCGTACCGTATAAAGAAGTTCTCGAAAACTGAACTTTGATTCCGCTTTTATCCCACCTTGTCCCGGTTCAAACAATAATACGGGATTCCAAGCGCCCGTGCAATACGCACGAAAGCACTTTTCAAGGTTTTCGAGAAAATATCAAAACCCCGGTATGAAGTCAAGGTTTTAATTCCAAATCCAGGGAGGCTAATAACACCATATTTTAGAAGGGGTTCCAAGTGCCGCAAACGCTCCTTGCGGAGGCGGTTCAAACCCGGAACTTCAGCGATGTCAGGCTCATGAGGTTGGGTGAGTTGCGTAGGACTTTTTCCCCTTCTTCCGAAAGGTCGTTGACCACAAGCTGAAGGGCCCGGAGATTCTCCAGGGTTGTCGAATTGGCCAGGTACTCTGCCCCAACATCGGTGATCCGGTTGGACTTCAGATTGAGCTGGCGGAGATTGCAGAACACGGGCGATTCGGCGATGGCCTTGACCCCCTCGTCGCCGATGTCGTTCTGCGACAGGTCAAGCGCCCGCAACCCGGACAATTCCTCACGCGTGGCCAACTCCTTCGCCCCGATCTCCCGGATGAACTTTGCCTTGAGGTTCAGTATCTGTCCGTCCTTGCTCAAATTGTCCCGGATCAACCTGTCAATATCCGCCATAACTTCCTGTTCCTCTTGTTGGTTTTCGAGCCCTCTAAAATCACCCCTGCCGCGAGTGGCCGGAAAAATACCGGATGATCAGAGAGCCTCTTAAAAAAGTTTCGCCGTCCCCCGGACGTTTCAGCCTTCCCCCTCGATCATCTTGGCTTCGAACCCGTATTCGTCGTAGATCGTCCAGCCTTCGGCAATCATTTTTTTGGCGTAGTTGATCATGAGTCCGGCCTGGGCGTGGTTGGGGTCTATATTCTGGGATTTTTTCAAAAGCTTGATCGCCTGCTTGACGTCTTCTTTCTCCGCGCCATAATTCGTGATCTGCCGCGCCTTGTCGATCAGATCCGAAGCCCACTTGTAATAGACGTTCGCCATCTGTCCGGGAGCCTCGCGCGAAATATATTCGACGAGGTCATCGTCGGCCTTGAGCCGGTCCAGCCACTCCAGGGCGGACTCGAAATGCCCAAGCGGATTTTCGTAATCGGAATCGTTGACTTCGGTGATCTGGCCTCCGGGCTTGTGGGCCGAATGCAGACCGACGGAACTCTTGACGACGACCGACTGGATACCGGACAGCAGTTCGTGGTAGTACAGGTTACCCATCCCGAAATGGATGATGGCGTGGAAATCCTTCTCTTTGTCCAGCGACAGGGCCAGTTGATATTCTTCCAGGGCTTCCTGGGTCTCGCCCAGTTCCTCAAGGGCCTCGCCGAGGTTGTAATGATGCACCGGGTTGTCCGGTTCTTCCTCGATCTGGGCTTCGAATTCCGCGATCTGCGCTTCCAGGTCGAACTCGGATTCTTCCCCACCCTCTTTTTGCGCCCGCTCCAGCGGGTCGTCTTCCCGCTCCTGGAAATTCTTGCTGACGCCCTCTTCTTCCGGCGAACCTTCGAGACCGGACTCCCCGTCTTCGGGCTCAGGCACGGGCGTCTCGTCGGAGGTTTCCTCGCGGGGATCGTCACTCATGGCGGGTTTCCTGGCTCATTTTCAGCGCGTCTCCCAGCTCGGCCTTCAACGCCTGGGCTTTTTGTTTTTCTTCATCGGTGAGGCCGCGCACGGGGCGGACCGCGGTGAGGGATTTCTGGATGCCGCCCTTGCTGCTGATATAAGGACGCCCGCGGATGTAGTTGAACCCCCAGGCCATCTCCTCCCGGTATTCCTCCGATGTCCAGTAGCAGCAATGGCTGTGCCCGAAAATCGGATCGAGGTGGACTTCGTTTTTGGTCCAGTAATAGTTCCAGGGGATCGACGAGTTTTCGTCGTAAAGGCTGGCCAGTTCCTTTTTGTTGGGAAGCCGCCAGTTGGAAGCGCCGCCGAATTTTTCCTCGTTGAGTTTCCGGATGTAGGTCTGGGCGTCGTTCCAGTTGACCCAGTCCTTCGTCCGTTGATAGGAGTCCTCCCGGGTCCACACCAGGTCTTCCACGACGTCCAGAACGCTGCCGTCGCCGTTGTCCTTGTAGCGTGGATTGGTGGAAGGCGGCAGTTCCGCCTTCGGCTGGGTCATGGTGAGGATCTGTCCGTCGAAACCGGGATCGAACTGGTTGTCCTGGTCCTCGGCGAAAGCGGGCAACGCCGCCAGCCCCCAACAGGCGATGGCGGTCAACAGAAGACGCTTGATTTTTCCAGGCAGAATTTCCGGCATTTTAAAAACGCAAGGAATGAGTTGGTGTCATTATACCAAACCCCGCCGCCGCATCAGGGATCAATCTTCTTCCTGGGGCGCCCAGTCCGGCTCCCAGGAAAGGCAGATGCCCACCGGGTTGTGAAACTGCATCGGCTCGGGACCGATGGTTCCCCACTTCTTGCAGAAGTTCAGCTCCGGATCGAATTTCTGCACGCGATGGTTGAGCGTGTCGACGATAAAAACGAATCCATAAGGGTCTTCGACGATGCCCATGGGACAGTTGAACTGGCCGTCCCGCTTGCCGAATTCGCCAAGAACGGAAACAAAGTATCCCTCGCGGTCGAATTGCTGGATCCGGTTCTGGCTTTTCTCGGCAACGAGGAGCGTGCCGTCCCGCCGCGCCGCCAGATCGCGCGGAAAATTGAAACGCGATTCTTCGGTTCCGTACTCGCCGAACTTGCTTAAAAACTGGCCTTCCTCGTTGAAAATCTGCACGCGCTGGTTGTCCCGGTCGGCCACGTAAATATTGCCTTCCTCATCCAGCGACAACCCGGAGGGGAACTTCATGAAACCGTCGAAATTGCCGGCGAAGCCGAACCCCATCAGGAAATCGCCGTCATTGTCGTAACGCTTGATGCAGTGGTTGGCCGTGTCCGCCACCAGAATGGTGCCCGTGGGTTCGGCGACGATCGACTCCGGCCAGTAAAACTTGTCCTGTCCGTATCCTTCCTTGCCGAACTCCAGGATGAAATCGCCGTCGGGATCGAACTTCTGCACGCGGTGACACCCCGTGTCGGCCACCCAGATGTTGTTTTCCATATCGACGGCCACGCCGAACGGCCCCTTGAACCGCCCCGCTTCATAAGGGGCCCGCGTTCCCGCCGAACGGCCGAACTCCATCAGGAACTTGCCGTTGCCGTCGAACTTCTGGATCCGGTCATTGCCGGAATCGGCCACCCAGACGTAAAGCCGGGAGTGGTCCACATCCATCCAGGCCGGACGTTCCTCGGGAAGCACACCGTCCTGCCCGTCGACCTGGACCAGATCCAGCGCGGGAGCTTCTTCTTCCTGTGTCGTTTCGGTACTGTCTTCAGCCATGATTTCCCCGAATGCCCGGAGGTTCTCCCGGCAAAAAAAACTGCGGAAGGCCGCGGGGGCGCTTCCGCAATGGTATGGGGGCGATGGCCGCCGGCACGGCCCGTTGCCGCGGGGCGGCCCGGCGTCCTGTATGCCCGATCAGTTGACCGCGAATCCCTTCACGTCGAGATTCTGGTATTCGAAGTCGCAGGCCTGTTGAAACTCGTTCAGGCGCTCGTTCCAGCTGTTCTTGAAATTGTCCAGGTTTTCCATTTTCGGCTTTTTCTTCATCAGGCCGACTTCCTTGTACAACGGCTTCACCATGTTCTTGTTCACTTCCTGAAGCACGTTGCGCAGGCGGATGATGCAATCCTTCGTCACCGCTTCGCGGGTCACGCCGTCCACCTTTTCGAGCAGGCGGAGGAACCCCTGGATCGTGGCCAGATGCTTCATGTAGGCGTCGGCCAGCTTGTGGTTGTATTTCAGACCACAGTCGATGTAACTGGGCATGAGGAACATGCCGATGTGGTGGTCGAACTGAACGCAGAGCAAAATCAGCTTCTGCAGGTAGTCGACCTCACGCAGATCCTCTTCCTCTTCCTCGCCTTCGGCGAGTTCCTGCGCTGCCTTTTCCTTTTCGGCCTGGAGTTCGGCCTTTATTTTCTCAAGTTCGGAAAGGTCCGCAAGCGGGTCTTCGGAGCGCGCGTTTTGGTCCTTTTCTTCGCCTTCTTCTCCTGTTGCCTGTGCCGGATCCTGGTTGTTTTCTTCTTCACTCAAGGCTCTGTCTCCTGAAATTTCGAATGCGCCAGACCGCAAAGCCCCATTTTAAAAGGCTTAATCAGTAATTTGGCAGAATTCGGGATTATATCCCGCTGGGATTCGGGGTGTCAAGCCCATTACCGGCCCGGCGGCTCATGAAATGAACCGGCTTTTCGCGCCGCCTCAAAGCCAGGGCGGGGTGACTCCCCGGACGGAAACGGTGGTCCCCGGGTTTTCCCTCTGGATCACTCCGGACAGATCGGCCACCGTGCAAATCTGCAGTGTGTTGTTGTTATTGGGCTGAGACCACAGGCTGGCCACCTTGAGGCCTTCCATGCACATGGCGTAATGGATCACATGGTCGTAATTGCTCCGGTAAAACAGGACCACGTCGCCGGGCTTGCTGGCGCCCTTGCTGGTGCTGACCCGGTAAAAAGCCTCGGCCCCCATGTGCGACGCTTCGGCATACGGCACCTTGTCCGGGCCGGTTCCGCCCAGGGGGAAGGTCGCCAGCGCGCACTGGTTGTACCGGTCCAGCATGCTTTGCTTGGCCACCCCGGCCTGATACGCGATGTACAGCGGGGCCAGCCAGCACACCATCGCCTTGGTCTTGTACACCGTCTCCCCGCCCCGGGTCCAGGCGTCGATGCCCCCGGCCGCCGCCCAGTTCAGGCTCCCCTCCATCTCAATGGCCTTGAGGAGGACCTGGGTCACCTTGGCTCCGAGCTTGGGTGTTTTGATTTTTTTGACCCAGTTTTCTTTTTCTATTTTGTTCAGGGGCATGGTCTCCGTTCCCGATCAGGTCAACGTTGAGTATTCAATGCGGTTTCCCGCAGGCACGGAAGTATACCACCAAAGGCTTGCGGAACCTGCCGGTTCCTGCAAATTCCCGCCCCGAAAAGCTGCGAACGTCCCCCGCGGCCCCTTAAAAAGAAAGGGGGATTTTTCCCGCGTTGCGTTGACAGCGTGTGGCCCCTCAAATAAGATGTTTCTATTCAAAAATTTCCGGCAGAATGTCCCGATGAAAACCGCACTGGTCTTTCCACCTCAATGGTTTCCGAGCCAACCGTACCTGGCCCTGCCCACTCTCAAGGGGTACCTGGAAAAACACGGCCATGAAACTGACCAGTTCGATTTCAATATCGAAAGCTACGACACCTTTCTCACCCGCTCTTATCTGGAAGAGTGCGTCGGCAAAATCCGGCAGCGGCTGAACGCCCCGGCTTACACGGCTGAGGAAAACGAGGTGAAAGGCGTTTACCGCCAGATCCTGGGCGATGGCGAGTTCCTCGAATCGGTGCTGGACGGGGTGGAAGACGCCAAGAACGCCCTGCGCGACGAGGAAATGTTTTTCCAGTTTCCGGTCTACAAGCAGGCGTACACCACGTTGAAGATCGCGATGAAACTGGTCTCCTACGCCCACTTTCCGAGCCGCATCGATCTCGAATCGTACTTCATGGAAGGCAACCCGGAGGAACATCTGGCGGGCATCCTGCAGGCGACGGACGACCGCGTGACCAACCCGTACCGTTCACTTTTCGAAGACCGTTTTTTAAACCGAGCCGACTGGAACCAGTACGGGGTGCTGGGGATTTCCATCATCCACGTCGGGCAGGTGATCGCCGGCCTGACGCTGGCCAATATCATGCGGGAACGGTTCCCCGGACTGCATATTGTGGTGGGCGGCAGCGTGTTCACCCGGCATCTGGATATCCTAAAAAGCAAGCAGGTGCTGTTCGAGAAATACTTCCACAGCCTGATCCTGTTCGAGGGGGAGCACCCGCTGGAGAGACTGGTCACCGCGGTCAAGGAAAACGCACCGCTCGACGGCGTGCCCAACCTGATCCACCTCAAAGACGGCGAGGTGGTGCAAAACGCCAAGGCGGAATCGCTTCCCTACGACCAGTTGGCGCGGCCCAATTTTGACCAGCTGCCGCTGAAATCCTATTTCATGCCGTACCCGGTTCTGCCCTATATGGCGAGCCGGGGCTGTTACTGGGGCAAGTGCACATTCTGCACGCACAGCCATATCTACGATTCATATTACCGCAAGGACAATGAAGAGCGGGTGGCGGAAGATCTCGACTATTACGGCAAACGTCACGGCACGCGCTATTTCACCTTCTCGGACGAAGCCATCTCCCCCAACGCTTTCAAGCGCATGTCGCGCGCCATCCTGAAACACAGCGTCGACATGCGGGCGCTCGGCATGCTCAAGTTCGAGGCCGATTCGGTGGAAACGGAAGACCTGTTCCACGACGTCTACCGGGCGGGGTTCATCATGCTGTTCTTCGGCCTGGAAAGCGCCAACGACCGCATTCTGGAATTGATCGACAAGGGCTGCGACCAGAAGACGGAAGAGACGGTGCTGGCCAACAGCTCCGCCGCCGGCATCTGGAACCACCTGTACCTGTTTTTCGGTTTTCCAACGGAAGAACGCGACGAGGCGGAAGACACCATCCGTTTCACCGTCCGCCACAGCGAACTTGGAGACGGCACGATCCACTCCGTCGGCCAGTCGACCTTCACGCTGGAAAAGGATTCGGCGATCTTCCACAACCCGGACCGGTTTTCCATCGACCGGATCGTGCACGACCCGGAACGCGACATGGCGATCATGTTCGACTACGACATCAACCGCGGCATGCCGCGCGAGGAGGTGCACGAAGTCTACGAACGCTTCGATGGCATCATCCAGGACCATTTCCCCTCGCACCGCATCTGGAAGTTCCTCTCGCGGGAACACTTCCTGCTGTACCTCGACCGGTTCGGCCGCGACCGCATCCTTGAAATGGCGCGGGACGAATCCCTCACCTCGGCAATGGGCGTTTAAACACCGCCACTCGCAGGCCACGGCTTGTTCCCGCCGGGCCAACGCACCGATGGCTTCCGCCCTGCAACATTGGTGCGCCGCCAACAAAGGACAGGACAGGCTCTGGCCCCGGGCGCGAGACCCGGATATTTTTCAATCAAACAAAAATGGAAACTTCTGGGAAGGCCGGTTTCAAACGCTGTTTGCCCGGAAAGCCCGGGTCATGAAACCACGCAGCCGTACGAGACGCTTCCCGGAAAGGAGCCGGTGGAAAACGGAAACGGCGGGGCGCACGACACGTTGACCGGGCTGGATGCGTTCAAGCTGCAGGTACCCGAGGTGCACATGATGCCCAGGGACTGGTTGCCCTGGGGAACGGCCAGAAAAGTGACCACCTGGATTGCCGGGGACGCGGGAAGGATTCCGGCAAAACCCAGAATAGCCCCCAGGTTGATGGAAACGGAATTCGCTCCCCCCGTGGAACCGAACGTAATCATTACATTGGATGTCGCCGTAGGCGTGGTTGCGGGCGTTGTGGTCTCTTCCTCTTCTTCCAGCTGCTTCCTGCGCTCTTCATCTTCCTGAATCTTGATGTCTTCCCGGTTCTGCTCGTTGGTGTCCTGCAGGTTGCTCTGTTTCAGGTCTTCCTTGCCCTGGAATCCGAAATCCGCATCGAACTGCTGCATCACATCGTCGATATCCTGGTTGTCCTGCGCCAGAACCACCACCGAACGGGGCTGCAAAAACATCTGACTCAAAACAAAAATACCAAGAAAAACGACTGCAATGCGGACCGACTTCCACGGATCAAAGGGTTTCATAGACAATCTCTGGGTTCTTTCAGCAAAATTGAAGGTTGGGGAAAAGCGCTAAATCCGGCCAAGGTCAACAAATTCAAAAATAAACAACAGGGATATTATAACAGGATTCTGAAATTTTGCATTCTCCCAAACCCGGGAAATCCCGCTCGCCCCGCCCTGCGCATTTTCCGGACCGACGCGGCGGTGTTCCGGTTTCATCGACCGGGCCATCCCGGCGGGTAAAGGGTTTGACACCCCCCGACCGGATAACATAGAATTTGACATATCAAATGAAATCCCGGGTTGAGGGCGCAACCCGCTTAATTGGGGAAGGTTATAAAATGGCAGAAATTGATGTTAATGAGGATTTTGATGTCGAGGGTTTTCGCGAAAACCAGGAAAACAAGAAAAAATCCGATTGGGTCACCATGAAGATCCACCCCGAGATTTTTGAAGACCTCGGGGTGCGGGATCCGGAACAGATCAAGCTTGAAACCGCGATCATGAAAAAAACGCGGCAGGTCAAGAAAGAGTTGCGCGCGGACCCGGACAATCTGGACCTGCAAGTCGAACTGGGAACCCTCTACATCGATGGCGGAAACTACGACGAGGCCATCAAGCTCATCAAACAAGTGATTGCCAAGGACTCTCATCACGCCCGCGCCTACAAGGTGCTGGGCGCGGCCTATGCCCTCCACGCCCACGAAGACGAAGCCATCCGGGAATTCACCCGCGCGTCGGAACTCTCTCCGGACGACGCCGAAATTCATTTCAACCTCGGCGGCGCCTACATGCTCAAGGACATGTTCGACAGCGCGGCGCGTGAGTTCGAGCGCGTCATCGCAATCGATCCGGGAGACCCCTACGCCTACGCCAACCTGGCGGCGGCTTACGACCAGATGAAGATGTACACCGAGGAAGTCCGGATCCTCAAAAAAGTGTTGATGTTCGATCCGGAAAACCGCGAGTTGAGATCGGCCCTGAGCACGGCGTATTTCAATGACGGCCGGTTCGACGAGGCCCTCACCGCCGCCAAATACGTGGTGGACCTGGATGAAAAGGACACCCAGGCCTGGTGCAACCTGGGCAGTTGTTATTCCGCCGCCAACATGGTGGACGAGGCCATCGAGGCTTTCAACAAAGCGATGGAACTCGATCCGGAATACGCGGTGCCGCACGTCAATCTGGGCAGCCTCTACGCCTCGGTCGGGCGGATGGAAAAGGCCATCAAGGAATACAAGGTCGGAACCGAACTCAACCCGGGCGATGCCATGGCCTGGCTGAACCTGTACAAATGCTACAAGGACATCGGCCGGCACGACGACGCGATGAAAGCCCACTCCCGGTACGAAGCGCTGATCCGCGAAGCTCCCGCCGGAGGCGGCACCACGGATTTCTCCGGCATTCCCGGAGGCGTGTCCACAACCGGCCATTCCGCCGAATCCGATCAATAACCGCGCGGCCCCGGAATTCAGGACCGCATGAGACCACTGCCCCCCAACGTCCGTCCCCTGGGTGATTTCCAGACCGCCGATGTCTGGCAGACCCACGTCAACGCCATCTTCTACGGCATCCAGGGACCGGGCATCCACGATCATTTCCAGACGTTCGTCAGCCGGGATCACCGTCTGGCGCACGCCCTGGCCGACCGTTTTTTCGACCACGCTAAAAGCGCCGCCTCCACCGGTCCTCTTCACGTCATGGAATGGGGCGTCGGCAACGGCAACCTGGCGGGCTCTTTCCTGTCGCGCCTGAAAGCGCTCGATTCCGGCGAAACGGTTTACCCGCAACTGACCTATTCCCTCTGCGACTTTTCGGACGAAATCCTCAAAGGCGCCCGCCTGCACCCCAAACTTCAGGAACACGCGGACCGCACCCGGTTCGTCGCCATGAACGCGGAGACGGACGCCCCCGTCCAACAGGATCCGGTCCATCAAATCATTTCAAACGAAATCTGGGACGACCTGGCCACGCGCGTGGTCGTGAAACTCAACGGAGAATTTCTGGAGGAGTACCTGCAACCCTGCATCGACCCGGCGCGGTGCCCCCTGCCCTTCGCCGAGTTTGAAACCTGTTTCCAGGAACGCAGGCTGGATGAACTGAAAGCGGACCCGGGGTTCCTCGAACACATCCACTGGGAAAGAAGCCTCAGAAAAACGGAGATCGGCGACTGGCCCGAAGCCCCGGCGATTGAAACCCATTTCCAGAAGATCGACGACCGCATTCCGGTTCCAGTCAACACCGGCGCGTTTCAAACGCTGCGGCAGGCCTTTGACCTGCTGGCTCCCGGCTCAATGGGCTACACCGGTTTCGATTACGGCATGCTGGGGGTTCCAGAACTCAATCAGGTGGGACGGCCTTATTTCAAACTCTACGGCGGGCAATACACCAATATGGTCAACTTCCCGCTGCTGCGGGATGTGGGAGAGCGGGTCGGGTTCAGCGCAATCACACTGCAACCGCAAAGGGATTTTGTCGCTTCAGACGTGAACGAACCGGTCATCAGCGCGGTCGACCTGGTGCAGGCGCACCCTAAAATCCGCCGGATGGAACCCTGGGATGTCGACCTGCTCATGATCCAGACGCTGGCGGCGCTGAACCCGTTCTACCGCAGCCCTTACAAGCAGAAACTGGACTACCCTCCCGTCGCCGGAACGCCCAAAAAACAGCGCAGGCGTCTGGCGGAGGCAGTAGAGCAGTTGAGTAAATCCGGCGTGCCGGACACGGTGGCTTACGTCACCCGGCGGGAAGTCGAGAACGCCGCCGCGTCGCTTAAAAAAATCGGTTATGACGCCGGCGATCTTGACGATGCCTTTGCCGCTTCCCCGCCGCCGGTCGCCTTCGCCCACATCCAGTTCAGGAAATAACCCACCGCTCCGGCTCCATCAGGCAAAAAAAAACCGGCAGGCCGAAGCCCGCCGGTTTGATGAACCCGTTTTTTCTAGACGGAAGGCAGTTCCTTCTCCTCGTCTTCATCTTCAAATTCGTCTTCGTCCTCAAAATCCTC
Organism: Nitrospina sp.; assembly: GCA_020430445.1. GTDB lineage: Bacteria > Nitrospinota > Nitrospinia > Nitrospinales > Nitrospinaceae > Nitronauta. The sequence goes on from JAGQJZ010000016.1 coordinate 11,304, forward strand.
GTCGTAGCCCATGAGCAGTTCCGGATCTTCATACTCGGGCGGCCTTTCGTCCTCATCCTCTTCCTGGTCTCTTTCAGACGGCGGAATCGGCAGGTCTTCCCAGACCACCACGCGGGAATTGCCACGGTCGCAGATCCAGAGTCTTCCAGGATCCTCCTCATCCTCGGGATCTTCATCCAGAAACATCCCGTAGGGATCGTTCAAAGTCGCCGCAGTCGGCTTCTCCCAGCGGTTGTGTTTGCACTCGAAGAACGTTCTCTGCCCGATCACAACGTCCGCCGGCTGCCCGTTTTCGGTCGGGAACTCGCGCCAGCACAACACGCGGTGATTGCCGGAGTCCGAGACGAACAGTCCCTTGCGTCCGTAAATCACATCCGTCGGAAAAAACAGGCTGGCGTCGTTGGCGCGGGAACTGCCCAATCCCATGTTCACGTCGCGGGAATAAAAATCGCGCTGGCCCAGCACCAGATCCGCCGGGACACCGTTCTCCGAGGGCACCTTGTTCCAGATCAGGACCCGGTTGTTTCCCTGATCCACCACGAACAGCTTGCCGGTTTCCTGATGAAAGAAAACACTGGTGGGGAAACTCAGCGACTCCGGGGTGACCTGGTCGAAATCGCCGCGGTTGGGCTCCCGCTCATCAAAGCTGATCTGCCCGAGGCAGACGTCCGCGTTCCAGCCATTGTTGAAAGGAGGCTTGTTCCAGATCAGGATGCGGTGGTTGTCCTTGTCCGCCACAAACAGGCGGTTGTCGTCTCCCGAGCAAAGGCCAAACGGAAAAAACAGGGAACCGGATCCCACAAGGCCGCGCCGGTTGGCCTCGCCGCAGTCCAAATTGTCCTGCCCGAGGACGAGGTTCGGCTCCTCCCCATCGTCGGAAGGCAAACCGTTCCAGCGCAAAACACGGTGGTTGCCGCTGTCCGCGACGTACAGTTTCCCCTGGATCACCACGATCCCGGCCGGAGCCGACAGCGTGTCTTCCTCGGGTTTACTGATGGTGAACCCTTCCAGGGACTCGTCGCCGAGGCCGGAGGTCATTTCGTCGAGGGTGGTGGTGATGCCCCGGTTTTCCAGGGAGTCCGAGAAATCCTCCTGGCCCAGGACAATGCTCGAAGGCTCTCCATTCTCCTCCGGCATCGTGTTCCACACAAGGACCCGGTGATTCCCACGGTCGGAAATAAAGAGCATCTCGCCATAGCGGTGGATGAACTGCGGCTCCATGAGGGTGTTGTCACTGGGATCGTCCGCCCCGCGGTTGGCTTCCCGGGCTTCGAAGTCGCTCTGCCCCAGAACCATGATCGCGCCGGTCTCCTGCTCGTCCTCCTCGTCGTCGACTTCGTCGACTTCGTTCATTTCCTCTTCAGTCAGAGCGTCTTCTTCAATCTCCTCTTCATCGGGGGCTTCATCGGCGATATCCAGCGCCTCCTCCGCCTCGCGATCCCGCTCTTCCTGTTCGTCCATTTTTTCCTGTTCGGACATCAACCTACCTCCCAATCAAAAACGGGTTCATGAGAATCTCTCACAACCCGGAAACAATCTGCTGTTTTCTGCGGATTTAATAGCCCTACATCATACCCTCGAACCGGGATTAAGGCAAATGCAGTCTCTGCCACATGGAGATGGTTTTTCGCCCATTCCGGTCCTGAAGTTTTCCATCCCAAACGGCGAATCCCATCAATACCGGATCGCCTGTATCGAACTTCACATCCCATTTGTTCAGCGATTCCAACTCACGGCGGAACACCACCATCCACTGCCCGTTCCGGTAGACGCCTTTGCCGGTGATGTTCTGCTTGGTCTGGGGTTGCGGGGTCAGGGTGCCGAACCCCTCGGCATTCAACTCCTCGATGGGGACTTCGCGGAACGGCGTGAGCGAATCGACGGGGTTGACCTCGCCGCCAAAAATCATGACGTCCATATCCATGGCCTCGTCAACCGCGTACTCCAGTTGTTCCTTGGTTTCGATCTCGCGCTGCCAGTCCGCCCGCCACTGCCAGATGTTGACCGGCTTGCCGCGGTTCCCCATCCCGAAAAACGGTTCGTTGTGCCCGTGGGAGTGGAGCGTCACCGAACCGAGGGCGAACTCCAGAGCCACCGCGTCCTTGAAATCCTGGTGCCGGCTGGAGGTGTGGTTGGGAACCGGGTCGTCCCACACCACGCGGAAGGCGATCTCCTCATCGTTGACCAGCGATTGCAGGCGAACCCGGTTGATCGGGTCCTTGCGCGCGTTGAGCGGAACCAGCTTGACCTCATTGATGGGAACATCGCCCCAGATCTCGTTGTCCGGGTCGTCGTCGAGTTCGCTGTTGGTCTTCTGCACATGCAGGTCGGTCTCGTAGAGGGCTTTCTGGTATTTTTGCTGGTCGATATTGGATTCAACAAAGGCCGCCAGAGCCCAGCGGTCGGCATCCGCCAACTGGGCGAAGGATTCCATCGGAGTCCCGTCGATGCCGGTGGACAGGGTCATGAAAATGCTCTGTTTGTCAAAGCCCCATTTGTAGGTATTGGGATTGGTCAGATCGTAGACGAAGGCCCGGTGGTCCCAGATATCGAACAGGTTTTCCGCCATGGGACCGTCGCCTTTCAGGCCGGTTCCGTGACACCGCGAACAGTTGAGTTCCGTGAAGAGTTTCTTTCCCAACGCGAGGTCCTGCGGTGTGGTCTCCGGCACCTGGTCCACCTTGACCGGCTCTTTCGGTTCTTCACGCAGGAAACGCTGGGAAAAACCTTTGAGGTACTCCACGACGGACCAGGCTTCCTCTTCGGACAGGGCGCTTTCCCAGGAAGGCATGGCCGTACCGGGAACGCCTCTCATGATGGTGTTGTAAATGTCCTGATCGAGGGGAAGGGAGCCGGAGGGCGTGCTGCGGTGTTTGTAGATACCTTTTCTGAAATCGCGCGGCCAGGGATAGAGGTAGCTGGTGGCCCGGCCGCCGCCGTTGCCATCGGCGCCGTGGCAGAAAATGCACATGTGCTTGTACACCGTGGCCCCGGCGTTGCGGCGGAATTCCTTGCCCTCGTGGTGCACCATGCCCTGGGAATGGGCGTGACCGTCTGGTTTGGGATTGTTGTTGTGGGCCAGTGCGGAGCCGCCCATGAGGAGAAGGCCGGCGGCCAGCCCCAAAATCAGGTCAACGAACCGGAATGCTGGGAGCGGCAAGGGTGTACAGCGTTTCATTTCCATTCAAACCGTCCTCTCCGACATCCACCCATATGTTTTCGCAGTTCTTGCGGAAATCGAGCCCGCGGCAGTAAAACAGCGGGTACTTGTTCGTGAAGTAAATCGTCGGATGAGACACATAAATACTGAGATGATCGACCCGGGCGATCTTGATCGCTTCCTTGATCGAAACCTTGGCGCTTTCCACCTTTTTGATGATTTTCCGGATGACCGCGTAATCGAGCTGGCCGTCAAGGTCGATATCGTAATAGGTTGAAATCAACCCGGGAATGCTGAGCAATTCCCACCCCCGGTAGCTGGGCGATTTCCAGCCGGGTTCCTGGGGAATCAATTCGGTGTGCTGCTGCCCCTTCTTTTTGGAAGCGGCCAGTTCCCGCTCGGCGGCCCGGGCCTTGTTCGCACCTGCCAGCGCCGCGATCAGAACCAGAATCAGTACGCTTCCCGTGACCCTTCGCTTCCGAATCATTTGCGCCACCTTCCTATAGGCGGTCAGACCCGCCTGAAATTAAGGTAGCACATTTTGGGAGGCTTACAAAACGCTAATGACACGGTGAAAAACCCCAAAAACATCGGCAAAAGGATATCAAATCACCGCATGAAATAGGCTTTTGTTACATATTGTTCCATCTGCCGCTGGGTGTGAAACTGGGAGGCGTTGAGGGCGATGGCATGGCGCATGACCGACGCCCAGCCGTCCCGGTCATGATAATAAAGGGGAATGACCGTGTGCTCCAGTTTCGTGTACAGCGCCCCGGCGTCTATGGCGTCCCGCTCCGTATCGGGAAGTTCCGAATGCGTGTCCAGATCGCCGATCGCCCAGCCCGTCACCCCTTCGATACACCCTTCGACCCACCAGCCGTCGAGGATGCTGAGGTTGGGCACACCGTTGAGCACCGCCTTCATACCGCTGGTGCCGGAGGCCTCATACGGGCGGATCGGGTTGTTGACCCAGACATCCACACCGGCGGTGAGGACAAACCCCAGGTCGATGGTGTAATCGGGCAGGTAGATGATCTTGAGCTTGCGGCTCCGCCCTTTCAGTTCGAGAATTTTTTCATGAATGTCGTGGATGATCGCCTTCCCGGCATCGTCCTTGGGGTGGGCCTTGCCGGCGTAAACGATCTGCAGGCCGGGAGAATTCTCCGCCAGTTCCAGCAGCCGGTCCGGATCCTGGAACAGCAGGTTGGCCCGTTTGTACGCCGCCGCGCGACGGGCAAACCCCAGAGTCAGGCAATCGGGATCGAAACCGTATTCGTCCGGAATCCTCCGCAGCAGTTCTTTCTTGCAGACCATGTGGGCGTCCCAGATTTCCCCTTCCGGAATGACCTGGGCCTGGCGAAGATAACGCGGGTCCTCGCGCCAGAGATGGGCGTACCGGTCGAACAGACGGGAGAAGGGCTCGTGCACCCAGGTGTAGGTGTGGATGCCGTTGGTGATGAAATCGATCTGGTGGAGCGGAAACATGGCCTTGGACACCTCACCGTGCCGCTTGGCCACGCCGTTGGCGAAGCGGCTCAGGTTGAGGCCCAGGGTGGTCATGTTGAGCTGGTCCTCGCCGCTCAACTCCTTGAGCAGGGAGATCGGAATTTCCGTTTTCAACACCCGTTCCACCTGGTCGAACGGGAACCGGTCGTGCCCCGCCGCCACCGGCGTGTGCGTGGTGAACACGCATTGCTTGCGCACGGCCTCGAGGTCCCACCGGTTGTTTTCATCCCAGGTCTCGGTAAGGTCCAACTGGTTTTCGCGCAGAAGCTCCACCGTCAACAGCGACGAATGCCCCTCGTTCATGTGGAAGGTGCGCAGGTTGTGGAAGCGCAGGGCGCGCAAGAATTTCACCCCGCCGATGCCGAGCAGGATTTCCTGTTTCAAACGGAATTCGCGGTTGCCGGAATACAGCGCGGAGCACAGGGCCTGGTCTTCTTCGCGGTTGCCCTCCACCGCCGTGTCGAGAAAAAAGATGGGCACCTGGAATCCCCGGGTGCCCCGGTACAGGGTGTACCAGGCCTGGACCAGGATGTCCCGGTCCTCGATTTCCCTCAGTACGATTTTTTCAGGATGCAGTTTGAGGTACTGGGCCGGGTCCCATTCCACCGGCCGCTCCACCTGCCAGCCCTGCCCGTCGATTTCCTGGCGGAAGTAGCCCTGCCGGTAAAGCAGGGTGACGCCCACTGTGGGCAGACCGAGATCGGCGCAGGATTTCAGGGTATCGCCCGCCAGGATTCCCAGACCGCCGCTGTACGTGGGAATGCGGACGTCCAGCCCGATCTCCATGCTGAAATAGGCGATGACCGGATCGTACAGCTTGTCTTCAATAATACTGCTGTTCATGGTCAGGAATTCTGGTCGGCAATGGCGGAGGACACATCGGGGTACACTTCAAACACTTCGTGCAGCTTGGCCATGTCAAACACCTCCTTGGGCGCGCCCGCCAGCGCGGACAGGGAGAACTGGCCTTCAAGCTTCTGCACTTTTTGCAGGGAATAGAGGAAAACACTGATGGTGGAACTGTCCATATAGGTCACCTGCTCCAGGTTGACCACAAAATGGGTGAGCCCGCGCGCGATGTAGGCATCGACCAACCGCTGCAGTTCACCGGAATTGTAGACATCGAGCTGGCCCTTGAGGTCAATGATCACGATACCCGCCTCGTCGCGGCAGTCGATATCGATCTTGCCCATCATGCCGAGAATTTCTTTATGGATTTTTTCCATGATCTTCCAACCGTTGGGGATTTTTACTTATATATAGTATGAACCTGCGGCCGGCACAAGGGAAATCAGGCCGGGGCAGGAGTTTGGTAAATGGATTCGAGCGTCGAATCCTCAAGCCCTTCCGGCGGTCCATCGTAAACGGCACGGCCCGCCCGCAGGCCGAGGACGCGACCGGCGCAGGCCCGCGCCAGTTCCGGCTGATGCAGGTTGCAGATCACCGTCACTCCGTCCTGGCGGTTGATGTCGCGGAGACTCTGCACAATCGATCGGGCCGACGCGGGGTCCAGGCTGGCCACGGGTTCGTCCGCCAAAAGAAGCGCCGGTTCCTGCATCAGGGCGCGCGCAATGCCGACGCGCTGACGCTGGCCGCCGCTCAACCGGTCGGCGCGCTGATTCCAGTGGTCCTTCAACCCCATTCGCTCGAGAAGCGAGAACGCCCGCTCGCGGTCTTCCCCGCGAAACCGGTTTCCCCAGGCCCAGTGGGAAGGCGTGCTGCCCAGGCACCCCGACAGTACGTTGGTCAGGACGCTGGCCCGGTCGATCAGGTTGAACTCCTGGAAGATCATGCCGATGCGGTGACGGATACGGCGCAACCCGGCCGCGGACGCGCCGGTCACCTCTTCCCCTTCGAGATAAATTGTTCCGCCCGTGGGCTCGACCAGCCGGTTGATGACCCGGAGGAGGGTCGACTTTCCGGCGCCACTGGGCCCGAGAATGGCGACAAACTCGCCCGCTTCAACAGAAAGGGAAACCGGCTTGAGCGCTTCGATACCGCCGTCGAAGGTTTTGGACACCGCTTCCAGTTGCAGCAGGGGGACGCTCATTTTTCCCCTTTCATCTCCAGCCATTTACGGGCTTCCCGTACGGGGTCGAACATCCCGTTGAGGTCGATCAGGCCACTGATACCGTAAGCTTTTTTCATCGCGCGGGCGCCTTCCGGACTTTTTGACAACGCCAGCAGGCCCTGCCGCAACTGTTCTCTGACAGCCGGATCGAGATTCTTGCGGGTGCAAATCGTGTCGTTGGGAATCTGCGGGGTGTAGGCGAGCACCCGGAGTTCCTTGTAAACCTCGGGGAAGTTTTTGGACACCGCCGAACGGGCCCCTTCATACGTCGCCCCCGCGTCCACTTCGCCCTTCAGCACCGAAAGGACCACGGCATTGTGGGAACCGGCAAACACCGAATGCGAAAAAAACCGCTCCGGCTGGAACCCGTTCTTGAGGAACAACGCCTTGGGGTACAAGTGGCCGGAGGTGGAGGCCGGGTCGACAAACGCGATGCTCTTCCCCTTGAGGTCGGCCAGGGTGTTGACGCCGCTGTCGGCGCGGACCAGAATCTGCCCCCGGTAAAAAGGTTTGCCAAAGTGGGCGACAATATACAGCAGGTCCACATCGTACTTTTCCTTCGCCAGCACATAGCTGAACGGAGGCAGCCAGGCCACTTCGGCCTTCCCCGCGCCCAGGGCCTCGATGACGGCGGAATAGCTGGTGGCCACGGACGCCTTGATGCGGAGTCCGGTCTGTTTCTCCAGAAGCGAAGCGATCTCCTCGCCCCCGCGCAGGATCACTTGCGCCTCACCGGAGGGCACAAACAACATACGAATGGGAGCGCCCTCTTTTCCGGGCGAGGCGGCCCCGGCTTGCAGGGCGAACAACACCGGGATCAGAACGACCAGAAGCCCGGAAAGCATCCTGACCCCGGACCGGGCGGAGCGCTGCCGTTGAAGGAAATTAAGGAAATTCCGCAATGTCATGCCCTGCATTATACCACCGCCTTCCCGGCCCTCCCGGTTGTGACGAACAAGACCGGCCCAAACAAAAAAAGGGCGGGACCCGAAGGCCCCGCCCTTCTCTTGAAAATCAAATTTACTTCATCAGATCTTCGCGGATGTATTTAACAACATCCCAGATCTCAGAGTCTTTCAGCTTCATCGGAGCCATGCCGGTTCCCTTGGAGCCATTCTTGATGATGAAATACATCTGGCCAGCGGAAATGTCCTTCATGGTGTCTGCACAGGTGAAGTCACGCGGGGTCGGCTTCAGAGCCTTGCCCAGCTTGCCGTCACCGCCGCCGCCGTTACCATGACACATGGCACAGGCCATCGGCTTTGCGGTTTTTTCATACAGCTTTTTGCCGTTCGCCTTGTCGGCTTTTGCAGTGTCGTCCTTACCCGCGATGTTCGCCGGTGCAGCAGGCGTCTTGCGGGGCTGAGGACATTTGGCGAAAGCGGTGTTCACCAGCAGGAGTGTTGCCATGGCGGCAACCAGAAGCGTAATGGTTTTTTTCATTTGCCCAATCCTTTCTTAAAGATCATGAAAAAATATTGTGAAGTAACGGTTAAGTTCGATACCGGAAAATTTCAGTTCGTCGCCCCGGTAAAACAAAGGGTCATTTTATGCGGTCAAAATGAGTGCAGATTATATTCCATATGGGACATCTGTCAACATAAAATTGAGCGGCCTGCCGCCCTGCGCCCGTTCCGCCGGCGGGGAGCCCCTCCCCCGCGCATCCCCAATTTCACCATACCGGAAAATCTTTTATAAACCGCATGATTGCTTTTGTGCTGGAGCGATTTTATATTCAATGGTCTTCTAGCTTACCGGCCACCCGGGACCCCCGGCTGTATGCTAGACTGCATCGGAACAGCAAGACACTAACGGGCAATCACCGCCTTTCGCGGTTCTCATTTTCAGGAGCGCAGGTCAATGGATTCGGAAAAACGTCTTCAGGGAAAAAACGTCCTGGTCATCATCCCAAAGGACTACTACGACGAAGGTCAGTTGGAACCCCTGCTGGCCACCTTGGCAAACGAGGGGGCGGACGTCCGGGTCGCCTCGCCGAAATTCAAGGAATCGGTCGGCATGAAGGGAGGACGCCACATGCCGGATATGCTGGTGGTGGACGCCATCGAGGGCATCACCGGCGACGCTTACGTTTCGGACGGCAAGGGGGTGCGGCAGGTCAAGGGCGTCTTTCACGGGGCCATTGTGGTGGGCGGCAAAGGCGCCCGCAAAACGCTCTGGAACGAAAAACTGGTGCGCCTGCTGTTGACGGACCGCTATAAAAGCGACATGGTGGTGGGAGCCATCGGGGAGGCGGTCCCCTGCCTGGCCGAGGCGGACCTGCTGAGAAACCTGGAGGTGGCCGCCCATCTGGACAAACACAGCGAACCCGTGCTGGAAAAGGCGGCGGCCATCATCACGGACGAAGACGTGTGCTGTTACGACCGTATCGTCACCGCCCGGGGCGCCGAGGTGATCGACAAGTTCTGCGAGACGATCATCCCCGAAATCGCCAAAACAAAAGTAAAGTGACCCTCAGAAACACGGTTTCTGAAAAGGGCCGGGTACTGTAAGCAAACCCTTTATTGCATTGGCCGGCAACGCACAGGTCCTGAATCCTCAGGACCCGCTTGCCGCCGGCGCGACTTCAGAGACGCGCTTAAATCCCGAGTTCCCCCTTCTCGCGCTCCCGCGCCGCGGCGATGATCTTCAGCCGCAGTTTCATGGCGCTGTTGAGTTCCTTGACGATGTTCTCCCGCGCATCGGGGAAATAAACCTTCTGGTTGAACTCTTCCAGCGAATGGCCCTCCAGAAGCTTGGCAAACGCTTCGTCGGTAAATGTACGGGTCATCTTGACGATGTTGTCAAACGAGATGTAGACCTTCTCGTATTTGTCCCACGCGTCTTCGATGATTTGCCGCACATCCGCGCCGCCCACCTGTTCACTGATCGTCTCCCTCCCCTGGGGGAGGTTGGTCTTGACGATGTCGTACAGCTTGATGGTGATTTCCTTTTCCATACCCAGTACCCTTTCTCCCCTTCCGTTTAATCCGTGAGCCGGACCTTCATTTCAACGCGCTCTTCCGGGTTGTCCCGCGAATCGCGCGGAAGGCTGACGATTTTGTCGGCCACTTCCAGCCCCGACACCACTTCGCCGAAAACCGTGTATTGCCCGTCCAGGAAAAAGGAATCCTTCACCACAATAAAGAACTGGGACCCCGCGCTGTCCGGGTCCTGTCCCCGCGCCATCGACAGGATGCCGCGCTTGTGCTTGACATCGTTGAACTCGGCGTTGATGTTGTAACCGGGACCGCCGAAGCCGTGCCGGGAACGGTCCTCATCCTTGGTGTTGGGGTCCCCGCCCTGGATCATGAATCCCGGAATGACACGGTGAAACGTGGTGCCATCATAAAACCCTTTCTGCGCCAGTTCCTTGAAGTTGCCGACATGGCCGGGCGCCTTGTCTTCAAAAAAACTGATCTCTATATTTCCATGGGCGGTTTCAATCACCGCATCAACATCAGCCATGACGTTTCCTTATGGTAAAGATTGAAAAAAAGGTCCGGTGGAGGCTCCACCGGACCCGAACGGACAATCACTTGTCCATGACTTTGATCGACTTGATGGTCACCCGGCGCAGGGGATTGTCCCGGTTGTCCCGGGGTTCCGCCGCGATCCGGTCGGCAACGTCCATGCCGCTGATGACCTTGCCGAATGCCGTGTACTGACCGTCCAGAAAAAACGAATCCTTGACGACGATGAAAAACTGCGAACCGGCGCTGTTCGGGTCCTGGGCCCGCGCCATGGACAGGATTCCGCGCTTGTGCTGGACATCGTTGAATTCGGCGTTAATGGAGTACCCCGGCCCGCCCATGCCATGGTTCGACCGGTCCGTGTTCTTGGAATTCGGGTCCCCGCCCTGGATCATGAAACCGGGAATGACGCGGTGAAACACGGTACCGTTATAAAAACCTTCCTTGGACAGCTTGATGAAATTCTTGACATGACCGGGAGCCTTGTCCGAAAAGAACTCGATCTTGATCGGGCCATGAGCGGTTTCCATCACCGCAATCGGCCCTGCCAGCGCGGAACCGGCCGTCATACAGCCAAAAATAATCAAAGTGAATAACAACGACGCAATCTTTTGCATGCAGCCTCCAAAAATGCTTAAAATGGTTGATTCCGGGACAATTCAATTGCAGGAGGACCGGGGCTCCGGAAACCCTTGCGGACACCCGCCCGGCCCTGACAAAAAAAAGCCGCCTGGGCTCGACCCACTCCAGACGCCTCCTCGCGATTTCCAGTAAAATATCAAGAACCCGGTCGTTTTAAAACCCAATAATCGGGTTCGGGAGGAGAGTATACCGCATGCCGGTCCGTTTCTGTTTTCTTCTCTTCAATTATCTCCTGGCCATTCTGGGCGTTGTGTGCCTGACCCTGCCCGGCCTGCTCTGGCCCTTTGCGGGAGAGATCGCGGCGCTGGGTCTGATCGCCCTGTTTCTGATGGAGTTGAAGGGCCGCATCCCGATCGCGCCCCCCGCCTGGTTTTCCCTGTCCCGGATTTCGCTGATCGCACTGCCCGCCTTGTACTTCACACTCCGCCCGGATATCCCGGCGCTGGCGGCGGGCTTTCTGCTGTTTGTCCTGTACAGCCGCTTCGTGTTCAAGGCCGAATTCAACGACTACCTGTACGGCTACCTGATCTCCATCGTCTGCCTGCTGGTGGGCGCCCTGTTCGTGCAGGACCTGACCTTCGCCGCCCTGTTCCTCTCCTTCTATCTGGTGATGTGCTGGGCTTTGATCTTCTACCACCTCATGGGCGAGCGGGTCGGAAGCCGCAGCCCGCCGGAACGCTTTGCCCGGCAGGACACTGCGAGAGCCCGCGTCAGTTCCGGAATCCTGGGCCTGACCGCCGGACTCGTTCTGCTCAGCCTCGTGTTCACCTCCGCCATCTTCATCGCCTTTCCCCGGCTGGGATTGGGGTTCATGACCCTGAACCAGAGCGGAGTGCCCATCAGCGGGTTTTCCGACCGGGTGGAGTTCGGCGAAGTGGGCCGGATCAAACAAAACGAAGAGGTCGTGCTCCGCGCCACGTTCACCCAAAACGGCAGGCCTTTCCGCCCACCGCTCCCCGCTCTCTGGCGCGGGGTGGCGCTCGATCATTTCGACGGCCGTGTCTGGAAATCCACCCTGCCCCACTTCTGGTCCAACCCGCACCGGCCCGGAAAACCGCTGGCTCTCTTTTCCATGAAACCGGAAGAAAATGTAATCCGTGAAGAAATCTTCATGGAAAACATCGAGACCCCGGTCATTTTCACTTACGGCCTGCCGTTGGCGATCGACGGCACTTTCACCGGCCTGGAAATGGACGCGGCGTTCTCCTTTCGCATGACCGACGAACCGGGAGGACCCAGAAGATTCGATACCGTGGCGGACATCGGTCCGCTGACCGGGGACGTGTCATTCCCCATCCTGGGCTACCTCGATCCGGAACAGGCCCGGCTGTTTCGCCAACTGCCGGAGACCAGCCCCGAATTGAAAGCCCTGGCGAAACGCCTCGGCGGGAAAGCCCGCAGCGACATGGAGACAGCCGAAGCGATGCTGCGCTACCTGCAGGACGGGTTCACTTATTCCCTCGACATCAAAAAGGAAACCGACCTGCCCTCGATCGACGAGTTCCTGTTCCACCGCAAGTCCGGACACTGCGAATACTTCGCCTCGGCCCTCACTCTCCTGCTCCGCCTGGGCGGTATCCCGGCCCGGGTCGTCAACGGTTTCATGGGCGTGGAGTGGAACGAAATGGGCCAGTACATGATCGTCCGGCAAACCCACGCCCACTCCTGGGTCGAGGCGTTTTTCGCCGACCGCGGCTGGGTGGTCTTCGACCCCACCCCCCCAGACCCGGCGGCGGCGGAATCCAGCCCGAGCCGCTTTTCGCACTACCTGGACCTGCTCCGCCTGAACTGGCAGCGTTACGTGGTGAAATACAATTTCAACGACCAGATGGAAATCGCCCACTTTGTCAGCGGGAAAACGCGCGGGATAACGGACACCCTCAGATCGCTGGCGGATTGGAAACCGGGCGATTTTCTGGACGCCCTGAAAAACACCCCCGGCGCGTGGGGATGGGTCCTCCTCGCAATCGCCGGCCTCGGCTTCGCGTGGAAACGCCTCGGAAGACAAGAGGAAACACTGCCCCCCGCTTCCCGGCAATACGCCAAAATGCTGCGCAAACTCGAAAAACAGGGGCTTCACAAAGCTCCGTCCACCACGGCGCGCGAATTCCTCGAGGCTCTGGACACTCTGGAAAGCACCCGGCGGGAGCACGTGGCGCGGATCACGCACCTCTATGAAAAAAGCCGGTTCGGCGGCACGGCCCTGAATGCAGCCGATGAAAAATCCCTCGAGGAAATGGTCCGCCAGGTATGAGCCCGGCCCCGCAACGCCACCGCCCTCCGGGTCCGGCGTCTCCCACCGGCCCCCGTGAGCATTTTGTTGCAGTTTCGGTTTGCAACATTTTTTCTTTTGACCTATTCTGGACCTTATGAAACCCCACACGCCCCCCCAACTGACGGACGACAACCTGGACGCGGTCCTCGATCTTTTGAACGAGGCGGTGTTTGTCTACAACCAGGAAATGCAGATCACGCATTTCAACCTGGCGGCGGAACAGACCACCGGCTTCAACCGGACAGAGGTTCTGGGGGAAAAGTGCGTCGTGATCTTCGACAAAAGCCTGTGCATCAACAATTGCGAACTGTGCATGACCGTCCGCGACGGCAAGAACGGACAGGTCGAGTTCCGCTCTCCCTTCATGCAAAAGAACGGCAGCCGCAGGCTGGGGGAATTCCGCGCCGGACACCTTTCGCTGTCGCTGAAAAACCAGACACACGTGCTGGTATCGCTGACCGATGTGACCGAAATCGACCGCCTGCGCAATGAACTGAAAACCCACCACTCGTTTCAAAAACTGGTGGGCAAAAGTCCGGTCATGCAGGACCTCTTCCAGTCCATCCGCAATGTCGCGGAATACGACTCCACCGTCTGCGTGCTGGGGGAAAGCGGCACCGGCAAGGAGCTGGTGGCGCGCGCCATCCATTACGAAAGCGCCCGGGCGGACCGCCCGCTGGTCAAAGTCAACTGTTCGGCGTTGTCCGACAACCTGCTCGAGTCGGAGTTGTTCGGCCACGTCAAGGGCGCCTTCACCGGAGCCCTGCGCGACAGGGTGGGCAAGGTCGAGGAAGCCGAAGGCGGCACGCTGTTCCTCGATGAAATCGGCGACCTCACGGAACGCGTGCAGGTCAAGCTTTTGCGCGTGCTTCAGGAAAAGGAAATCGAGCGGGTGGGCGAAAACACCACGCGCCGGGTCAACCTGCGGGTCATCGTCGCCACCCACAAAAATTTGGAAGAGGAAGTGAAGGCCGGGCGTTTCCGTCAGGATCTGTTTTACCGGCTGAACGTGATTCCGGTTTACCTGCCGCCGCTGCGTGAGAGGAAGGAAGACATTCCCCTGCTGGTGGAGCACTTCATTGAAAAATGGAACCAGTTGCAAACCAAAAAGCTGAAGGGCGTCTCAGGCAGCACGCTGGGGCTCCTTCTGGACCACAACTGGCCGGGCAACATCCGGGAACTCGAAAACACCATTGAACACGCCTGCGTCAAAACCGCCCACGATCATTTACAACCCACCGACCTCCCCCTGCACCTCCGGACCACACCGGGCGCCAACGGAGGAATCAAGAAACCCCGCCGAAGACTCACCAAAAAACAGATCCAGGAAGCGTTGAAAGAGTGCGGCCACAACCAGACCCGGACCGCCGAGCACCTCGGCGTCCACCGCATCACACTGTGGCGTAAAATCAGGGAACTGCAGATTCCGGTTTGATGGAAAGAGGAAGGGCTTGAAAAAACCAAGCCCCTCCCGGATTTGCAGACGAGACGGGAAAATTCCTAGAAACCCATGGATCTGCAAATTCCGGGAAGGACCGGCCAATCGGAAAATCGCTGGAGAGGAGAAACACATCAATCAGCAATTTTCCATTGAGCAGGGATGTTCCGCCGGAACTAAGGGAGTGATTTAAACCGGCAGACAATCCCCCAGGGATCGTAAAACATCAGTGGCTCTTGCCTTTTGCCTGACCACCCGACTTGAAGACTTCCGGGTTTTCCGCACCCTCGGCTTCCAGGAAACCGATGGCTCCCTTGGCGACGCGGAAGATGCCGTGGTCCACCAGGGTGTAAGTTCCGGGAACGTCCACCTTGAACTCAACGATCACCGCACCCGCGGAAGGCACCAGCGTGGTCTGGACACCGGTGTTGACGAGTCCGCCGATGGCGCCTTCGTGATACACCTTGTCGAAAATTTCACCAATGATATGAAAGGAAGCGGTTTTGTTCGGACCGATGTTGCCAAAGAAGATCCGCACGGTTTCACCGGTTTTCGCTTGCAGAACGTTGTCGCCCTTCAGACCGTCGTCCGAACCGTTGAACACGATGTGGGTGGGGTTTTCGTCCAGCCCCTTCTTGATATCGAATTCATACACGCCGTCCTTGTTCGGCTTGTCGGTCAGGTAGAACTCACTGCGCATCACGTAATACTCATGGTCGACCGGCGGCAAGCCACCTTCGGGTTCCACCAGAAACAGGCCGTACATGCCGTTCGAGATGTGATCGACGATCTGTCCGGAAGCACAGTGGTAGATATAGAGCCCCGGCGTGAGCGCCTTGAATGAAAACACCCGCGTCTTACCCGGCTTGACGGCATTGACCGCCGCGCCGCCACCGGGACCGTTCACCGCATGGATGTCGATGCTGTGGTCCATGGTGTTTTTCGCATCATTGGACAGGTGAAACTCCACCGTGTCGCCTACTCCAACACGCACCAGGGGACCCGGCACCTGTCCGTCAAAACTCCAGAACGTGTATTTCACACCCTCCTTCAGCTCACCCACATACTCCTTCGCCTCCAGGTGAACCACAACCGTCTCCGCCTTCGACTTCTTGACGGGAGGGGGAACGTCAAAAGAAACCAACTGGGTGCCGGCGTTTTGCCCCATGGCAGTCCCCACAATCAATGCACTGCCCATCCCCAGAAACAGGATCAACCATCCAGAAATCCAGCCAGTCGCAGTTTTTCTTTTCATCAATGCCTCCAGTTAAACGAATTAGGCCGCCACGCGGCTTCTACGTTTGGAATAACAATTTCCATGCCAATGGAAATTGGACTAGAAAAAGTTTGAATTAAAATAAGGGGTTACGATGATGCGGGCTGAGAATCGGAGAGACTATTTCTGACAGGAAAATCATTGCATAAAAGATTGTTGCATTTATAAATACAACATACGGGCCCGGGGCGGCGCGGCAGACGCGCGCCGCCTCGAGGACCCGCAATCGCGGTGTCTACTTTCCGGCCCGGAACACCTTCGGCTGCTCCTCGCCTTCGACCACCAACTGCCCGATAGCGCCCTTGGCGACCCGGAAAATACTGTGGTCCACCAGGGTGTAGGCTCCGGGGACATCCACCTTGAATTCAACAATAGCCGCCCCCGCCGAGGGCACCACCGTGGTTTGCACATTGCGGTTGACTGTTCCGCCAATGGCGCCCTCGACGTAGACTTTGTCGAAAATTTCACCAATGATATGAAAGGAAGAGATGCCGTTGGGCCCAATGTTGCCGAAGAAAATGCGCACGGTCTCGCCCACACTGGCTTTCAGCACATTGTCCCCCATCAAAGCGCCCTGCCGGCCGTTGAACACAACGTACTCCGGATGTTCCTCCAGGCCTTTCTGCAGGCTGAACTCGGCCTTGCCTCCATTCACTTCCGCGAAAAACTCGCTTTCAAACACATAATATTCCCGGTCCACCTTCGGCAGGCCCCCTTCCGGCTCCACGAGAATCAGTCCATACATACCATTTGAAATGTGGTCCACAATCGCCCCCGCGGCGCAATGGTAGACGTAAAGCCCCGGTGCGAGCGCCTTCCAGGTGAACACCTTTTCCTCACCCGGCTTGGCCGTGTTGACCGCCGCGCCGCCACCGGGCCCATTCACCGCGTGGATATCGATATTGTGCGGCTGGGAGTTGTCCTTGTGATTCGACAGGTGAAACTCGACCGTATCCCCCGCCCGTACCCGGGCAATGGGGCCGGGCACCGTGCCGTTGAAACTCCAGAAATCATACGTCACATCATCCGCGATCGGGCCGGTGAACTCCTTCGCTTCAAAATGAATCGCAACCGTTTTAGCCGGGCGCTTGCCTACGGGATCCGGAACATGAGGCGCCGTCGCAATCGGCCCACCTCCCGCAAACGCGTTGACCGCAAACACTCCCAATCCCCAAAGAACCCCAAACATCCATCCCGCCTGCTTTTTTAAAGTGAACATCATCAATTCCTTTCCATTTTCATGGGATTAAAACAAAATATTTCTGAAAACGAATATTTCAAGATACGTGCCGTTTTAGCAACCGGAATTACTTTAAGAAAATTTGAATTATTTCCTACGCTTAAAAGCCCACATTCAGGGAGCCCTCCCCGCGTTTTTGGACCAAATCACTCCAATTGCAATAAAACAGAAACAGTTTTGCAACACACAGAAGCTTCCATTTCCATATTTCATTGTCTGTCCTCATCCGGCCGGGTTACAATGACCCGGACCATGGACCGATACTGGGAACGATTCAAAACGCCATTTATTTGTTTTGCCGGGTATTCCGGGGTGGGCAAGACCACCCTGCTGGAGCATCTGGTGCAGCGGTTCAAGCAGGACCGCATCCGCGTGGGCTATTACAAGCACGACGCCCACCGCTTCCAGATGGATAAGGAAGGCAAGGACACCTGGCGCGTGCAAAAAGCGGGAGCCGGGATCGCCACGATCAACGACCCCGAGCATTTTGCGGTGATCGCCGACAACCCGTTCAAGAAACGCACCATCACCCACGCCCTGGAACAGTGCGACTGCATCCTCATCGAGGGCTACAAGAAATCGCCTTTCGACAAGATCGTCTTCCTCGACGCCAACGGCAGGCTCCCCATCTCGAAAGACGATCCCCACATCCGCGCGGTGGTCCATCAAGGCGTGGTGGACGATGAACTGGCGCAAACGCTTTCGGTTCCCCTGTTTCACCGGGACGAACTCGACCCGCTCTACGCATTCGTCAAACAGCACTTTTTCGACCGCGCCAGTCCGCTGTACGGGGCGGTATTCGTTGGCGGGCAGAGCAGGCGCATGGGCCGGCCCAAATTCTCCCTGGACTACGACGGGCAGTCCGAGCCCCAGCGCGTGACCGCGCTCATGGCCCAGGTGACCGAACGCGTGTTCCTTTCCGCCCGTCCGGACCAGGACCTGCAGGCGCTGGAAAACCTGGATATTGAGCGGATCAACGACGAACATTACGGGCTGGGGCCGGTGGGCGGGCTGGCCACCCTCATGGGCCGCCACCCGGAAGCCGCGTGGCTCATCGCCGCCTGCGACATGCCCTTTCTGGACGCCGACAGCCTGAAGGCCATCACCGAAACACGCGACCCCCTGCGTTACGGCACCTGCTTCACCAAAAAGGGGGGGCTCGGGGTGGAAACGATGTGCGCCATCTACGAACCCAAGTTCATCGTGCCCCTCTTCGAAGCCATGAGCCGGCGCGAACTGTCCCTGTCCCGCATCATCAACGAACTGCCATTCAAGCTGGTGAAAGCCGGCGAAGACATGCGCGCCCGCTTCCTCAATGTCAACACACCCGAGGAATACGAAATGGCGCGGGAAAAACGCCGGCAAAAGGTGTAATCTAAAAGACGGGTTTGCCCGGCGACGCAGCCGGACAGGCAGAACCTCCGGCCGCGGAAGGCCGGTGGAGGCCGGTCTCCCCAACCACGCGGGACCACACTCTGAACGTCAAACCAAAGGGAACCTCCGGTCATTCAGTATTTTCAATCCCGGCTTCTTTTATAGAGGTCCCCAATCCTTAAATAAATAACGGGAAGGACTCAACTGTGGGCATGATCACCGTCGGCGAAGCGCTCGACACCATTCTCGCGAAAATGCAATTCAAAGGGATCGAACGCGTCAGCCTGGACCAGGCGCTGGGCCGCATTCTGGCGGAAGACGTCGTCTCCGGACGCAACAACCCGCCGCTCGACAATTCGGCGATGGACGGCTACGCCCTCATTGCCGAGGACGTTAAAGACGCCGGTCCGGAAAACCCCGTCAGGCTGAAACTCGCCGGCGAAGTGGCCGCGGGATACGAAAGCGACCGCACCCTGCAGCGCGGCGAAGCCCTGCGCATCATGACCGGCGCGCCGGTTCCCAAAGGCGCCGACTGCGTCATCATGCAGGAGGACACGGAGAAGGACGGCGACAGCATCCTCTGCCTCGACCGCGCCGAAGTGGGAGAAAACATCCGCCTGGCCGGGGAAGACGTGAGCGTCGGCGAAACCGTCATCGAACAGGGAACGCAACTGTCGCCCTCGCACATCGGCATGCTCGCGGTCGTGGGCCGCTCCAGCATCGCGGTCGCCCAGCGGCCGACGGTCGCCGTCCTGTCCACCGGCGACGAGATCGTCGATCTCGACGGCGACGCCACCGGCCCGCGCATCTACAACAGCAACGGTTACATGCTCTCCGCCCAGATCCGCGCCGCCGGCGGAATCCCCGTTTACCTCGGCATCGCCCAGGACACCGAGGAAGACCTGATGAAACATTTCGAGTGGGCGCTCAAGTGCGACGTGGTCGTCTCCTCCGGCGGGGTGTCGGTCGGCGATTACGATCTGGTCAAGGCCAGTCTCGACAAACTGGGCAATGAGATGTCGTTCTGGAAGGTGGCGATGAAACCCGGGAAGCCGCTGGCGTTCGGCCGCATCGGCCCGCGTCCGGTGTTCGGTCTGCCCGGCAACCCCGTCTCCTCGTTCGTTTCGTTTGAGCAGTTCGTGCGGCCGGCCCTGCGCAAGATGATGGGCGCGCGTCAGTTGACGCTCAAGCAGGTGCAGGCCCGCTTGACCAAAACCGTGACCAAAAAAACCCCGCGCCTCCATTTCATGAGCGCGCAACTGTCCTCCAACAATGGCGAGTACACCGTGACCCCGGCCAAGGAGCAGGGCTCCGGTGTTCTCAAATCCGCGATGAACGCCAACGGACTCCTGGTCTTTCCCCTGGAAACCGGCGAGTTGAAAAACGGCGATACCGTCAGCGTGCAGATGCTGGAATCCTGACCTTCATGACACGACCTATGCGAATCATTTTCACTCTATTGCTCTGCCTGTTCTTGTTTCCCGGATCGGCTCCCCTGGCGCAGGAAGGATCGGCCGGGCTCGACCGCATGCTCCAACAGATCGAACAAAAGTTCCCCTACCTCGAAGGCTATGTGGTCGAGGTTCAGGGAGCCCAGCTCATCCTCGACCTGAAGCTCGGCCAGGACCTGAAACCGGGCGACGCCCTCATGGTCCTCAGGTTCGGCGAGGACATCATCCATCCCGTCACCAAGAAAAAACTGGGACGGCGCGAAACCGACCTGGGACGCGCGGAAGTGGTTGAGGTGCGCAAGGACTATTCCATCGCCCGGCTGGAAAACCCCGGAGTGCCGGTCAAGAAGGGTGACGGCGTGCGCAGTTACTTCCGCAAGATGTCCATTCTCGTCGCTCCCGTCCTGGCGAAAAAAGGCACGCGCATCGACACCGCGGCCCTGGGGCTGGAGATCGAGTCGCGCCTGAATTCGCACCCCCGTTTCCAGGTGCCGGCGTTCGACCTGCGGGTGTGGGGCCGTGAACGCAACGTGAACTTCAGCGAAATACCCAGCCCGCAGGATTTGCTCGATCTGCAGAAAAAAGTCGACGTCGACTACCTGCTGCTGCCGCGGGCATCGGGAGCCGGCACGAAGGCGGTGCTCGATTACCAGTTGGTTTCCGCCGTCGACGGTTCGGTGATCTCCCAGTCGCGGCTTCTGACCGAGGCGCCGGAAAAATCGGCCCGCACCCCGGCCCGCAGGAAAGCCGCAAGCCGGGAACCCGCCGCGCGCGGAGTGCAGACCGAATTCAGCGATCCGTCCAACCGCGAAGGCGGCCCGCTGGAGTTCATCACCAAACAGGATTTCATGTTCGAGATCATCGACATGGACGTGGGCGACGTGAACGGAGACGGCCAGCCGGATTACGTCATCGTGTCGCCGGAGCGCGTGCGCTTCTACAAATTCAGCAACCAGCAGTTCAAGCAGGTGGCCATCTTCCGGCCATTGATCGAAGGCTCGAAATTCCTTTCAGTGGACGTGGCGGATATCAACGGGAACGGACGCGACGAAGTGTTCGTCACCAGCAGTTCGGGAAACCGGCTGCAGTCCTTCGTCCTGGAGATCGTCAAGGGCAAGCGCGGTTTCACGGTCATTGACGAGGATCTCAACGTTTATTTGAGAGTCCTGAAAACACCGGGGCAGAAACCCCTCCTGCTGGCGCAGGAACCGGGACACGACCGGCCGTTCCGTCCCGCGATCTACGAATACAAATGGGACGGAGACGAGTACGAAGAAACCCGGGAAATCGAGATGCCCCACATCCCCGGGAGGCCCCTCATCACGGTGTACGGACTGACCCTGGCCAACATCACGCCGACGAAAACCCTTGAGACCATTTTCCTTGACAGTAATTATCACCTCCGAGTATACTCTGCTGGCGGCCGGCTTCTGGTCAAATCTGACGAGTATTATGGTCATGATCCCCGGGTCATTGACGTTGCGCTGAAGGAACAGATTCCGGGGATGCACAACGCGGATGGCGATGTGCAGGCCGTGCCCTACCGGGGCCGCGTCAGCGTCACCCAGGTGGGAAGCAAGGAATATCTGTTAGTCCCGCACAACCACAGGCTGGGAGGCAGTTTTATCGACCGCCTCACTGTCGTCAACAACAGCAGCCTCGTTGTTCTGGGGGTCGACCGGGAGGGGGTCCACAAGCTTTTCGAGACACGGAAGCAAAGTGGATACCTGGCGGCCTACCAGGTGGCTCCAACGAAAAATCCGCAAAAAAAGCTGGTTCACACCGCTCATGTGACCCAGGAGGGACAATTGGGTCTCGGAAAAAAAATGAGCACCCTATACACTTATAGTTGGTAATTAAGTGAAAATTAGGTTAATATTTGAATGCTGTTTGCCCGGACCCGGCCCTGTGGTCTTAAAGTCTGCCAAATCAGAACGTTAAAGAGCGCACAACCGAATTCGATAATTTGTTTTCGAATAATCTGTAAAAAAGTAAAACTGTTTGAATCTACATCTGCCTTTATTAGCTCAATTTGGAGGAGGTAAAGCATGAAAAAACGTTTCTTGACCGCACTGTTCCTGTCTACCGCAATGGTCGGGGGCATGGTCGCAAATGCGGCAGCGGCTGACATCACCTTTGGTGGTCAGTTGCGGCCTCGGTTTGAAGTCTTCGAACAGAATGACTTCAACGACACCACGGATCCGACTTATCTGATCAGCACCCGGATTCGCTTGAACGTCAACGCAAAGATCAATGACAAGACCAGCGCCTTCATTCAGATGCAGGCGCGCGGCGTGTACGGTGCCGGGCCCGCTGGCGTGGCTTTCGGCGGCCTGCCGGGTCCGATTGTCGGCAGCAGGAACTCGGCTGTACCGAGTGACGCTGTCACCGATGTCGGTCTGCATCAGGCTTACTTCATCCTGAATGATTTCTTCGGCCTGCCGCTGGACATGAAATTCGGCCGCCAGGAAATCGTTCTCGATGGTCACCGCCTGTTCGGTAACACCGGCTGGACCCAGGGCGCGCAGTCTCACGACGCGATCCGCCTGGACCATCACCATGGCGAGCACACCCTGTCCTACATGTTCATCAAAGGCACGGAGCAAAACGCTTCCGCTCCGACCACGATCGGCGCTAATGCCGGTGGTGCAAACGTTGGCGGCGCAGTCCCCGGACCGGGCATCTTCGGTCTCGGCGGTTGTGGTACCGACATCGACGACAACTGCGACCGTAACGATCACGTTCTCTACGGCAACCTGAAGGGCATTCTCGGTGGCGCCCTGTCCCTGTACTTCGTTGCTACCGATGACAACACCTTCAATACCCCTCTGACCCTCACCGCTGGTGGCCTGACCCCTGGTTCGGCTACCCCGGGTACCGGCGTCGATGTTGACAACAACATCTACACCATCGGTCTCCGTCAGGCAGGTCAGCTCTTCGGTATCGACTACCGCGTTGAAGGTTACTACCAGTTTGGTGAAGCAGAAGGTCTGGCTGCTGCTGGCGCCGGCGCTCTCGCGGGTCCCCTCGCTAGCGCTGTAGCCGCTGCTGCTCCTGGTAATGCTCTGGCCGCACAGGTCGGTGGCAACCTGGCTAACTACGGTTCCGGTGGCGGTTCCGGTGTTGATCGTGGCGCTTACATGTTCGGTGTTCGCGTCGGCAAAACCTTCAACAACGTTATGTGGAAGCCTTCTTTCACCCTGTGGTATGACCACCTGTCCGGTACCGATCTCGGTGATGTTGCCAGCAACGACTGGTCGACCTTCGACACCCTGTACGACACCGGTCATAAGTTCTACGGTTACATGGACCTCTACCTGAACCCGAATGGTGCTGACACCGCGTATCTCGGTCTGCAGGACCTGGCGGCTAAGATGTCCATCCAGCCGATGTCCAACCTCACTTTGAAGGCTGACATCCACGCTATGTGGACGGAAACCGACATCGAGGGTGAGTTGAATGACCTCGGTATCGCCAGCGCTACTTCCGCTTTCGCAGCACTGGGTGCAACCGGTGGTTTCGCCGCTGGCAACACCACCACCGTGGGCGATCTGGACAGCCATCTGGGTGAAGAGTTGGATATCACTGCGGTTTACGCATACAACCCCAACACCACCATCTCGGTTGGTTACTCCCACTTCTGGGCAGACGACACGTTCCACTATGTCAACGCTCGGAACACCTCGGCAACTGTACCGCCGAACTCGACCAACGACGACGATGCGAACTGGGCTTACATTCAGTTCGATGTTAAGTTCTGAGTCAGCTTTACCTTCTCTAAACCCGGGCGGGTCTCCCGCCCGGGTTTTTTTTTGCCTTTTTTCTCCCGCCTTTTCCTTGTGAGGAATTGCATGACTTCATATAATGAAAACTAACATCACCTAAAACATGAGAGCCTTATGGTTTCCTTAAAACATCTTGTGTCCGTTTTTTGTCTCGCCCTGGCCCCGGCCGTTTCCGCCATCGCCGAAACCGATTCCGAATCTGCATTTTCCATCAACGGCCATGCCCTGCCGCCGGTAGTGGCGAAAGTCAACGGCAACGAAATCCCCGCCCAGTATCTCGAAAACCAGATCGTGACCTACCGCCTGCAGCACAACCAACAGGGTCTTCCGGTCAATCCGGCTGAGGAAGAAGCCTTTGCCCGGGATGCGCTGGAGCGGCTGGTCGATCAGGAAGTCCTGTTCCAGAAACAGAAGGAACTGGGCCTCCAGGTGGATCAGGAAAAAGTGAATCAGGAAATCGAGCGGATCGCCGGCGAGTTCCCGTCCAAGGAGCTGTTCCTCAACGCGCTCTCGGTGCAGCGGCTGTCCATGGACATGCTGCGAAACAGCCTGACCAAAAAGTTCATTGACGACGAGTTTCTGCGCAAGAAAGTCGCGCCCAACGTCAAGGTGTCGAAAGACGCCGTTAAAAAATTCTACGACGCGCACCCGGAGCAGTTCGAAAAGCCCGAACGATTCACCATCAAGCACATCTTCGTCGCGGCGCTGGAGCCCTCGCACGGGGACGGAGAGGATGTCGACCCCAGCATCCGCAAAAAGGCGGAACGGCTGCAGAAGATGATTCTTGAAGACGCCAAAGCCAAAATCGGCATGGTGCACGCCAAACTGGAGGAAGGCGCTTCCTTTGAGGAACTCGCCAAGAAGTATTCGGAGGACAGCAGTTCCAAGGACAAGGGCGGTCTTTTAGGCGACGTCCTCCCACGCACGGTGTTCCCCGAAATGGCGGCCTGGCTTCCCCGCTTGAAGCCGGGACAATACAGCGAACCGATCCAGACTCCTCTTGGCTTTCATATCATGAAGCTGCAGGCTCATTTGCCTAAAGAAACTGTTCCTCTCAAACAGGTGGAAACGGACATCCTCAATCACCTCCTGAAACAGGAACTGGAAAAGGCACGCGCCGAACAGTTGTCGGACCTCAGGAAATCGGCTGAAATCCAGATGATGTTCTGACCCGGAACCGTTTTCGTTTTCGCATCACCCTCAACCCTTCTGCAACATGACCACACTGGTAACAGGCGCTACGGGATTTTTAGGCTCGGCCATCGCGCGCGAACTGCTGCGCGACGGGCGACGGGTGCGCGTGCTGCTCAGGCCCGAGGCGGACCGCCGCAATCTGGAAGGACTCGACGTGGAACTGGCCTTCGGCGATCTGCGCGACCGGGAATCACTCGCCCGCGCCCTCGACGGCTGCCCGTCACTCTACCACGCCGCCGCCTATTACAGCCTGTGGAGCCGCGACCGCAAAACGATGTACGACATCAACGTCGAAGGGACCCGCAACATCCTGCAGGCGGCGCAGGACGCCGGAACGCCCGGCATTGTCTACACCAGCACGGTGGGCTGCATCGGCCTGCTGCCGGACGGGACGCCGGCGGATGAGACCACCCCGTTCGATACCGCGCTCCTGTGCAACGATTACAAACGGTCCAAGTTCCAGGCCGAACAGGTGGCGCTGGAGTTTGCACGCGCTGGGCTGCCGGTGAAAATCGTCAACCCCAGCGCCCCGGTAGGCCCGAACGACATCAAGCCGACGCCCACGGGACAGATCGTGCTCGACTTCCTTCTGGGCAAGATGCCAGCCTACATCGACACCGGCCTGAACCTGATCGACGTACGCGACTGCGCCCGCGGTCACCTCCTGGCGGAGGCCAAGGGAATCCCGGGAGAGCGCTACATCCTGGGCAACCGCAACATGTCGCTCAAGGAGATCCTGGACACCCTGGCGGCCATCACCGGGCTCAAGGCTCCCGGCATCCGCATGCCCTACGCCGTGGCCTACGCGGCGGGCTGGGTGTGCGAGGCGATCTCCGACTGGATCACGCGCAAGCCGCCGGCGATTCCCCTGGGCGGAGTCCGCATGGCGGCGCATCATATGTATTTCACCCCCGCCAAAGCGGTCGAGCACCTGGGACTTCCCCAAAACCGGGTGGAACAGGCGCTCGAAGACGCCGTCCGCTGGACCCGGGACCACCTCATTTCCAAAAACTGAACCATCCGGGTATGGAATTTTTCTCCCTTCTGGCCGGTACCGTCGTTTTAAGGCCGTATGTCTTCGTCTTCCTCGCCTGCTACCTGACGCTGGCGATCTGGCATCTAGGTCTCCGGCGGACTCTAATCTTCACCGTCATGGCCTACGGCATCGCCTTCCTCTCCGAATACTCTTCCACGCGCAACGGCTTCCCCTACGGTTTCTATTCCTACATCGACACCACGCGTGATCAGGAGCTGTGGATTTCCAACGTGCCGTTCATGGACTCGCTCTCGTACACGTTTCTGACTTACATCAGTTACACGATGAGCCTTCTGATCCTTTCACCGCTGCGGAAGTCGGGCCTGGACGTGCGGTGGGGCGACACCACGCACTCCCGCCACGCCGGTAAAACCGTGGTCCTCGGCGCCGTTTTTTTCATGCTGATGGATGTGGTGATCGATCCCGTCGCGTTTCGCGGCGACCGCTGGTTCCTGGGAAAAATCTACACCTACAAGGAAGCGGGGGAATATTTCAACATCCCCCTGACCAACTTCGGCGGCTGGCTGCTGGTCGGGCTGGCGGTGTTGTTCGTGTTCACGCGGATCGACCGGGCTCTGGGTCCGCTGGACGAAAAGCGGGACCGGGGGCGGCGTGAGGTGCCGGGGCAGGCCTTGCTCGGCCCGGGAGTGTATTTCGGCGTGCTCGCCTTCAATCTTGCGGTGACGTTTTATATCGGAGAGTTCGTTCTCGGCTTGTGCGGGCTGGCGCTCACAGGGGTTTTGGCGGGGCTGGTGCTGTACAAGATCAAGCATCCATCGGCGTTCACCCGTCAGCGGTAATTGCCGAAGGAGATGGCGCAGCCGAAGTCCTGCGCCTTGAGTTCGGCGATGACCTCCTGCAGGTCGTCCTTGTTCTTTCCGGTCACCCGCACCTGGTCGTCCATCACCTGGGCCTGCACCTTGACCTTGAGCCCCTTGATGAACTTGACGATCTCCTTGCCCTTTTCCTGCGGGATGCCGTCCTGGATCGCCACCACCTGGCGCACCGTGCCGCTCGCGGCGGGCTCGACCTTGCCGTAGTCCAGAGCCTTGAGGGAGACCCCCCGCTTGGTCAGCTTGCCCTGCAGGATGTCGACCACGGACTTGAGCTTGAAATCATCGTCCGAGACGAGGACCAGTTGCGGTCCCTTTTCCTCCAGCTCGATTTCGCTTTTACTGCCTTTGAAGTCGAAACGCTGCCGGATTTCCATTTCCGACTGGTTGACCGCGTTGCGGATTTCGTTGATGTCTACCGGCGATACAATGTCGAACGAACAGCTTTTAGCCATGGGGAAACCAGAAAGTTAAAGGTTTTACAAGAAGGGGAACCCCCCGGTCAGCGCATCCGGGTGGCCATGATGACGCCAAAGAAAAACACCCCGCCGATGATCAGGATGATCGCGTTGTCGATCAGGATCGCCTGCCAGTTGGATTGCTGCGAAGACAGCCACGGGACCATGATGAACAACCCCGCGACAAACAGAAAAATAAAAAAACCGCCAAACAGGAAAAGGATCAGTTTGGTATTGATCGGGTTTTTATCATCATCGTCATTCCAGGATTCCATCGTAATTCCAGACAAGGCTCAGTGCATTTTGGTATTCTGGTAGAATCCGAAAACAAACATGACCAGAGTGAGGAGAATGACGATGTCTTCAACAATGCTGTCTTTCCAGGAACCCTCCCCGCCCTGGAAAATCGAAGGCACCGCCACAAACAGAACCGCCACGAAACCCACCACCAGCATCCCCCCAATGGCGATCATCAGGACTTTGGTGTTCATCGGTTCTTCTTTTTTATCCTTGCCGTCCTCTTCACTCATGAGTTACAACACCTTGTCCTTTTGATTTAATAAATTCCACCAAGGTCTTCCACAATGTCCCGTCATTATATCGTAGGTGATCCCAAAGCGGACGAATTGATTGACGCTCTGGTCGAATTTTGCGGCCCGGAACCCCGAAATCGGGAATTGATCCGCGAAATCCTCACGACTTCCGTGAAAATCGGCCGTGAAATCTCGAACCGCGGCGAGTTGAAACTCATCAATTCCTCCCTCAAGGAAATGCGTTACGCACTGAAACTGTTTTGCCCGTTCGAGGGAACCCGCCGCGCGGTGATCTTCGGCTCGGCGCGCACGCCCGAGACCGATCCCCACCTACCAGGCCTGCCTGACGTTCGGCAAGATCATGGCCGAGAGCGGCTGATGGTCATCACCGGCGCCGGCGACGGCATTATGGCCGCCGCGCACGAAGGCGCCGGCTATGAAAACAGCTTGGGCTTTAACATCACCCTGCCGTTTGAACAGCACGCCAACAAAACCGTGCACGGCACCAGTCATGTACTGCCGTTTCACTTTTTCTTTTTACGCAAACTGTTCTTCGTCAAAGAGGCCGACGGCCTAGTGCTGTGCCCCGGTGGCTTTGGCACGCTGGATGAAGCACTGGAAGTCATGACCCTGATCCAAACCGGCAAAAGCCCGCTGGTGCCGGTGGTTTTGCTGGATGCACCCGAGGGACGGTATTGGCTCGATGCGCTGGCCTTTATGCAAACTCAACTACGTGACAACGGCTACATCAGCGCCAGCGACTTAAAGCTGATCCGCATTGCCACCACGCCGCAGCAAGCCGCCGAGGAAATTACCGGCTTCTACCGTAACTTCCACTCCTCGCGCTGGTTGAAAGACACCTTTGTGATCCGCATGAATCACGCACTCAATGAGCAAGCCATAGCCGAGTTAAAGCATGAGTTTGCTGATCTGTGTAACAGCCACGGTTTCACTCAGCAGCCTTACTCCAGCAGCGAAGCGGATGAACCGGAGTTTTCCGACATGATCCGTCTGGCCTTCCATTTCAATGGCCGCGACCATGGTCGCCTGCGTGAGCTGGTGGACTTTATCAATCAGCCGCAGCACTGGAAGCAGTAGGCCTGACGGCCCAGCTGAGCAAAAATAACCGGCATAAAAAAAGGAGGCTCATGAGCCTCCTTTTTTAGTTGTCCTGTCCAGCGCGGGTAGCGCAGTGCTGATGTCGTTGCCTTGTGGGTAACGGCAGGCCGGATACTGCGAACGCCGGTAAGCGTAGCAGCTGGCAGTGCGCTGGTTGGCGACTGCGCTGAAGGACATGTGTCCCGGCCCTCAAGCTTGATAAGAATTCTAGAGCGCCACGCACGCAATTGCTGATCGAATATGGCACTATAAGGCCATAAATGAGCAATTAAATTCTCTCCTTAAGCAGAAGCAAGCAATCATGCACAACACCCAAGTGAATTCCCTGCAACTGGATCGCTACGACCTGCAGATTTTGCGCGAATTACAGCGCGATGCAGGCCTGAGCAACCAAGATTTGGCCGAACGCATCGGCCTGTCGGCCTCGCCCTGCTTGCGCCGTGTGCGCCAATTGGAAGAGCAAGGCTTAATTCGCCGCCGCGTGGCGATTTTGGATCAGCGCAAACTGGGCCTGACCTTAAGCGCCTACGTGATGGTCAGCATGGATAAGCACACCCCCGACCGTTTCAGCCACTTTGAAGACGCGCTGGCTAAATGCCCCGAGGTGCTGGAGTGCTGCCTGATCACCGGTATGGAGGCCGACTACCTGATCAAAGTGGTCGCCACCGATATGGATCACTACCAGCAATTCTTGCTCGGCACGCTAACCCGCATTGAGGGCGTTTCCAGTGTGCGTTCGAGCTTTATCTTGCGTCCGGTACTGGAGTCTACGCAGTTACCGTTGGAGCACTTACGCCGCTAGAAATGCCGGTATAATCGCGCCCGGTTGAGTGCCGACGGTTCTGCAAGACGAGGTAATGCACGTGGAAAATTACGAAGCCATCGAACAGTGGCTGATGGTCGCG
>JAGQJZ010000179.1 GCA_020430445.1 Nitrospina sp.
CACCACCCGCACGTCGGGTTTGTCGATGCCCATCCCGAAGGCGTTGGTGCTCACCATGACGCGGCGGCGGTTCTGGGTCCAGGCTTCCTGTTTGGCGCTCCGTTCGTCGGGGGACAAGCCGGCGTGGTAAAAATCGGCGCTGATCCGGTTTTTGACCAGCCATTGCGCCAGTTCGCGGGTTCGGCGCCGGTTGCGGGCGTACACCACGGCCGATCCGCCGGTCTTTTTCAGGATGTCGAGCATTTTGGCTTCTTTGCCCTCTTCCCGGAAGACCACGTAGGAGAGGTTCTGCCGCGCAAAACTCTTTTGGAATACCTGGCCGTTTTTATTGAACAGGAGTTTGTCCTGGATATCTTTCACCACGTCGGGGGTGGCCGTCGCCGTCAGGGCCAGGATGGGCGTTTCCGGTATCAGCTCCCGGATCTCGGCGATCTCGAGGTACGGCGGCCGGAAGTCGTAACCCCATTGGGAGACGCAGTGCGCCTCGTCGACCGCCAGCAGGTTGACCTTCATGCGCTTCAGTCGCTCCTGCATCAGTTCGGTTTTCAGTCGCTCGGGTGAGCAATAGAGCAGCTTGACCCCGCCGTAAGCGCAATTGTCCAGGATCCGGTCGATATCCCGGTAGGCCATGCCGGAAAAGATGGCTTCGGCTGCGATCCCGCGTTTCTGGAGGTTCTCCACCTGGTCCTTCATCAGGGCGATGAGCGGGGAAATGACCAGGCACATGCCGTCCATGCACAGTGCGGGTACCTGAAAGCAGAGGGATTTGCCGCCGCCGGTAGGCATCAGGGCCAGGGTGTCGCGCCCTTCCATCACGGACTGGATGATCTCGGCCTGCAGGGGGCGGAAGGCGTCGAATCCCCAATGTTGTTTCAATATGGAAAGCGGCTGTTCGATGTCGGTCGACGGGTTGTTTGAGGGGTAAAATTAGGAAATGCGCGGGAAAAATGGGAGGGGCCGGAGGGGGGACCGATTATTTTGATGATGAACTATGAGGGTATTGAGGAACAATAAGGGGCGCAGAAAAAATAACGGTCAGGATTTGGAGAAACGAAACGCGAGGCGCTCCGCAACAGCATTGAGGCTTTCGGATGCGGCTTTTTCTGGCGGGGAAAGAAGAAATACCTGTTCGGGACCTTGCCCATGGCCGACGTCTTTATCGCCTGGTCCAATGCAGTGGAGCCGAACAGGAATGCCGGATTAAGAGCAGACAGAAACTGGCGTTGGCGATTTCAATTGATTTTCCTTATTTTGGTGTTCG
>JAGQJZ010000180.1 GCA_020430445.1 Nitrospina sp.
TGCCCGCGTAGGCCGAGCGGAAGGTGATGTAGCGGAAGACGTTGAAAATCGAGTATTCCGTACTCAATGGATAAAACAGGTGATAAAACATACGTTCAGTTGTCTCCGCAAAAGGCCTTGAGGACCTTTTCCATTTGCGCTCCGCGCGATCCCTTGAACAGCAGGGCGTCGCCCGGTTTTGCTTTTTCTTTAAGAAAGGCCGCCGCCTCCTCGTGCGTGTCGAGCAGGAGGGCCTGCGCCTTCGGTTGTCCCGTGTTCACCGCCGCGTCGACGGTGGTTTTGACCCGTTCGCCGACGGCGATGAGGTAATCGATTCCCTTTTGCGCCACCTGCTCGCCGAGGATGCGGTGCGCTGTGGTTTCGTTGGGGCCCAGTTCGAACATGTCACCGACGATGAAGAAGCGGCGTCCGGCAACCTGCAACGAGGCGAGGGTTTCCAGCGCCTCGGCCATCGACTTCGGGTTGGCGTTGTAGGTGTCGTCGAGCAGGGTCATGCCGTTGTGGTCTTTCACCTGCAGGCGCTGGCCCATCAGTTCCGCCCGCTCCAGTCCGGCGGCGATCTTCTCCGGCGCGATCCCCAGCGCCACGCCGCAGGCCGCAGCGGCAACGGCGTTGTGGAGGTTGAAACGCCCCGCGAACGGCAGGTGGACCGGGTGGCTTGCGCCCGGCGTGTTCAGCGAAAACCGGTAGCCCAGCGCCGGACCCGGCTGGATGTCGGTGCCGCGAACGTCTGCATCGTTGTGGATGCCGAAGGTGAGCTTGCGCGCCCTGAGCGATTGCGCCAACTCCAGCACCAGCGGATCGTCCGCGTTGACGATGGCGCAATCCGTTTCGGTCAGCGCCGCGAACAGTTCGCCCTTGGCCGCCTGCACGTCGCGCACCGTCGGCAGATGCTCCATGTGCGCTTCGGAGATGTTGGTGATCAGCCCGATGTCCGGTTCGGCGATTTCGGCCAGCCGCGCGATCTCTCCCCGGGCGCTCATGCCCATCTCCAGGATGGCCACCTCGTGCGCGTTGTCCAGGCGCAGCAGGTTGAGCGGCAGGCCGATGTGGTTGTTCAGGTTGCCCCGGCTCTTCAGGACCTCGAACGAAGTGGCCGTGACGGAGGCCACCAGTTCCTTGGTGGTCGACTTGCCGTTGGTGCCGGTGATGCCGACGACTTTCAGCGCGTGCTGTTTCCGG
>JAGQJZ010000181.1 GCA_020430445.1 Nitrospina sp.
GGGAGCGCGTGGTGCAGCCGGTCGTGTTCGGTTTCATCGCCGCCAAGACCCGGTTCAAGAAGGTCAACAGCTCCGAATACAAGGAAGCGATGGGATTCGGCGCGTTCATCATGGTTCGGCGGGAGGTGTACGCGCGCATCGGCGGGCACGAGGCGCTGCGGCAGGCGATCCTGGAAGACATCGGCATCGCCCGTCTGGCGAAGAAGGTGGGCGCGGCCTGCCTGGTGGCCGACGCCAAGCCGTTGTTCTCGATCCGCATGTATCATTCCCTGCGCGAAATCTGGGTGGGCTGGCGCAAAAATATTTTCCTCGCCTTCCGCAGTTCCATCCTGCGCACCCTGCAGAACGTGTCCGGCCTGCTCGCCTTTGTGGTGACGCCGTATGCCTTCGTCCTATATCATGCCGTGGAGCAGTCCCACTGGGTCTGGCAGGCGATGTCGTGGGCCGGCCTGCTTCTGGTGTGGATCACCGGAGCCGGGTTGTGCGAGGAGTTGCGGCTCAAACGCCGCACCCAGTTCTGGTTTCCGCTGGGGGCGTTGGTCACGGCGGCGATCATGCTCAATTCGATGGTGTTCATTCTCAGCCGCGGCCATTCCGAATGGCGCGGCCGCACCTACGCGAAACCGGTGTGACCGAAGGAAGGAACCGCATGGTTGCGGAATTTGACAAGGTTGCCGGCAATTACGATGCGCTGCTGAACTCCGCCACGGCCATGACCGGTTTTGACGCCGGTGAGTTTGCCGGAGCGAAGGTGCGGCGGCTGGCGCAGCTGTTCCCCGATGTGGCGCGGGGCGGAGGGCGGTTTCTCGACTATGGATGCGGCGCGGCCAACCTGCTGGCGCATTTTATAAAATACTTTCCCGAGACGGACTACACCGGGGTCGATCCTTCGGCGGGTATGATCGCCCGCGCCCGCGAACAATACCCGGACACAGGGCGGTTTTTCGAAACGGCGTCGCCCGAATGGAAAGAGGGCGCGTACGACCTGATCTTCATCGCCAATGTGCTGCACCATATCCCGCACGACCGGCACCCGGCGATTCTTGAAGCATTGTGCGGCCTGCTGAATCCCGGCGGCAGGCTGGCGGTCTGGGAGCACAACCCGCTCAACCCGGTCACCCGCAGGAT
>JAGQJZ010000182.1 GCA_020430445.1 Nitrospina sp.
CGAGCAGGAAATACAACAACGCCCGCCCGAACCGGGACGGCTTCGGCTGCACGATCGGTTCACCTTCCATTCAGCGAATCCTCCAGCTACACAGTGACAAAAAGGCGGCTAGCCTTCGGACTCCTCGTCTTCGTCCGGGACGTCCTCCACCTCGATTTCCGACGGGTCCAGGTTCTCTTCATAAGCCTTGACCGAAAGCCCGATCTTTTTGGTGGCCGGATCGACCTTGATGACCTTGGCTTTCACCGCGTCGCCCACCTTCACCACCTTCTCCGGGTGGCTGACTTTTTCCGAACTGAGCTGGGAGACATGGATGAGCCCTTCCAGCCCGTCGTCGAACTCGGCAAACGCACCGAAGCCGGTCACCTTGATGATGGTCCCTTCCACCTCGGTGCCCACGGGGAAGCGCTTCGGAACATCGTCCCACGGGTCCGGCTGCAACTGCTTGATGCCCAGGCTGATGCGGCAGTTCTCTTTGTCGATGTTGAGCACCACCGCCTGGACGGTGTCCTTCTTCTTCACCACCTCGGACGGATGCTTGATCTTCTTGTTCCACGACAGGTCGGAGATGTGGATCAATCCATCGACGCCGTCTTCAAGCTCGATGAACGCGCCGAAATCGGTCAGGTTGCGTACCGTGCCCTCAACGGAAGAGCCGATCGGGTATTTCTCATCGATGTTGTCCCAGGGGTTCGGCTCGATCTGCTTCATGCCGAGCGAGATGCGCTTCTTTTCCTTGTCCAGCGTGAGCACCACCGCTTCGACCTCATCGCCGATGGCGACCATCTTGCTGGGATGTTTCACGTGGCGGCTCCAGGACATTTCAGAGACGTGGACCAAACCTTCGATGCCCTTTTCAAGCTCGATGAACGCACCGTAATCGGTAATGCTGACCACCTTGCCCTTGATGCGGGTACCCACCGGGTATTTCTGGTCGACGTCCACCCACGGATCCGGAGTGATCTGCTTGAGGCCGAGGGAGACGCGCTCCTTCTCGCGGTCGTATTTGAGCACCATGACCTTGACCTTGTCGCCGATGGAGAACATCTCGGACGGATGGTTGACGCGT
>JAGQJZ010000183.1 GCA_020430445.1 Nitrospina sp.
GTCGACGGCGAGTTGGTGGACGGAGCGACCTCGGTGGACGAATCGATGCTCACCGGCGAAAGCCTGCCGGTGGAAAAACTGCCGGGAGACGCGGTTGTCGGGGGGAGTATTAACCTGACCGGATTTTTCAAAATGCGCGCGCTGCGACTCGGCGCGGACTCCGTTCTGTCCCACATCATCAAGATGGTCGAACAGGCACAGGGCTCGAAAGCGCCCATTCAGCGGCTTGCGGACAAGGTCGCGGGCATTTTCGTTCCCGTGGTGATCGGCATCGCGTCCTTGAGTTTTCTCGTGTGGTGGCTGTTCGGGGACTCTCTGACGGCGCTCCCCATGTCTCCGGCGCTGTTCGGCATGGTGGCGTTTGTGTCCGTGCTGATCGTGGCCTGCCCGTGCGCCCTGGGACTGGCCACCCCCACGGCCATCATGGTGGGCACCGGCAAGGGAGCGGAGATGGGCATCCTGATCAAGGGTGGCGAGAGCCTGGAACGCATCCATCAAATCGATACCGTGGTGTTCGACAAGACCGGAACCCTCACGGAAGGCAAGCCGCGGCTGTTGCAGGTATTCAGCGCAAACGATCCCTCCGGTTCTGAAAATAAAGTGCTGGCGCTTGCGGCCTCGCTTGAGAAGGGATCGGAACATCCCCTGGCAAGGGCGCTCCTGGCGGCGGCGGAAGATAAAAAAATGGACCTCCAGCCGGTCGCGGATTTCAAGACGCTGCCGGGGTTCGGCGTCGAGGGGAAGATTGGCGGAAAATCCCTGTTGCTCGGCAACGTGCGCCTGATGCAGGAACAGGATGTCGGGCTCGATTCGGTTCAGGACCGGATTGATCAGGTCAGCGATAAGGGACAGACCCCGATGATTCTCGCCGTTGACGGGACTGTGGCGGGGATCCTCGGAGTTGCCGACACCGTGAAGCCGAATGCGCGGGAGGCCGTGGACCGGTTGAAAGGCCAGGGGCTGGAAGTGGTGATGCTGACCGGGGACAACAAACAGGCGGCCCAGGCGATTGCCGGTCAACTGGGTATCGACCGGGTGTTAGCGGAAGTATT
>JAGQJZ010000184.1 GCA_020430445.1 Nitrospina sp.
CTTACCCACCTTTTCCATCTGCCTCGTACCGCCAATCGTACTCGGCATGGGTTCTAATCCATTGCACCTTAACTTTTTCCTTTGCTGCTTTTTAACTCTGATTTTCCTATTTTTTTTCTTCCCCAAGTTTTTTCAAAAACACATCCTCTTCATATTGGGTTGCAAAAGGGCTCTCAGAAAATCGTGCCACAATTTCCGGCCATTCACTCAAAAACTTATAATACAATTTGATCCAATCTTCCTTATTTAACTCTTCTTCCTTTAAATCACACTCAGGCCCCAAGCCAATTTTTTTCGCATGCAACCTATATGAATTCAAGAAGTTTTGCTCAGCCATTCCAATACATATTCCGCTTAAAGCATAACTTTTTTTCATCTTAATAAATTCTAAAACCCAACGAATTCCTTCGGAGATAACCATTGCCAGAAAGAATGCAACCACTCCTTTCCAATCCGAAAAATATACCCCCCATCCGACAATTAACAACCAAATAAGCCCAAAACCCGCCACATAAGTATACAAAATAGCTAGCAGCACTAATCCTGGAAAAACAAATAAACCAAAATAAGAAATCAAAACTCCCACAACAAACCCTACTAGCGAACACAAAAAAATTGTTTCAGGGGTTAAGTTTAAATACAGGACATAGGCCCCTGAAACCATTCCCAACAAACTTGGAATAACCTCTAATCCCTCCACAGTTTTTAAAATCTTAAAAGGTGTTATTTTAGGGGAAAGCCGGGCCATTAACCCGAAGCATAGATTTAAAGGCAATCTAATTTTTAGACCTCTGGGAGTATAAATTGCCATCTCAGCTTTTAATCCATTTCTTTCAAAATATTTATTGCGACATCGCCGACTTCGCAAATCTAATATAAAACAAAAAATCCTTCAACAACACCTAACTATCAACCGCTAAAACAAATTAATGTTTTTTGCTTATTCCTTCCTGCCTTCGTTGACTTCGATGAGGTCGAAGATGGTCTCAATATCGTCGCGGTGGGAGAGACCGTCGC
>JAGQJZ010000185.1 GCA_020430445.1 Nitrospina sp.
CGCACGGACCTGGGCAAGGAAATTCGCAAGGCGTTCATCGCCGAAGAGGGGTGGGAGTTGCTGGCGGCGGACTATTCCCAGATTGAACTGCGCGTCCTGGCGCATTTGTCGGACGACCCGGCGCTCATCAAGGCGTTCAAGAAAGGGGAAGACATTCATTCACGCACGGCGGCGGAGATTTTTGATACTTCCCTGGAGGCTGTCAAGGAAGACGACCGGCGGATTGCCAAGGCGGTCAACTTTGGCATCGTGTATGGGCTCAGTTCTTTCGGGCTTTCGCGGCAACTCAAAATTCCTCCCAAGGAAGCCAAGAAGTTTATCGAACAGTACTTCGAACTCTACAGCCGGGTGCGCGGTTTCATGGACGCGACCATTGAACAGGCCCGGGAGAGGGGATACACGCAAACCCTGTTCAACCGGAAGCGCTATCTGCCGGATATCAACAGCAAGAACCGCCAGTTGCGGGAAGGGACCGAACGGATCGCGATCAACTCGCCTGTTCAGGGCAGCGCGGCGGATTTGATTAAGATCGCGATGATCGGCCTCCACCGTTATTTCCGGGAGGAAAAGTTGAATTCCAGGATGATTTTGCAGGTGCACGACGAACTGGTTTTCGAAGTCCACCCGGATGAAAAAAAGAAAGTTGAAAAGCAGGTGCGGAAAGAAATGGAAGGGGTGTGTCCTTTGAAAGTTCCACTGGTCGTCGACATGGCCTGGGGGACCAATTGGCAGGAAGCCAAGTGAAGGGTGCCGGAAGAGTGCTGATTGACAGGTCCGGGACGAACCCTTATCCTTTTCAATACAATTATTTCCCTTTTGAAGGTGTCTTGAATGGAACATGGAGAACAGGCCCATCTTCTTGTGTTAAAATCGAACGATGGAACCTATACGGTTCTTGAATTCGAGAGCGATCATTTTCTCAC
>JAGQJZ010000186.1 GCA_020430445.1 Nitrospina sp.
GTAGCGCCCAATCCCACGCCCTGACCATCCACCGCCCCTTGCGGGTGCATCAGGTGGAAGAACGATTTTATTCGGTCGACGGCACGCCCGCCGACGCGGTGCACCTGGCGCTGAATGTCGTGATGCGCGACGAGCGGCCCGATCTGGTCGTCTCCGGCATCAACCAGGGCGGCAACCTGGGCGACGACGTCACTTATTCCGGCACCGTCGCCGCGGCCCGGGAGGCAGCCATGCTCGGCGTGCCCAGCTTCGCCGTCTCGGTCGTGGCCCGAACCGATTTTCATTTCGACGGCGCCGCCGCTTTCGCGCTGCGTCTGGCGCGTCATCTGCGCGATCATCCGTTGCAATCCCGGTCGCTGCTTAACGTCAACGTCCCCAACGTCCGCGCCCACGAGCTGCCCGAATATCGCTTTACCCAACTGGGTCAGCGCATCTTCAGCGACGAGGTTGTGGAAAAAGCCGACCCGCGCGGCGCGTCGTACTACTGGATCGGCGGGCAGGAATTGGGCTTCACCCGCGCGGCGTCCTCGGATTTGCAAGCGATCTCCGAGGGCTTCATCTCCGTCTCTCCCATCCGCATCGATCAGACCGACTACGACCTGCTCACGCGCCTGGCCGCCGACGGGCCGGACATCCCATGACCAAGCCCGAGTTCTATCAGCGCCAGCGCGACGAGATGGTCGAGCGCCAGATTCGGGGCAGAGGTGTCAAGGACGAACGCGTCATCGCCGCCATGCAAAAAATCCCGCG
>JAGQJZ010000187.1 GCA_020430445.1 Nitrospina sp.
AACGCTGTACTGCCTGACGAGCGACGGCGACGTTTACGAAGTGGACCCGGCCACCGCCGCCGCTACCTTCGTCATTGCCACCGGGCTGGCCGAAATCAACCAGGCCGCTATCGACAACAGCAGAACGATATACCTCCTCACCTTCGACCAGAATTTGTACACGGCCAGCCTGAGTACCGGCGAGCCTACGCTGGTGGCCCCATTCACCGTCAACCCCATTGCCATAAGAGGATTGGAGATCGACCCCACGGACGGACGGATGTACCTGACCGCCCGGACGGCGAACGGCTTTCCATCCACTTACACCTGGCAGTCGATGAATGAAGTGGATAAGGCTACCGGCGCCCAGGTGCGTTTCATCCGCGACTTGTTTTCAACCACCCCAACCCTCGCCTTTGCCATTCAGGCGAGGCCAGCAGCCCCCTACCAATACGCCTGGACACCGGCCGCCGGGCTGGACAATCCCGCCAGCGCCTCCCCGGTTTTCACGATGGAGGAAACCACCACCTTCACCCTGGCGGTGAGCGATGCCTGCGGGCAAACCGACGATATGGTTACCGTCAGCCGGCTGCCCGATGCCATGGCCGAGGTGGGCCTCTCGCTCAACATGGGCGACACCTACAACGGTATCGTGATCAATGCCGACACCACCATCACCGAGGTGTTCACCGCCGCCAATGGCTGCGACAGCATCGTCACCACCAACATTATGGTGATCATCAATAGTGCGCAGGAAAGC
>JAGQJZ010000188.1 GCA_020430445.1 Nitrospina sp.
TCGAAGGTGAGATAGGTCGGCGCCGTCACCTCATTCGCCTCGCCGTAGCTGCTCCGGAAGCGCTGCTCGTTGCCGACGATGGAGATCAGCGCCTCCCAGTGCCGGGTGCGCCGCGCCTCTGCCTCGGGGGAGGCGCCCATCCCCAGTGTGTGGTGGTAGTTCACATCCGTAATGCGGGCGGTATCTTCCGCCCGCTCCACGTAGCGCCCGATCCAGTAGAGCGATTCCGCAATCCGGCTCAGCATGCTGCCCGCTCCTGCGGTTGCCCGCGTCGTCCGCTCATTCCAGCACCCAGGTGTCCTTGCTGCCGCCTCCCTGGCTGGAGTTGACCACCAGTGAGCCCTTGCGCAGCGCCACGCGGGTCAGCCCGCCCGGCAGGACGTGGATACCGTCATTGCCGGTCAGGATGTAGGGACGCAAGTCCACATGACGTCCCTCGAGTTGGGCCCGGCCGCTGCTCCCGTCTCCGACGAAGGATGGGTGGCGTGAAAGCGGCACAACCGGTTGCGCGATGTAGTCACGTGGGTCGTTGAGGATGCGGCGGCGGAACTCCGCGATCTCCTCTTCTGAGGCGCTGG
Source organism: Nitrospina sp. (assembly GCA_020430445.1). Lineage (GTDB taxonomy): Bacteria > Nitrospinota > Nitrospinia > Nitrospinales > Nitrospinaceae > Nitronauta. Next base: position 579 of record JAGQJZ010000188.1, read on the forward strand.
GACCTATCAGCATCCCGTAGCCGCCGCTCTCATTGGCGGCCTTCACCACCAGGCGGTCCAGGTTCGCCAGCACGTATTCACGCTGTTCCGGGTCATCCGGCAAGTACGTC
>JAGQJZ010000017.1:0-22000 GCA_020430445.1 Nitrospina sp.
CCTCCTGCAGGGGGTTTCAGGAAATCCTGCACACTCTCTTATTAAAGTAGCGGCACCGCAAACCATGAGAAACTTTCTATCAGCGTTGAGTTTTTTAACTGTCCTGCCCGCCGGGAGGAAACGGCTGAACGCCGCCGTCAACTCCGCACTGTTTTTTCCAGTGATCGGCCTGTTGATCGGCCTGCTGTGCTACGCGGTCGACTGGTTTTGCAACGCACTGCTGTTCCCTGAGATCCGCCCCCTCGTCCTGGCCTTTTTCCTGGCCGCGATCACCGGCGGCCTGCACCTCGACGGCCTGGCCGATTCCGCCGACGGTCTGCTGTCGCATCGCCCCCGGGAAGACATGCTCCGCATCATGCACGACCCCCGGGTCGGGACCATGGGAACACTCGCCCTTGTGTTCGGGCTGGGATTCAAAGTCGCCGCCCTGACCGCCCTCACCGGTCCCGGCGCGACGGTCTGGCTCATCGCCGCACCGGCCATCGCCCGGACAACGCTCACCGCCGGGATCGTGATGTACCCGCACGCCCGGCCCGAGGGCGGCACCCATTCCCACTTCTACCAACGCGGGCAATGGAGCCTTTTGGGGCTGTGCTGGCTTCCCTTTTTGATCCCACTGATCCACAATCCCGTTTCCGGGACTTGCGCCCTCCTGCTCTTTGCCGGTATCTTTTACCTGTTCAACCGGTATGTCTGCCTGAAGCTGGGCGGAATCACCGGGGACACCCTGGGCGCCCTGTGCGAAATCATGGAGACCGTGCTGTTGCTGTTCGGGGCGTTCGCCATTGCCAAAGGATTCTGATTCATGACCCGCAATCATTCATTGCTCGTAACAGGAGGATGCCGGAGCGGAAAAAGCCGCTACGTCCTGTCACGTTTCCACAACTTTTCCGGAAACAAATTTCTCCTGGCCACGTGCGAAGCTCTGGACGAGGAAATGGCGGCGCGCATCGAGAAGCATCGGCAGGAACGCGACGACAGTTGGACGACCGTTGAAGAACCGCTCGATCCAGCACGCTTCTTCCGGCAAAACCCGGAATCCACCGACCTTGTGGTCCTCGACTGCCTCACGCTGTGGCTGAGCAACCTCCTCATGCACGGGATGAATGAAACGTCCATCCTCGAACGGGCGGACGGCCTGATCGCCGCAATCAAAAGTTCAAACCGCACCACCGCCGTTGTGACCAACGAAGTGGGCTCCGGGATTGTGCCGGACAACGCCTTGAGCCGCGCGTTCCGCGACCTTGCGGGAAAGGTCAACCAGCAATTTGCCGCCGCCTTCGACGAGGTGGTGATGATGGTCTCCGGAATCGCGCTCCCGGTCAAACACCCTCCCGTCCCTTTCACCGGCTCCCTGTCCTTGAAAAACCCGAATGAGTTTCCGGAAATGGAAAAGAAAGGCGTGTACGACGCCATCTACTACCGGCGGGACATGCGCCATTTCCTACCCGATCCGGTCCATCCGGAAACCCTGGGGCGGATCCTCGACGCGGCGCACCATGCGGGATCGGTAGGGTTCATGCAACCGTGGAACTTCATTGTCATAGACGATCCGGAAATCAAACAGCGCGTTCACGAAAATTTCAAACAGGCCAATGAACAGGCGGCGCAAAAATATTCCGGTGAAAAAAAGGAATTGTATTCTTCTCTCAAGCTCCAGGGCATTCTCGACGCGCCGCTCAATATCTGCATCACCTGCGACTCGTCGCGCATGGGTCCCAACGTGCTGGGACGGGACACCATGCCCGAGACCGACCTGTTCAGCACTTCCTGCGCCGTGCAGAACCTCTGGCTGTCCGCCCGGGCGGAAGGGCTGGCCGTGGGCTGGGTCTCGATTCTCGACGTCGAAAATTTAAAAACCACCCTGCAGATACCGGAAAACCTGCATCCCGTCGCCTATCTCTGCATCGGCCATTGTGAAAGCTTTTACCGGGAACCCATGCTGCAGAACAAGGGCTGGGCCAGCCGGCTGCCCCTGAAAGACCTTGTTTTTTACAACCGGTGGAAGGGGCCTCCCGGAGACTACCGTGTCGCCCTGCCCCGCAAACCGGAAGAATCTCATTGAATGATTCGTTTCTCCACATCGCATTCTTCTGAAAATTTGTTAGACTTTTAGAGTAACCTTCAAGGGAACTCTGATAATTTAACAGTCTCAGTTCCGGCAACCCGCAGCCCGTGAACCACCAGGGTCTGTTCGGCGCAACACAACTATTGGCGGGCCTTGTCAGCAGCCCTGTCCGGCTGCTTTTAATTATTCCGGCTTTCTGATCTCCATGTGGAATCCAATCCGGCTTTTAACCATCACAATACTAGTGTCCGGGTTTGTTGTCTTCACAACTCCCGCGCATGCCGGGGTGTACCCCATCGATGTGAACCAGGACGGCTACATCGATCAATGGCAGCACAAAAATGAAAACGGCATCCTGGTAAAAATCGAATACGACAAAAACGGCGACGAACAGGTCGATCAGGTCGACTACTACGATCCGCGCGGCGTTCTCATGCGCGCGGAACTGGACCGGGATTTCAACGGCAAGGTCGATCAGGTTCAGTATTATTCCGCCGAGGGCGGCCTCATCCGGATCGTCAAAGACCCGCTGTTCACCGGCAAAATGTCCCTGATCGAATCCTTCGACCGCCTGGGTCATCTCTCGCAGATCGAAACCGATGAAGACCTGGACGGCAACCCGGAGCGGCGCAAGGTCTTCAATCAGGATGAACAGCTCGAGCGCGTCGAGCGGGACCGCGACCGGGACGGCGCGATGGACACCTGGGAGTATTTCGACGAAAACGGCGCCCTGATACGGGCCGCGTTCGACACCCGGGGAAGCGGCCAGCCGGACCAGTGGCATTTTTTTGAAAAAGGAAAACGGGTTCGCGTTGAGTTCGATCTCAACCAGGACGGAAAGCCCGACCGCTGGGAACACTACGCTCCCACGGGGCATCTCGTCCGGGTGGAGGTGGACCAGAATTTCGACGGCAAGCTCGATATCATAAAACGTGAAGGGAGGTAAGTGTGTTGAAACGGATTTTCTGGCCGGTGCTCCTGACCGGCTTCCTGTCAGCCTGCACGCCGGGGCCCACCAAGCAGGTCCCGGATGACTATAAAGCCGGACAAAACTATTTTCACCGCGTCTGCTCCAACTGCCACGGACCCGATGCCATGGGCGGAAAGACCAAGGCCCCGAAACTGATCGACGCGGAGTTCCTGCCGCCGGACTTCACCGACGACGATATCCGCGACACCATCATCAACGGCTCCACCTCCGGCAAAATGCCCTCGCAACGGGCCAGTTTTTCCGATGAGGAAATCACCGAGATCATCAAATACCTGAGGTACTCGCAAAAAGCTGCCGGGATCGTCTCCGAACAGGACGTTGAGGAGGAAGACGATGGGGAAGAAGATTCCTGATGCCTGTCTCTGAAAGCCCGTCCACTCAACCCCTGCCGGCCTACCGGTCCGCCGTTTCCCCGATCGATCCGGAGCGGATTCAAAAGAGCCGGGATCGCCTGGACAACCTGACCAAACCCCGGGGCAGCCTGGGCCGGCTGGAGGACTGGATATCCCGTTACGCCTCCATTTCCGGTCCGGATTCCTGCACCCTGCAAAAAAAAGCGCTGTACCTTTTTGCAGCGGATCATGGTGTCGCCGAAGAAAGCGTCAGCGCCTATCCACAGGAAGTGACGCGGCAGATGGTGCTCAACTTCATGGCCGGTGGCGCGGCGATCAACACGCTGGCCCGCCATGCTCAAGCCGATCTCGTGGTGGTGGACGTGGGCGTGGCGGCGGAGCTGCCGGAACATCCGGGACTGATCTCAAGAAAGATCGCCCCGGGCACGGGCAATCTGGCCCGGCAACCGGCCATGTCCCGGGAGCAGGCGGAGGCCGCCCTCCAACTGGGATTCGACTTCGCGGTTGAACGCTCCCGGCAAGGCGTCGACATTCTGGCCGCCGGTGAAATGGGAATCGCCAACACCACTCCGGCAACAGCCGTTCTAGCGGTCCTCTTCCGCGAAAAGGTGAGCAATCTGGTTGGGAACGGCACCGGCATCGATGTGGACACGCGCGCCCACAAGAGCCGGATCATTGAACAGGCAATCGAACTCCACCAGCCAGACGCCAGCGATCCTGTCGATGTGTTGAGCAAAGTGGGCGGATTTGAAATCGGCGCGATGGCCGGGTTTTATCTCGGAGCCGCGCATTCCGGCAAACCCGTCCTGCTGGACGGCATGATCTCCGGCGCCGGAGCCGCTCTGGCCCTCGGCCTCCAGCCCGGCATCCGCGACTACCTGTTTCCCTCGCATATTTCCACGGAACCGGCGCAACGGGTTTTACTGAACCAACTCACCCTGCCCCCTCTGCTGGACCTTGAAATGAGGCTGGGAGAAGGGACGGGAGCGGTTCTCGCCATGAACCTGCTTGAAGGAGGCGTCCGCCTGTACAACGAGATGGCGACGTTCGGCGATGCGGGGGTCTCCGGCAAAAGCAACGGCGCATAAAAAAAGGGGGCGTCCGAGGACGCCCCTTGCATGCTTTTCCCGAGAAGGAATGAGCTGACTTAAATCCCTGTCGAATCCCTCTTGCTATTTGAACAAGGTGAACTTCAAGCCAACGGCAACGGTGTGATCCGAGTAATCGGTTTCAACCGCCAGGGTCGGCATCATCTGTTCAAACGTGAAGTTGGCCCCGGTGTACTTGTATTCCACGAAAGCCCGGAGACGCTCCGTCACACGGTAATTCACCCCCACCTGCCCCAGAAAACTGGAATCGACATCCGTATCTCCGGCACTGGCCAGTGAAAGCGTTCCCGCCGCGTTGGTCAGGCGGATTTCCTCGACATCGATCGAATTGACAGCCAGCCCCACTCCCAGGTAAGGCTCGATGTTGCCGCCCATGCGCTGCACCAGGTCTTCCGGAGCCCGCATATTGAACATGAAGCCGAAGGTGTCCATGTTGTCGGTGATCACGTGGGCGGAACCGGCTCCGGTGAACTGGAAAATACCCGTCGCCGCCGGGAGTGTTCCGGTGACATTCACCGACTGAGTGTCCGCATCGGGCTGGCGGCGGTACCATTGGAATTCAACCCCGAGCCAGGGGAGAAACGAAAAGTAGTGTCCAACACGCACCCCCCACGCCGTCGACGTGTCGAGATCCAGATCCGTCATCTGGAGGGACACGGCGGGAGTTCCGGGAATACCGGTGGCCCGGTTGTCATCCAGCCCCCCTCCGAAGGAAGCCCCGACAGAAGCTCCAAAATAGGTCTCGGCCTGAACAGTGGTGAAAAGTCCGCCGGTCACCAACAAGGCCGATAAAATCATATACGTGACACTCTTCTTCAGAAATCGGATTCTGCTCATGGAATCTCCTCCTCGCGGATTTTGCAAATTCAACTGCTTGTTTTGATTCGACTTTTAGGGATGGAATTATTTTACACAAAATGTTCAAGAAACAAAACAAAAATCATAATTTTTAAGGCTATTTTTGAGAGAAAGGCTTTAAATTTGTTTAAACTAACTATATTTTAAAAGGCGCTCCCTAAAACAACCTGTTGATTTTAAAAGGTTCTTTTAAAGTCCCCCCATTTCTTAAAAATTCCGGACAACCGCCGCCGGCCTTCGCCTCCGGCCCCGCCGCTTCCCGTTTCCAGCCGCCTTGACAGCCCTGCCCTTTTTGGCTAAATTGACCCCCTTCTTGCAGCAAACCCTCACCATCCCATTACGGAGACCCCCATGAGCTACATACAGGAGTTGTTTGCCGAACGCCTGGGCGGCAACCAGTTTGGCAAGGACACCACCATATATAAATTCGAAAAAATCAAGCGCGCCAAGCGCGCCGCGCTGGAAGCCAATCCGGGAAAGGAATTGTTCGACATGGGCGTCGGCGAACCCGATTCCATGGCCGACCCGGGGGTCGTCCAGACCTTGCAGAAGGAAGCGGAGAAACCGGAAAACCGGGGCTACACCGATAACGGGATCGACGAGTTCAAGAAGGCGGCGGCGGAGTACATGGACACTGTTTTCGGCGTGAAGGGACTCGATCCGGCGAAACACGTCAACCACACCATCGGTTCCAAGCCGGGACTGGCCATGGCGCCGTTGATGTTCATCAATCCGGGTGACGTGGTGTTCATGACCACACCGGGCTACCCGGTCCTCGGCACCCACGCGCAGTACCTCGGTGGCGAGGTGGTCAACCTGCCCCTGACCGAGGAAAACGGATTCCTGCCGGACCTGCAAGCCATCGATGCCGCCACGGCGGCGCGGGCGAAAATCCTCTACCTGAACTACCCGAACAATCCCACCGGCGCACAGGCCACGCGGGAATTTTTTGAAGAAGCGATCGCCTTTGCAAAGGCCAACAACCTGATTGTGGTGCAGGACGCGGCCTACGCGGCGCTGACCTACAACGGCGAGCGGCTCAGCTTCCTTTCCGTCCCGGGCGGCATGGACGTGGGGGTGGAACTGCACTCGCTGTCGAAAGCCTACAACATGACCGGCTGGCGCATGGCGTTCGCCGTCGGCAACGAACTGATCGTCAAGGCGCTGGCGCATGTGAAGGACAACATCGACTCCGGCCAGTTCGCCGCCATCCAGAAAGCCTGCATCTACGCCCTCGAGCATCCGGAGATCACCGACCAGACGGTGGCCAAGTACAAGCGCCGGCTGGAGTTGCTGGTCGACACGCTCAACAGCGTCGGCTTCAACGCCAGCATGCCCGGCGGATCGTTCTTCATGTATGTGAAGGCGCCGAAAGGCATCCAGGGCGGACGCCGCTTCGAAACGGCGGAGGATTTCTCCCAGTACCTGATCACCGAGCACCTGATCTCCACCGTCCCGTGGGACAACGTCGGCAATTACGTCCGTTTCTCGGTCACCTACGCCGCCAAGGACCCAGCGGACGAGCAGCGCATCATGGGTGAAATCAAAAACCGTCTGTCCACGGTTCAGTTTGAATTCTGAACCCTGAAGACGCCATGCCCGAAACCGTCTACATCGGCCTGGGTTCCAACCTCGGTGCGCCGGAGGACAACCTCCGCGCCGCCCTGGAACGCCTGGCGCAGGTGGAGGGCGTGGAGCGTATCGCCGTCTCCCCGTTTTACAGAACCGCCCCGTTCGGCATCACCGACCAGCCGGAATTCATCAACGCCGTGGCGCGCCTCAGCACAACGCTCGAGCCCCGCGCCTTGCTGGACACATTGCTGGAAATCGAAAAGGAGATGGGCCGCGTCCGCAAGCAGAAATGGGGACCGCGCCTGATCGATCTGGACATCCTGCTGTTCGGCGGCCGGGTGATCGAAGAACCCGGCCTCACCGTCCCGCACCCGGGCATCGCCGAGCGCGGTTTTGTGCTCGCGCCCCTGGCCGACCTGGCCGCGGACCTCCCGCATCCCACTCTCAAACAAAACGTGAAGCAGTTGTACGATGCCCTGGGCGCGTCCACCGACACCCGCAGGATCGAATCAGAAGGGTGACGGTTCCGGGTCCTGCACCTCGGTTTTCTCCAGCGCCTGTTGGAGCAGCTCTTCCCACGGATAACGCGTCTCGTCGTTTTCGAGTTCAGGCAGGCGGGCTTTGGTCACGGGGTGTTCCGGCATGAACACGGAACAACAATCGGGCTGGGGTTCGATACTGATGTCAAACGTCCCGATATTTTTCGCCTGGGTGATGATCTCGTTTTTGTCCATGCCGATGAGCGGACGGAACACGCTGCACTGGACCACGCGCGACACGGCGTTGAGATTCTCCAGCGTCTGCGAAGCGACCTGGCCGAGGGACTCACCGGTCACCAGTGCCTGGTACCCTTCGCGCTCGGCCAGTGCCTGGGCGATGCGGTACATCATGCGGCGGTACAACACCACCCGGTTGTCCGGCCGGCAGTTGTCGCGAATCGCCACCTGCACCTCTTCAAACGGCACCACCCAGAGCCGCATCGCCTGCTGATAACGCGTGAGCACGCGGCACAGGCGCTGCACCTTGTCGTGACCGCCTTTTCCCATGTACGGCTGGTTGTCGAAAAAGATCGCATGCGCACGGCAGCCGCGCCGGATCATGCGGAACAGCGCCACCGGACTGTCGATGCCACCGGACAATAATCCCAGAACCTTGCCGGAGGTGCCGACCGGCAGGCCGCGCAACCCTTCGATCCGGTTCTGGAACATCACCGTGTGCGGCAGTCCGATCTCGATCTCGAGCCGGAAGTCGGCGCGGTCGATGTTGACCGACAATCCCTGGGGCCTAAGTTGCTCCAGAATTCGCCCGCCCACCTCGCGGTCGACTTCGGTGGATGTGAGTTCGTACCCCTTGTGGGAACGGCGCGTGCGCACGCAGAAGGTCGCGTTCGGATTTTTTTCGACAAGCGGCGCGATCCATTCCACGCCCTGCCGCGCCATCGCCTCCAGGTCAGGCTCCACCATGACGCCGACACTCATGGAAGCGATACCGGACACCACCTTCAGCCGCTTGACGATCTCCTGCGTCTGGCTGTCTGCGCAATGCAGCAGAACCCGGCCATGCGGGACTTCCACCCGCACCCCATCCAGCCCGCGCAGACCGGAGCGGATGTTGTGGCGCAGGCGCTCGATAAAAAAACGCCGGTTCTTGCCCTTGAGCGCGATCTCATCGTAACGGATCAGGATGGTGCGTTCACGGCTCACGTTGAAATTGCCTTGGAACGGAAAGCTGGGTACAGCGTCTGATAGGCCTGGCCGAATTCACGCAGAAAAGTATCCACTTCATCGAGGGTGTTTTGCGGTCCGAAGGAAATGCGCAGGCTGCACAGGGCTTCCTTGACGCTGCAACCGAGCGCGCGCAGGATTCTGGACGGCTCCTTCGAATGGGCACTGCAGGCGCTGCCCAGCCCGACGAGGATCCCCTTTTTCTCCAGATGGTGCAGCACAACCTCCCCCTCCACCGGGGTAAAACTGAAATTACAAATCGCCGGCGATTGCCGCGCCCAGTCCGCAACCGGCAGCGAATTGAAACGCAGCTTCAACTCCGGAATATCCGATTGCAACCGGCGGAGGCCCGACCGCAGCCGTTCATTCAAAGCCTCCAGATGCGCCCGCGTCTCCGGCAGCCGTTCGGACGAAATCCGGATGGCCCGCGCCAGGCCAAGGATCAACGGTGTCGGCAGGGTTCCGGATCGTGTTCCCCCCTGTTGCTTGCCGCCGTGAATCTGCGGTTTCAGGTCCAGCCGATCGTCATAGATCAGGCAACCGATGCCCTTGGGGCCGTTCAGCTTATGCGCGGAAACGGAATAACCGCTGACGCCTTCCCAGAACGTCTCCGCAAACTCGCATTTGCCCACCGCCTGCACGCCATCGACAAACAAGCGGGTCTGCGGCGACCGCTCCCGCAGCATTGCCGCGATTTCAACAATGGGTTGCACCACCCCCAGTTCGTTGTTGACATGGCTGAGGCACAGCAACCGGACGCGTTTTTCATTGAGGTAAGGGACCGCCTTGCGGCTCATCTTCCCCTGCTCCCGGTATTCGACCAGGCGGACCGGGTCGTTGCCGAATACCTTGAGCGAGTCCAGCGCCTCGGTCACCGAGGGGTGTTCCAGCCCCAGGTACGCGGCCTTGCGATCGGGCGAGCACAGCCCCTTGATGAACAGGTTGTTCGCCTCACTGCCGCCGCTGGTGAACACAATCCTGAAACGGCTGGGCAGGGACAGCGCGAAAGCGATCTCTTCCCGCGCCTGTTCGATTTTTCTGTTGGCGTCCACTCCGGCGGAATACACCGTGCCGGAATTGGCGTAGTCGTCCCGCATGGAGCGTTGGACCACCTTGAGGACCTCCGGGTCCATCGGCGTGGTGGCGGCGTTGTCGAGATAGATCATACGTGCCTGCGCCTGGGTTCCGGCTCGTAGGGGCTGAGCAGGCGGTGTTCGACGCCGAGGTGATCGAGGATACGCGCGACGATGAAGTCCGCCACCTCTTCGACCGTTTGCGGGTTGTGGTAAAACCCCGGATTGGCCGGCAGGACCAGCGCGCCAGCCTGGTCGAGGGTGAGCAGGTTTTTCAGATGGATGGCGCTCATGGGGGTTTCGCGGGGCACAACGATCAGCTTCCCTTTTTCCTTCAGCACCACGTCGGCGACGCGTTCGATGAGCGACGAAGAAATTCCGGCGGCGATCCGCCCCACCGTTCCCATCGTCGCCGGGCACACCACCATGCCGTCGCTTTTCCAGGACCCGCTGGCCAGCGAAACGTTCATCCGTGAATTGCGGTACACGGTGACGTTTTCTTTCTCGAAATAAGACGGCTTGAGGCCGGTTTCAATATGGAGCACCTCCGCGCCATGGTCGGACAGGATCACATGCACCTCCGTCCGGGGCTGCAGGCAATCGAACAGGCGTTTGGCATAGAGCATGCCGCTGGCGCCGGTCACTGCAAGAATAATCCGCTTCATTCAACAACTCCTCTGTTCGATCAGGCCGGAAACCTTCAACAACACGTCTTCCGCGACGGCTTCCTTCGGCCTGTCGGCATTGATCCTTTGAATATGGGACCCTTTAAAAGAATCGAAGTTCGCCTGCACCCTTTTGAGGTAATCCAGCTTTTCAAAAGAACTGAAACCATCGCGGGAACTCGAAATCCGTTTCAATCCCTCTTCAGGGTCGATGCAAAATAGCAGAACCAGGTCGGGGCGGGGGGCAAAAAGTTCATTATCGCGGATAATAGTGCCCGGATCAAACCCCAGAGCGCCCTGATACGCCGCAGTGGAGTAATAATACCGGTCGATCACCACCACCGCTCCCCGTTCGAGCGCCGGGCGGATATTCTGCTCCACGTCCTCGCGGCGGTCATTGATGAACCATTCCAGTTCCGTTTCGGGTGAGATTCCGCCCCGCCCCTCCACCAGAAGTTTCCTGATTTTTTGTCCCCACCCCCCGTCCGTCGGCTCCCGCAGACGGACCACCTCGTGCCCTTTCTGCTCCAGGCGATCGGCCAGCAGTTTCATGTGGGTGGACTTCCCGGCCCCGTCTATTCCCTCGCCCGCGATAAAAATTCCATTGTGCATCCTGATGACCATCTCCGTTTTGCTGATTCCGGTTTCATCCCGGTCCGGTTGCTTTTTGCTTTCATTTTATTTCATAATATTTGAAAGCAAAAGCGGTTAAGAGACTTCGCGGCGAAATTCCCGCCAAACACAACCTTCAATCCCGCCCATAGCGAAACCCGGGCTTCAAAGCATTAACGATGAAAAAATACTGGAAAATTTTCGGTTGGATCTGCCTCGGCATTTTTCTTCAATTCAAGTTCAACGTCCTCTACGGCATCGTGTACCTTGAGAACCTCAATTTTCACGACCGCGCCTACTGGGTCAAGATGGACCTGAAATCCGTCGAGGACAAGGTCCATGTCCTGTCAGTCGAAACAACCGTGCACCATTCGCTCGGGCCGGACTACTTTGCCAATGTGTACATTCCGGAGAGCTACACCGTGCTCAACCAGGAGCCCTATCTCGGGGCGGAGGCGCGGCCCGGTTACAAGGCCTACAAGATGAACATGAAACGCAAATACCGGGATGTGCTGAGCCACCAGGTGTTCCTCCTGAAACAAAAGAACCCGAAAGAGGAGGTTCCGGCCACCCCTTTGGTGGTACACTTTCAGAATATGCAACAACTTCTGCATGAAGATAAAACCTATCAACTCGCCACGGCAAAGCATAAAACCAATCTGCAGGGCCCTGAACTGGCCGAAGCGGTTTACCCCCAGCAGTTGGGCATGTAAACGGGGTACGGATGAAACCCACCGACAAGGACTATTATAAAATCCTGGGCATTGCGGAACATGCGGATGCGGACGCCATTAAAAAGGCCTACCGCACCCTGGCCGTTGAATTCCATCCCGACCGGAACCCGGACAACCCCCAGGCCGAGGAAAAGTTCAAGGAACTCACGGAAGCCTACGGCGTGTTGATGGATCCCAAAAAACGCGCCGAGTACGATATGTTCCGCAAGGCTTTCGGAGGCAGACAGGCGGGAACCGGCGCCGGTGGGCCACGGTTCGACTACAGCCAGCAGGAAATCTTCGAGAACATGTTCCGCCAGGCCTTTGGGCGGGAGGCGTTCAACGACCTCAACATGAAGTTCCAGAATTACGGGTACCGCTCGGGAACCGGTTTCTTCGACACCATCCTGTTCGGAGGCGTGGGAGCGATGGGAAAACTCGGGCACCTCCTGTCCCGGGTTCCGGGTCCGATCGGCAAAATCGGCCTGGGGCTGCGTGTGTTGCAGGGCGTTGGAGCCGGATTGCTGGCCATCAAATCGATCCGCGACGCTTCCCAAAACGCACAACCCGGCAGCCCCCGGCAAAAGCCCCAGGGCGATTCCATTTTAAACGGCGTCCGGAGCGTCTTCGGCCACGACCCCCAGGGCGAGTTGAACCTGCATTACCACATCACCATCCCGCCCCAGGAAGCCCTCAAGGGGGTGCGCAAACAGTTTTCCTATAATGTCAACGGAGCGATGGAAAACCTGATGGTGTCGATCCCCCCCAACACCTCGTCCGGCCAGAAACTGCGGCTGAAGGAAAAAGGAATCACACGGGCCAACCGGCGCGGCGACCTCATCCTCACGGTGAACGTCGGCGCGGTCTGAACCTTTTTGAGACTTTCGCCGATAATTTCCTTTTTTTCACACCCCGGAACCGTGATATTCTAGAACCACTTGATAACGTGGCGCTTTTGAACCTTCTGGAGCAGGGCAACAGGTCCATGCCGAACAACGGTCCCTTTTTTATATGAATCGGATTTTAATCGCGTCGGCCGCCGTCTGCCTGTTTTTCGCTCCCGCCTCCCTCTGGGCGCAGAAAAAGGACAAACCCGTTCCGGTTGTCGTCGCCCAGGTACAGAAGCTGTCCTCCCTCTACAAGATCGATCTGCCCGGCACGGTGATCCCCTGGGCGACCACACGCCTCGCGGCGGAAATCGACGGCCGGGTGGACGACATCATGGTCCGCGAAGGACAATTCGTACGCAAGGGGGACCCGCTCCTGCAATTGCGCACCGTCCCCATGCAACTGGAACTGGAACTTTCCCTGGCCGAAGCCAAACGCGTGGCCACCCTGCTGGAAGAACTGAAAAATGGAACCCGTCCGGAAACCGTCGAAGCGGCCCGTTTCAATCAAGGGCAGGCGCAGGCCCGCCTGAACCTGGCGCAAAACGAATTGAAGCGCATCGATAAATTGTACCGCGAAGGCGTGGTCAGCCTGGACGATTACGACAAGAGCAAATCGGAAGCCGACGCCGCCCAGGCGGAGTATGAAGAAAAAACCGAAATCCTGAAAGAACTCGAAGCCGGTCCGCGCCGGGAAAAAATCCAGCAGGCGGAAGCGGACCTGGAAGCGGCGGAAGCCCGGGTCAAGATTATCGAGGACAACATCCAGCGCGCCACGCTCAGGGCTCCCTTCAACGGCTATATCGTCAAGAAGGAAACCGAGGTCGGAGAGTGGCTTGAAAAAGGAGACGCCGCCCTGTCCATCACCGCCGCCTATCCGGTAAAAATAGAAGTCAACCTGCCGCAGTACCACTACAACAGTGTGCGGGTGGGCGACAAGGCCCGGGTCTTTCTCGAAGACACCGCCACCGGAAATATTGCCGAAGGGCACAAAGGAAAAGTCATCGAAATGGTGACCTCAGCCGATCCCAATTCCAGAACGTTTCCCGTCCGCATCCGCGTCGACACCTCCGGAAGCCGGATGGCGCACGGCATGCTGGTGCGCGTGGAAATCTACCCGTCGCCTAAATCAGGCCGCCAGCTTTATATTCCCAAAGACGCCATTGTGCAGACCCCCGCCGAAACCTCCGTCTGGCTTGTGAACGATGCCAAAACCAGTCCGGAAGGAAGCGTCCGCAAAGTGAAAGTCACCACCGGCGACATGCGGGAAAACCTCATTGCCATCACATCCGCAAAAAACGAAATCAAGGCCAACCACTGGGTGGTCGTTCAAGGCAACGAACGCCTGAAACCGGATTCCCAGATCAGCATTGTCCGCCGACAGTAAACGACTCCGATGAACATCATAGACAAATCGCTCAAATATGGTGTCACCGTTGCCGTCGGGGTGATTTTCATTCTCATGTTTGGGATCATGGCCCTGCTCCGCGTGCCCATCCAGCTCACCCCGGAAATCAGCCAACCGGAATTGAGCATCCGCACCTTGTGGCCGGGAGCGAGCCCGGAGGAAGTGGAACGCGAAATCGTCGACAAGCAGGAGGAACAGCTCGAGTCCTTGGTGGGGCTTGTCGAAATGGAAAGTGACGCCCAAACGGGCCGATCTGAAATCTACCTCCGGTTCCAGGTCGGCACCAACCTGCAGGAAGCCCTGGTGAGAACGGCCAACGCCCTACAGCAGGTGTCGGACTATCCCGAGGATTCGGACGAACCCACGATCAAAACCACCAACGTCTCCGACCGGCCCATCGCCTGGTTTGTCCTTCAGCCGCTGCCAGGGATGGAAGACAAGATCGATGTCTACAAATACCGCGACTTCGCGGAAAATTTCATCCAGACGCGTTTCCTGAGAGTCCCGGGCGTTTCCGACAGCGATGTCTACGGCGGCAGCCCGGCGGAGTTGCAGGTGATCTTCGATCCGTATGCGCTGGCCGAACGCGGCATCACCGTCACCATGCTCCGGGAAAAACTCCGGAAGCAAAACCGCAACGTCAGCGGCGGCGACCTCGATGAAGGCAAGCGGCGTTACATCGTGCGCACGGTGGGCGAGTTCAAATCCGAAGACGATGTGCGCAACATCATCCTGACCAATATCGGAGGCCGGCCGGTTTATGTGAAGGACGTGGCGGAAGTGAAGGTCTCCCACGACGAACTGCGCGACTACGTTCGCCACAACGGCCTGCCGGGCATCTCCATCAACGCCCGCCGCGAGATCGGTTCCAACATCCTCGAGGTCATGGCCGAAATCAAAAAAACCGCGGCGGACCTCAACAAGAACCTGCTCAATCCCAAGGGAATGCAGCTGGTCCAGACGGCGGACAAGACGGAGTACATCGTCCGCTCCATCGACATGGTGCAGGCCAACCTGATTTTTGGCGGAACCCTGGCGGTAGTCATCCTGATGGTCTTCTTGAGGAGCGTCTACAGCACGCTGGTGGTGGCCATCGCCATCCCGATCAGCGTCATCGGGTCCTTCATCATCGTCACGCTGATGGGACGGACGATCAACGTCATCATGCTGGCGGGCATGGCCTTCGCCGTGGGCATGGTGGTGGACGCCTCCATCATCGTTCTCGAAAACATCCACCGCCACCACAAAATGGGACAGGACGCCAAAACCGCGGCCTACCTCGGCGCCAAGGAAGTGTGGGGCGCGATCCTGGCGAGCACGCTGACCACCCTGGCCGTTTTCATCCCGATCATGTTCATCCAGCAGGAGGTGGGCCAGTTGTTCCAGGACATCGCGGTGGCGATCAGCGCTTCGGTCACGCTCTCGATGATTGTGAGCATCCTCGTCATCCCGCCGCTCGCCAACAAGCTGATGCACCTAGAGGACCGCAACCTGGCGCGGCGGAACGAAACCTACAAGGCCCCCACGCACCATTTCGGACTGGGCTGGATCGGCCGGGGATTCTCCCGCCTCACGGTCAATTTCGTCGACCAGTTGTCGCGGTACCGGGTCCTGCAGGGGGTGGTCATCCTGTCGCTGACCATTCCCCCCGCAGTGCTGGCGTATCTGATGCTGCCCAAAACGGAGTACCTGCCGGAAGGGGACCAGAACGTCATCATCGGCTTCATGACGCCGCCGCAGGGGTACAACGTCGCGGAGATGACCCGCATCGGCGACCAGATGGAGCAGCACTACAAACCCTACTGGGAAAGCGCGCCGGGATCGCCGGAGGAACAAGCGTTGATGGGACCGGCGGTGCGGAACTTTCTGTTCATCGGCAGCCGCGGCCGCCTGTTCGCCGTGGTCAAGGCCAAGGACCCCGAACGGGCGAAGGAGCTGATCCCGGTTCTCGAAGATCAATTCGACAAGGTTCCGGGGATGATCTCGTTCACGCGCCAGCTCTCGCTTTTTTCACGCGGGTTGAGCGGCAGCCGTGGCATCGACCTGAACTTCATGGGGCCCGACCTGGTCAAGCTCACGGACATCGCGCGCGACTCGTTTTACAAGATCAAGGAGATCCTGCCGGGCTCCCGCATCAGCCCCAATCCCGGCATCGAACTGGGCCAGCCGCAGATAAAGATCAAGCCGCGCATCAAGCAATTGACGGAACTGCAGATGACGTCGGACGACCTGGGCTACGCCGTGGCGGCCCTCTCCGACGGCGTTTACGCGGACGAAGTGTTCCTCGATCCGGAAAAAGTGAACCTCCCCTACCTGCCGCGCGAAGGGATCGACCTGGTTCTGATCAACCGGTTCCAGCAGCAGCAGAGGACGCAGGATATCGAAAACACCATGGTGCACACGCCGGGCGGCAGGACGGTTCCCCTGAAACACATCGCCGAGGTTATCCAGACGGTGAGCACGGAAAAGATCCGCCATTTCGAACGGCAGCGGGCGGTGACGCTGGAGATCAGCCCGCCCAACAACATCGCCCTGGAAGAAGCCATCGATATTGTCATCGATAAAATCATCCGCCCCCTGGAAAACGATCAAACGCTTGGCGGCGACTACAAATTCGACCTGTCCGGCAACGCCGACAAACTGGAGGAAACGCGCGATGCGATGAAGGGCAACTTCCTGCTCGCGGTGTTCATCACCTACCTGCTGCTGGCAACACTGTTCCAGCACTGGGGCTACCCGCTCATCATCATGCTGAGCGTGCCCATGGCGGCGGTCGGGGGCGTGTTCGGCCTGGCGTTTCTCAACCTGTTCGTGCGTCAGCCGCTGGACGTGCTCACCATGCTGGGCTTCATCATTCTGGTCGGCGTTGTGGTCAACAACGCCATCCTGATCGTCTACCAGGCGCTGGCCAACGTCCGTGAAGGGGGCATGTCGCCGCAGGAAGCCGTCCTGGACAGTGTGCGCACCCGTATCCGCCCGATCTTCATGAGCACGCTCACGTCCATCTTCGGCCTGCTGCCGCTGGTGGCGATGCCCGGCGCGGGCAGTGAAATCTACCGCGGCATCGGCGTGGTGATCCTGTCCGGCCTTCTGTTCAGCACCATCTTCACACTATTCCTGATCCCGGCCCTGCTCGACATGAGTTTCCATATCGGCGGTTCGGGCTCCCCTCCCCTCCCCCCGGTTCCCGGTAAAAAGGACCCACTGCCCGGTGTGCAGCCCGAACCGGTGGGAGCCGGAACCCAAATACATTCGCCGTGACCGATCGCGCACACGTCATTCGCTATTGGCAGAAGTTTTTTGCCGACCTGCTCCTCGGCACTTTTCTCTACCTGTTTCTTTTTTCCGCCGGCGGCGTGTGCCTGGGCCTGATGGCTACCGGATTGCTGAACAGCGGTTACATCATTCCCTCGGGCTGGAGCGTCTGGCTCGACTGGCTGGTCTTTCTCGTTGCGCTGGGCTGGCAGGGATTGTTCGGCTGGGCGCACGGGCTCATCGCCTGCACGCTTTGGGTGGCGGGAAAGAAACTGAAGGAAGCCCTGCTGGGGCTGCACGACCTGCTGGACATCCTCGCCAACGGGGTCGTCGCCTCTTACCCGAACCTCGACAAACAGACTCCCAAAAAGGAGCTGGAGGAAAAGTTCGAAAAGCTGGGACACAAGTTTCTCGAAGACCTGAAACTCAAAGGCGGGCCGATCAGCTTCGCCAAGCGGATGATCTTCCTCGTCATCCTGAAGGTCCTGAAGTTTTTCTTCATCAATGACTTTCTGGAAGAGATCCGCAAAAAGAACAAGGACGACCTGTCACGCGCGGACATTGAAAGCGCGGTGCGGCGCGTGGGCGTGGACATCCTGCTGTCGCCCTTGACCGACTACCTGTTCATCCTGCACGGCGTGAACGGCGTTGCCCTGCTGGGCACGCTCGGCCTGCCGTTTTTCCTGTTCTGGATTTTTTAAACGAAAACGTTTCGCGGGCTGGATATTCAATAAGCGGCAAGCGAGTGTCCGCTTTTTTCTTTTTCTTCGTGGCCGAGGTACAGCAGGCCGTCCGCCAGCGAGTAGTTGTGCGGGAACGTGGCGACGACCTGGTGCAGCTTGCCCAGCACTTCCTGATACAGGTCCGTCGCCTCTTCGGCAGTCAGCCCCTCGTCGATATCATACGAATACCCCAGCGCCAGATCGTGGCCTTCAGGGGTCCGGAAATTGTACACCTTGTATTCTTCCGGGCTCTTTGCCATCGGCGTGCTCTTTTCCAGATCAAACTGCGAGGTGATGCAGGAGAATCCGGTGGAGTTGAGCAGCCTGGGGTTTTTCAGGACGAAATTGACCGAATCGTAGACCTCTTCCCGCGTCTCAGTGGGAAACCCGATCAACAGGTACAGGTGAATACCGATCCCGATCTCCATACAGCGTTCCACCGTCTCGTCGATGACTTCCACGGGACAGCCCTTCTTCATGAAATCGAGAACACGCTGATTGTACGACTCCATGCCGAAGATCAACTTGCGGCAGCCTGATTTGTGGAGCACTTCCAGCCGGTCGTCCTTGAGCAGGCTTTTCTCGAATTTCAATTCGCCGGTCCAGCGGATGTCGAGGTCCATGTCGACCAGCTTCTGCGAAAACGTTTTCAGGAAATTGATCGGCAGAGCTTCGTCCGTGAAGAAGAAATAATTGCAGCCGTATTTTTCGTGCAGGTTCTTGAAGTCGTTGGCGACGGTCTCGGCGTAGCGGACGTGGAAATCGATGTGGTCGAAGGGAATCGAGCAGAAGGCGCAGCGCTCCCAGTAACACCCGCGCGACCCCACGACCGGGAGCACGCGCTCCGGCGACAGGTAGAGGTCGAACGGCATGCCGTCGAAGTCCGGCGTCGGCAGGGCGTTGAGTTCTTCCTTGTAAAAGGGCCGGTTGACCTTGACCGTCTCCCCGTCCTTGTACACCAGGTTCGGCACCTTCGAGAAATCTTGGTCCGAGCGCAGGGCCTGTACCAGTTTCAGCAGGGGCGTCTCGCCCTCGTGCACAACGAAGCTGTCGACAAAGTCGAACAGCGGCGAACCCTTTTCCAGCACATCCACCAGCTTGGTGAAGATACTGCCGCCCACGGTAATGTGAATATCCGGACGCGCCTGCCTGACGAGATGTGCCAGGCTCAAACCGGGCAACACCTGCTCGACCGAGGTGATGGAGATTCCCAGAAGCTCGATGTCTTCCTTGATGATTTCCGGCAGGTAGAATTGCCGGTACAGGTCGTGGAAAAAGTTTTCTTCCGGATGCTCGAACGATTCGAGTATTTCCCAGGTGGAGTACGGCGACCAGCGCAACTGGCTGCCGATCACCGTCAACTGGGACGGGAAATAGGCGGCGAGGATGTTGTCCAGCCACACGTCGATGATCTTCAGGCTTTCCATGTAGCGGTCGAGGTCGTAAAAATCCTCGCACCGGAGCGACGCTTTCGCCGCGTCGATCTGCCCGCACAGGGAGGGAATGATTTCCACCGCCTCGGCGAGCTTCTGGATTTTCTCGTGTTCGAAATCGTTCAGGTACGGTTTCTGCCGCATCTGGTTGAACTCGTCCTGGATGCGCGCGAACAGCGGCTGAGCTTTTTCCCAGGTGCAGAGATGATCGAGCAGTTCGATCGCCAGATCGCGCTGCACCACATCTTCGATACCGTGCTGGTGCAGAAACCCCTTGAGCGCGGGCAGGCTGAGATAGGGCTGGGACGGATGCCAGGATGATGGAAAGACCAGATAGATCATTTCGATAGCCTTATTCGGATTTTGGGGCCATGAACTTCTGCGTGCCCGTTAGCCTGTTCGAAAAACTTTCGCGGGAACCTCTACAATTCGATATTTTTTTACGGCGACTCGCAGGCTTGAAACGTCAAGACCCGCTCGCGCCCAATGGCCGTTTACAAAAGCCACCCCTACTGCGGTTTTGGCGCCATGAAAACCAGCAGGACCAGCTTGCCGCCGGAGTCATTGACCACGCCGTGCTCTTCGCCCGACGGCGCCAGGGTGATTTCATCCGTCGACAGGTCCCGGGTCTCGGAGCCCACCGTCACCTTGCCGGTGCCTTCGAGAACATAGTACACCTTGTCCGAGCCCTCGTGCGCATGGACTTTCTGCTGCTGACCCGGTTCCAGACAGTATATATCACAAAAGAAGCGCTCCGAATCGAAAAGGCTGATCTTGTTCATCTTTTCGGCCTTGAAGGCGATCTGCTCCCGCACCTTGAGAACTTTCATAGACAGCGTGTTCCTTCCAAAAAGGAGTATAATAAAGGCCGAATTCTAGCATACTTGGACCCAGGCCCAAAAACCGCGGCCCCGGCGAGGCCCGCAACCGGCTCCCGGCGGGGCTTTTCCCGGGCGGCCTAAACTTGCTGGTTGACTTGGGAAGGACTATCCTGCAAAATCCGCATTTGGCAAAACAAGCAACACACGCCAAACACAGAAAATGAAACAGGGTCGGGGCGTAGCGCAGCCTGGCCAGCGCACCTGAATGGGGTTCAGGGGGTCGGAGGTTCAAATCCTCTCGCCCCGACCACTTTTTCAAATAGTTACGGGCGGTTTGGCCGCCGCCCACAAAACGGTTTGTGCTGATTTTGTGCAAATTGTCCAAAATTAATCCCCAGTTGTTGATTAATTTCTAAGCGTTCAGACCGGCAACCAATTTCAGTTTCACCGGGTCGACCACCCGCTCCAGATACTCAATCATGAGGAAGATCTCCAGCGACCATAATGCGTGTTCATGGTCTAGCTGGCTCAATGACCGAGTAAAAACTTACGATCTTCCTCCGGCACCCCCGCACGCCCAGAGACGTGCCCCAACCGTGTGCTTAAAGTCGTGGACCCGGGGCCGTCTCCAGACCAGGCATTGTCTCCCCTGCCCGTTTTTATTTTGCCCGCCCATCCTCTTTTTTCCTGTAACGTTTCCTGCCAGCACGCATGCTACACTGAGCCCAGTTTCCATTTCCGCTCGGCTTCAGAAAAATCTTGGACACCCTGATCCCACAATTCAAGAACCGCCTCCTCGACGCGCGCCGCCAACGCCTGTACCTGGTCGGAATCCTCCTGACTGTTTCCCTGGTCGTTGCATTCCTCGCCATTTTCCTGCTCTACGAAACGGCGTTCGATGAAGAACAGGCGCGGCTGGTGGAAGCGGCGCAAAGCCAGGCCCGGCTCATGGAAGCCGTCGCACGTTTTGATTCCGAATACAGTCACAACTATCCCGGCGGCACCGAAGCGGCCACCCTGAGCCAGTTCATCGACGCCCACAAAAAGTTCAAGGGATTCGGCACAAGCGGAGAATTTCTTCTCGCCCGCAGGGAGGGGGAGCAGATCGTCTTCCTGCTCAGTCACCGCCACTCCACCCTGACGCTGCCCGAATCCCTGCCACTGAACTCGGACCGGTCGCCTTACCTGACGCGCGCCCTCAAGGGTGAATCGGGAACGATGGTGGCCCGGGATTACCGCAACATTGAAGTGCTGGCGGCTTATGAACCCATACGCGGACTCAACTTCGCACTGGTCGCGAAAATCAACCTGGACGAAATTCGCGCTCCTTTTTACCAGGCCGGTTTGCTTACACTGCTGCTGGGCGTCGGCGTGATGGGAATCGGCGTCTTTCTGTTCTGGCGGCTGACCGACCCGCTGGTGGATGAAATTTTTGCAAGCCGTGAACAGATGCGGAACCTGTACCACCATCTGGAAGCCATCCGCGAGGATGAAAAAACCCGGATCGCGCGTGAAGTCCACGACGAACTGGGGCAATCCCTGACCGCTCTCAAAATCGAGCTGACCTACCTGGAAGAAGACCTCGGTGATGGAAAAACTCCGGATATCGAAACCGTTCAGGGCATGACCCACCTGGTCGACGCCACCATCGAATCGGTCCAGCGGATCTCCACCGAACTGCGGCCGCAGATTCTCGACGTCTTCGGCCTGGGAGAGGCCATCCGTTCCCACGCGGA
>JAGQJZ010000017.1:22098-39988 GCA_020430445.1 Nitrospina sp.
AAGACCATCTGAAATACGGCCTCGCCTTCGACCTGTCAAACCTGGACACGCAGATGCAGTTGCATCCGGACCAGGCGACCACCCTGTTCCGGATTTTTCAGGAAGCGCTGACCAACACCCTGCGCCACGCCGACGCCACACAAGTCACGGTAAAATTGTATAATGAAGGAGACAGGACCCTTCTTGAAATTCTGGACAATGGAACCGGAATCGAGCCGTCCCGGATCCGGGCGCCGGAATCACTGGGACTGAGGGGCATGATGGAGCGGGCTCAAAACCTGGGGGGGCAGGCGAGCGTCTCGCGCAACCCCGAAGGCGGAACCCGGGTGCGGGTTACCCTCCCCATTCAAAAAGATGAATAACTCCACAGGCAAAATTTCGGTGATGATCGCCGACGATCACGGGATCGTCCGCCAGGGCATCGAGAAGGTGCTGTCCAAGGCCAGTGATATTGAACTGGTGTGCCAGGCGGAATCCGGAGATGAGATTTTAAACAAACTGAAAGAGGTCACGCCGGATATCCTGGTCATGGATATCGAAATGCCGGGCAAAAACGCCTGGGACATTCTGGCGGACCTGAAGCACTCTTACCCCGGCGTTAAAATCATCCTCCTCAGTATTTTCCCCGAAGAAAAATACGGCCCGCGTTTTATCAAGGGAGGCGCCTCCGGTTACGTCAGCAAAAGCGCCGCCCCGTCCACCCTGGTGGACGCCATCCGCAAGGTCAGTCAGGGCGGAAAATATGTCAGCCCCAAACTGGCGGACATCCTGATTTCGGGAATCGGCACCTCGGCCGAGAAAAACAATCTGCACGAAAACCTGAGCGACCGCGAATTCCAGGTCTTCACCCTAATCGCTTCCGGAAAAAAACTGAAGGAAATCGCCGACGCGCTCAACGTCGGCATCACCACGGTCAGCACGCACCGGGCGCGGATTCTCCAGAAAATGAACATGAAAAGCACCGCCGAACTCATCCACTATGCGGTGCGGCAGGGCCTGGTGGAAGGCCCTCCCCTCTGATTGTCGTATAAGTACGACAAATCGATTAAGAGGTTTGTGGACCCCCTAAATCATTCCTTTCACAATTGTTCCCGTCCCTCCCGCGTATTATTTTACAAGCAAGGGGAAAGACCCCTGGGTTTTTAAATCCAAAATGCTTCACGCCACAGGAGGTTCTCATGCGAAAACTGGCAACCCTGGCTTGCTTGACAACATTGCTCGTTAGCAGTTCCGCATTTGCCGATACAGCCAATGACGTTTCCTTCCATTCTTTGAGCGATAAAAAGACCTACGGAGAAATCCGGGGGCAGGTGCAAAACTGCACCAACCAGAGCGCGCTCGAGGATGTTCTGCTGCACGTGCCCGGGAAATCCATCGCCACCCGGCTCAGTAAAGACGGCTCGTTTCTTCTGCACTGGGTTCCGACGGGTTCCTACAACCTGGACCTCGAGATCAATGACCGCAAAATCGGTCAGGTCAACAACATCCCGGTAAAGGAAGGAAGAATCACCCATCTCGATGCCATTGACGTCTGTGTCACGGCTCAAGAGGCGGCCGTGGTTCTCCCGGATGAACCCAAAGTGAGGAAGTCCTCGAAAATCCGCTGCCCCAAAGGCGGATTCACCTGTTCCTCAAGCTGGCACAACATCAAGGCCAAAAAGTCCCGGGACCAGGAAACGGCCATGAAGACTCCGGAGAAAAAGCAGCCTCCGGTTTATACCGTAAGTGAAGGTCTCCAATTGATCCGGGTACAGTAGCTCCCTGGCCCCGCATCAATCCACCCTTGCTCTCTGAGCACAGGAAGTCCCGCCGGTTCTCCGGCGGGACACCCCCTTCTGGATCATCCTCCCTCCAGTCTCAACAGAGACACCCCTCAGGCTATTCTCCCTTTTCAGCAGACGGTCCCTGTGATAAGTTACCTGCCGTCTGTATCAATCTTTTATTTTGTGGAGAAGCCGTTGGAACGGGAACGTGAAATCTGGATCATTGAATCGAAGCTGAAAAAAAACAAGACAGGCTGGTGGCCGCAGGCGGACAAGACATTTCAGGAAAAACGCTTCGCCAAGGACACGCTGGAAGAGCTGAAAGGTGAGTTCAAGAATTTCGATTTTCGCCTGGCCCGCTACCTGCCCGAAAAATAAACCGCCCGCCTTTTTAAGCTGTGGGGTTGTCTTCCTCCCCCTTCGCTAAAAGAAAGCTTTGCATCGTTTTGTTTTGCTATGGGATTTGCGGCGGGTATTCGAGCCTGGAAACATCCAGCCCCTGCCGGCGAACGTGCTCCAGTATCCGCTCACGGTCCGTCGGAGCCAGTTGCGGCGTCCGGCTCAAGATCCACAACAGATCCCGGTCCGGCGCGCTGACCACGGCATAACGGTAGTCCTCCGCCAGATCGATGATCCAGTAATCGCCGGCGAACGGCGAAAAGAAGCTGATTTTCAGCTTGGCCTGAATGGGTGGATCCTGCGTCCACACCTTGCCAACCACTTCACGCAGGGGACCGTCGACGGTTTTTTCGTGACAGCGGTTGACGACCTCGAAATACCCCTCATCTTTCACCAGGCGATAGGTGGCCGTGGTGGCGACGCACCCTTGCTCAAAGGAATGAGGAAAACGCGCGATCTCGTACCACGTTCCCATATACCGTTCGTAGTCGACATAGGGAACGACCACCAGCGGCGTGCGCGGTTCCGGGACCGTGGCGCAGGCCGAAAGCAGGAGCAACAGCGCCCCGCAAGCGAGTTTCACGATCCGCCCTTCCACACGCAGACTCCGCTTAAAGAAATGAATTGAGAAAATCTTCGTCTTCCAAATCATCCTGCAGGTAATCCGGGAAGCGGGTCTCCTTGTCGATCATCGCTCCCTGAATATTGTTGGGGTGCAGGCCGGAGGCATCCGTGAGATTGGCCCCTTTCAGGTTCGCCTTCATGAAAAAGACATCCTCATTGAACTGCGAACCGGACAGGTCCGCGCCTTCGAAATTCGCGCCCTGGACGTTCGCCTCCATGAAGTTGCATTGCGTCACCATCGCGCCGGGCAGTTGCGCCCCCTGCAGATTGACCTCCTGAAACTTGGCCCGCGCCAGATTGGCCTTTTCGAGCTGCGCCGCGGACAGGTTGGAAAACTGCAGTTTCGCCCCTTCCAGATTAGCGCCGCGCAGGTCGGCTCCTTTCAGGTTGGCGCCGCGCAGGTCGCCATCCGCAAGGTCGATGGGCGTGTCCGGATTGGCTTCACGCCACTGGTTCCATCCGTCCACGCCCTTTTTCAGCAACTCCAGTTGTTCTTGACTTGCCATGGTCGATTCCTTTTATCCAATATGTCTTGAGGGAAAACCGGCCAGCGCCGGTCCGGGTTCAATGCGAACGCCTATCATACCGAAAAAACGCCCGTGCGGCAGGGAAATTGTCCGCAAGCCCCCGGCCTCCGGATTTTCCGCAACCCTGAGGGCCGCCGGCCATCCTAACTAAGGGCGTCTCAAAGAAAAGATTTGTGCTTGGCCGCGGGCGACCTCTGCTTTTTCAGTGCCTGCGAACTGCCGGAACGAAAGCGGATCGAATCACGGAAGACGCCCTTAAACCATCGCCGTCAACCATCAGGAGGAACCCATGCCCCGAATCAGCCAGGTCGATATCCACCAGGTGAAACAGTGGCTGGACGATGCGTCCACTATCGTTCTCGACATCCGCGATCCCATGAGCTACGCCACCGGGCACATCCCCACCGCCCGTCACATGGACAATGAAAACGTCGAGGAAATCATCAACTCCCTAGACAAGGAACAGAACGTGGTGATCTGCTGTTACCACGGCAATTCCAGCCAGGGCGCCGCCGGGTTTTTCATGGAACAGGGGTTCTCTGACGTGCACAGCATGATGGGCGGCTTCGAGGAATGGAAGCACAGCTATCCGGCGGAGCAGGGATGACCGTGCCCGCCGCGAACGTTCTCATCGTCATCCCGCGCAATCAGTTCGCCGAGGACGAACTGTTTCCCCTGAAGGAAAAACTGGAAGCAGCCGGTTGCCGCGTGTGGGTCCTCTCACGCACCGGCAAGGAAGCTTTGGGAATGAATAAAACCAAGTTCCAGCCGGACGGCATGCTGGCCGATTGGAACAAGCAGGAAGGTGTGCCGGGGAAATACGACGCCGTGATCGTCACCGGCGGCAAGGGCGCGCCCAAAACGTTGTGGACGGACGACCTGCTGCCGCAGATGCTGACCGATCACGTCCGCGCCGGAAAAATCGTGGCGGGAACCGGACTCGGTATCGGCTCCCTCGCACAGGCCAACGTCCTGATTGGCGAAGCTTCCGCCGGGGACCACCCGGAACTGCTGCAGGTTCTCTACAACGCGGCCATTGCCGATTCCGGCGAACCCTTCACTCAAACAGAAAATGTGATGACGGCTACGGGGCCGGATGCCGCTTCCCAGCTGGCGGACGCGATCCTGTCCGCCTTTTAAGGCAGGAGTCAGTTGCCCACGGGCAGGGTCAATGTGGGCGCGAGGTTTTTCGCGTTGCCGGCTTGCAGGGAAAACAACTGGCCCAGCATGGAGAAGGTCGACTTGGAACTCAGGTCCGTGTCGTCCAGGTAATACCATTCTCCACGGTACTCGACCGAGACAATCGCACTCTCAGGCCGGCTGTGGGCGGTGCGAATGTTCATCAGGTCTCCGGTGATCTCGTCCCAGTCGAACAACGCGCCCGTTGCGTCGCGGGTCACGGTCACCCTCCCCCGTTCCTGATCTTCAAGCGGTGTGTCCACCCCATGCGACAGGTAATACATGATGCCGATCAGGGACCGGGTTTCGGCCCTCAGGTAAGGCTTGCCGTCCGGTACCGGATCCGTGGTGAAAACAATCTGACTGGACCCCGCGTTAAGACCGAGCAGTTGCAACAACTCCTGGGTTTCCACCATCTTTTTTCCTGTATCATTGAAATCAATGGAAAACCCGGTGATGTTCCCGTCCGTCCCCAGCGAAACGTCCAGGCCCTGCGCCACACTGACGGCGCGGATGAGTTTGACCGCCCTCTTGAAAGGCTCGTACTCCGGCACGCGCGCGGGGGTCGGCCCCGAGGCATTGGGCGCGTTTTTGAGCGTTCCGATTTTCTGCAGGCAAACACGCAGGACACGCTCCAGGCTCCAACCGGTACGCGCCAGAAGCACCACGGTTTGAATGGGCACCTGCGACAGGAACCGCTGGATGAACTCCTCTCCTTGCAGGGGAGCGTAGGTGACCGTCGGGCGCTCTTCCACCGCCGCATTGGCTCCGAGATTTAAAATCCCGGCCACGCCGGACTGCACGGTCCCACCCGCATTGGCCCCGGCGCTGTAGGTGAACTGAGTGGCGACACTGCTCACTTCCAGGAAGAAGGGCGTGTCGCGATAGCGCAGTCGGACCAGGTTCAACAGCAGTTGTTCATCATTGGAACGCTGAATGGCCACATTGTAATTGCTGCGTTCCCCTTCCAGCCGCCCATGGCCGACACCGGAACAACCGGCCAGAACCACCGGCAGCAACGCCAGCAGAAAACACCCCGCGCTGTTGATTTTCCGTCTCAAATTTCGCATCTGAAAAGCTTTCAAGATCACCTCGTTATCAGTTCGAATCTGGAATCATACGGGAGGCAACTTTGGACTGTCAACGGCGCAGACCCGGTTCTGCAAAAATTACGCACTAACCAAAAAACAGGTACCCCATTCCAATCGCCGTCAGAATCCCCGCCAGATCCGCCGCAAGCCCCAGGGGAATGGCGTTGCGGGTATTTTTGATTTTGACGGCGCCAAAATAAAGGGCGACCACATAAAATGTCGTTTCGGTGCTCCCCTGAACGATACAGGCCAAACGCCCGGCAAAGGAATCCGCTCCGTGCACCTGCATCGCTTCCACCATCAGGCTGCGGGCGCCGCTCCCGCTGAAAGGTTTCATCAGCGCCGTGGGAAGCGCATCGACAAAACGGACATCGGCCCCCATCAGCGAAAGCCCCCAGCGCACGATTTCGAGAAAACCGTCGAGCACGCCGCAAGCCCTGAGCACGCCGATGCCGACCAGCATGGCCACCAGATACGGAATGATGGTGACAGCCACTTCGAACCCTTCTTTCGCGCCTGAAACGAAGGTCTCAAAAACGTTGACCTTCCTGATGAGAGCTCCGGCGATGAAACCCGCAATGACCGAAAACAGGAGGAAGTTGCTGAGAAAGGCGGATTGCGCCTGCATCGCCTCCCGCTCCAGCCCCATGAAATACAGAAGAAGGGCTGTCATCAGGAAAAACAGTCCTCCCAGATAAGCCAGCACGACCCGGTTGCAAAGGTCCAGTTTCTGACGAATCGCAACCAGCACAAGACCGGTGAGGGTCGACATAAAGGTGGCGAACAGGATGGGGATGAACACATCCGTCGGGTTGGCCGCTCCCTGCTGCGCGCGGAAGGCGAACACGGTCACGGGGAACAGGGTGACCGATGAGGTGTTGAGCACCAGGAACAGGATTTGCGCATCGGTGGCAGTTTCCGGCTCCGGGTTCAGCGTCTGCAGGTCTTTCATCGCCTTGAGCCCCAGCGGGGTGGCCGCGTTGTCCAGCCCCAGAGCGTTGGACGACAGGTTCATGAGCATCGAGCCCATGACGGGATGGCCGGAGGGCAAGGAAGGAAACAGTTTCTGCAGGAGGGGTTTCAGAAAGGCCGTGCACACGCGTAGAAAACCGCTTTGTTCACCGATCTTCATCATCCCCAGCCAGAAAGCCATGACCCCCACCAGACCGAGTGAAATCTCGAACGCCAGACGGGACATGCTGAAGACGGATTCCATCAACCGCACAAACACCTGCGTGTCCCCGTTCATCAGCAGTTGCAGCAGGGCGGAGACAAAGGCGATCAAAAAGAAGCTGGCCCAGATTTTGTTCAACACGGGAGGGTTCCGGAAGGTGTGAGGGCGTGCGGTTTACCGGGTCGGCACCGGAAGAACCTGGCATGCGCCCGGCGGACAGATCATTATATCAGTTGAAGCGAAATAAGGTCAGCCACCGCGCACCAGGCGGACACTCATTGAGGGACTTGAATAGTCACGGGCAACGTATTTATCGTACCCCCCGATAAAAAAGAAGTAGCCCGCGTTGTCCTGCGAGGTGGAGTCAGAAGACCAGTAACCGTAACCTCCGCCATCCTCGAATGCCACCGGATAGCCCACTTTGTAGTCGTCGCGGTTTTCGTAGGCCGTCTTGGTGTGGTTCTGATCGTAGGTGTTCTTGTACTCCTGAAGCGTGGGCAAACGCCAATCATCAAAACCACCGAATTTTTTTTCGTTGATCTTGTCCCGCCATTCCACGGCTTCATCCCAGGATTTGGGAGCCCGTTTTTCTATATTCCGGAAATCCACCGACATCCAGGTTTTTCCTGTAGTGGTGTCCTTGGCCGTTTTGTTGTTGTACAGAATCCAGGCGCCCAACTGAATGCTCTTGTCTTCAAGCAACTTCGCCTCCTGATAGACCTGGATTCCGTAAAACACGCTGTAAGTGATGACCAGCAGGACCATACCGCCGAGAATCATTTGTAGCCGTGTTTTCAGTTTGGAGACCTGCTCCTTGAGTTCATACACCTGTCCCCGGGCTTTTTTGAATTCTTCCTCAAGCTTCCCCATCAACTTCAGCCGGGCAGCCGAGGCCGCGCTCATTTCAAACTGACGCAACCCTTCCTGCACGACCTTCAACAGCAGCTTGTTATCGAAAGGTTTGATCAGCACCCGGTAGGGTTCGCCGGAATTGACAAATTCCATCAACGTTTTTTCATCCAGTTTACCGGCGGTCAGGATCCGGGTGGTGTGGGGAGCCAGTTTCCTGGCCTTTTGAAAAATATCCACGCTCTTGCCGCCATTATCCGCCCCGGAAAGAAGAATGGCATAGGGCCCCCTTTTCTGCAGGAGGTTGAGCGCCTCCTCCTGGGTTTCAACCGTGTCGACCACCATCCCCACAGCCGCCACCGCTTTGGGCACAAGCTCCTGGCTTTTCTTGTCGGAATCGACCAGCAGGAGACGCGGAACCACTTTTTTGGGTTCCTTGTTTTTCTTATCCTCCGCCGCTTCTTCTTCGTTTTCTGTCTTTTCTTCTTCCATCTAAAACCAGGCCTTGGTTAAATGAAGGGAGTGTTTTTTACAGGGCTCCCTGGCGACTCTGTATTTTTTATCCCGGAAACGTCCAGGCCCCTGAAAACCCAGGGCCCGCTCACCATAAATACGATTTTCAGAGGTGCCTCCACTCTTCAAATCTATTTTAGACTCAGGGATTCAATGAAAAAAATCCAGAAAATTGCTCCAGCCAAACCGTTTTTGTTGCCACTGGCTTCTCTGGCGTTGACCGGGATGCTTGTGCTGAGCTGTTCCACCGGGGCGCGCGGCGAACAACAGGAAGATGAGTCTCAGTTCATCCGCGCCGGAACACTTTCATATTCGAAACAGTATATTCTGGCCAAGGATTTGAGTCATATTATTTTCAAAATCAAGAACCACAACCCGCGCACCGTGACCCAGATATTCGGCTGGATTTACCGCACACCGGTCCCTGGCAAGGGAGAACCGGCCGATAACACTAAAATGATTCTGGTCAACAATCCCCACCGCGGCGGGCTGCTGGTGAAAGATGGGCCGCACAGGCCCGGCAAGGTCTCTCAGTGGCGGTTTCTGCTGGATCGGGAGATGATCGGGGCTACGGAGAAGGACCAGTTCACATTGAGGGTGAGCCCCAAAGGCGTTTTTTTCGCCCACATGGAACCCGCCCCGGAGAACGGCGGAAACAAAAAGAAAAAAACGCCCAAATAACCCAAGACCCTCACCCCATCCGGGCGTCCAAAGCTTCCTTGAGCTCCTTCAAGCTGAACTGTCCGGGCCGGAAAATCACACAGTCGAATTCCGCCAGCCGTGCTTCATCCTCCCTCTTCAGTTTCCGGGTCTCCAGCAGAAACAGGGGAACAGCGGGAAGGGTTCTCAGCACAGACAGGATGTCGTTCATACCGGTCTGAGTTTCCATAAAGATCAGGTCCGGCTTCTCCAGGTTGATCTGATACTTTGCCGATTGAACATGCGGGGCGGGGGTCGCCCTCCAGCCCATCCGCTCAAACTGTTTTGCCAGAATTAGATTGAACAGGGTGTCCGGATTGATCAGCAGGGCATTGCGGCCTTTTCGGGAATGGCTCAGTTCTTTCAGGGAGCGCCCCAACTCCTCCCAGTTCAGCGGGTCCTGCAAAGGAATCGTGTGTTGCCCCTCCCCTTTCCATTCCGCCGAAAGGACCAGAACCGGCAGACGCTCCTCCCCCGCCAATTGCCGGATAGCGTCCACCCTGTCCTTTGCAGGCGCGGCGTTTTCCAACACCCCGAGGACAACCGCCTCCGGCTGGAATCCACGAAACGTTTCAAGAACCCCTTGCCAGGAATCGGCCAGTTCAAACACATGGCCTTCCTTTTCAAGAAACCGTCCGAGAAGGCTGCCCAGAACCGGGTCCTGAACCGCAATGAGAATTCCCCGGGCCTTTCGTGAAGCGCCGTGGAACCCCGGGGTCTCTTCCATATAGTTTTGCGGTTCCATTTTCACACCATGAACAAAATCTCGGGCGAAACCGTCAGGCGATACAGACCGCCGAAACCTGCTTGAAGTCGCAGTCTCCCTTGAAGATCTTGTAAATTCCGTCCTGCTTGAGAGTCGTCATTCCGTCTTCAATCGCCTGGTCGCGGATTTCCTCGACCAGGGCCTTTTTCATGATCAACCGTTTTATTTCCGCCGTGCCTTCCATCACCTCATGCAAACCTGTCCGCCCCGAGTACCCCGTCTGGTCGCATTTGGGACATCCCTTGGGCTGTTTCAACATGAGATCGTCCGTGTATTCGATTCCCAGCCGCGGAAACCATTTCTCTCCGTATTCCTCAACCAGATTGTCGAACTCCGGTTTTGAAGGGTGGTAATCCTCCTTGCAATGCTTGCACAGGGTTTTCACCAGGCGCTGCGCCAGGATCATGAGGAGAGCGTCCGCGAAGTTGATCGGGTTCATGCCCATGTCGATGAGCCTGGACACGGTTTCCGGAGCGCTGTTGGTGTGCAGGGTGCTGAAAACCAGATGCCCCGTCAACGACGCCTCAATCCCGATGGCGCAGGTTTCCACGTCACGCATTTCACCCACCATGATCACATCCGGATCGCCACGCAGGAAGGACCGCATGGCCCGGGAAAAATCGAGACCGATCTTGTTCTGCATCTGCACCTGCCGCAACCCTTCCTGCGTGATCTCCACAGGATCCTCCGCGGTCCAGATTTTCTTTTTCGGGGTGTTGATGTGCCCCAGGCAGGAATGCAGGGTGGTGGTTTTTCCTGAACCCGTCGGGCCCACGACCAGAACAATGCCGTAGGGCTTGACCACGCACCGCTCCAGAATCTGCAGGTTCGGCGGAGAAAAGTTCATCGCATCCAGCGGGAACGGTTTGCTGGCGGCCAGGATACGCATGACCACGTCTTCATTGCCGCCCACGGTGGGGCAGGTCGCCACACGGAGTTCGATGACCTTCTTGCCGTATTTCATTTTGATCTTGCCGTCCTGCGGCAAGCGTTTCTCGGCGATATCCAACCGGGACATGATCTTGATACGGGAGATCATCGCCTGCTTGTAGATGTGCGGGATGCGCTCGATCACCTGGCAATCCCCTTCCCGCCGATACCGTACCAGAAGGTCCTTTTTGTCGATCCCCGGCTCGATATGAATATCCGAAACCCCTTGATCGTAGGCATCCGTGATCACCTTGTTGACGAGGCGGACGATCGAACTGTCCTTTTCCGTAATCGCGCTTTCCTCGTCATCCTCGGACTCGACAATATTGACCTCGTCCGCCTCCCCACGGAGGGACTCCAGCAACTCGGACATCTGCACCCCATCCGAGGGTGGGGGCTCGTCCGAATCCTCGCCCGGATCGTCTGACAAGGTTCCGGAAAGGAACTTCTGAATATCCGACTTGAGCCCCACCTTGAACTGAATTTCCTTCCTGGGAAAAATCATCTTGATGCTGCGGACTTTGTCCATATCCGACGGATTGTCGATCAGGATCACCACGAGACTCTCTTCATTCTGGATGGGAACCCAGAAATGCTTCGACATGTGCTTCCGGTTCAGCCCTTCAAAGTAACGCTTGGGCAGTACAATGTCGTCGCTGTACCCAAAGTAGGAGACGCCAAAATAGTTTTCATAGGATTTCCCGAGGTCCCCGGCTTTGATGCCCACCTCCTCGATCAGGACGGTTTCCAGGTCGATCTGGCTTTTGCGGGCTTTTGCCATGGCCTTCTGCAACTCAACGTCCGTCACGAAACCGTTGTTGACCAGGTAGCTGAACTTGGTCGGCCGGTTGCTCATGAACTTTTTGTTGTTGTACAGAGAGATGCCCAGCATCTGGGAAACGGCGATCAGGTTTTTCTCATCCTGGTGATCGAAACGTCCCCCCTGCCGGTTGACCAACTGGACGACGCCCACCACGTTGTTTTCATAGATCATGGGACAACACAGCATCGACTGGGTCTGAATACCCGACTTTTCATCCCAGGCTTTGTCAAATTTCAGGTCGGGGTGATAGCGGGTCAGGCTCGCAGGGTTGTACACATCGTCAATATTCACCATCCGCTTTTCCTGCCCCACCCAGCCGGCAATACTCTTGATATTCAGGGGAACGCGGATTTCATTGATCTCATCACCGCTTTTCACCTTGGAATAAATCTCGCCCTTTTCCTTATCCAGGGTGTAAATGGTGATGGTCTCGCAATGAAACACATCCCGCATCGGGTCCACCAGCTTGATGAACAGTTCATCCATGGCGCTGGCCTGCTGGATCAGAAGTCCCAGGTTCTGTATCTTTTCCTTGATCTCCTCCAGACGGAGCTTTTCAAGCGCTCGGCTCAGGGCTTTGGCCATTTCCTGCGCCAGCTTCAGAAACTGTTCGGAAAAGACCTCGTTTTTCCGGTGGTTGAGAATTTCGACCACGCCCAGTTTTTTCTTTTCAAAAATGACCGGAACCACCAGGGCCTGCCGGATGCTGTACCCCAGCTTCCGTTCCCAGGACGTGTCGTGCTTCAACCCGGGATAGCGTTCCAGA
Source organism: Nitrospina sp. (assembly GCA_020430445.1). Classification (GTDB taxonomy): domain Bacteria; phylum Nitrospinota; class Nitrospinia; order Nitrospinales; family Nitrospinaceae; genus Nitronauta. Next base: position 34,202 of record JAGQJZ010000017.1, read on the forward strand.
TCCGTAGGGTCTCCCGCGTTTTCAATATTGAGTGAATCTCCCGTTTCAAAAACATATCCCGGAAGGTTGCCCTTGCTGACAGGATGGCGGATTTCCTCGACCCGGTCCGAAATCAGGTTCCGCGAAATCAGGGCGTTGGTGCGTTCATCATGCGAATAAATGATCAGGTGTTCCGCATCAAAAAACTCCTTGATCTCATCAGAAAGATTGAGAAAAGCTTCCGGAATATTGTCCGATGAGATCAGGTTGACCAATTGCGCCAACAGGGGTTTGATCCGGTCGGAAACACGCCGGCCGCCGCACTTGATGCGCATCTCCTCTTCCCGGATTTCTTCCGGCGACATTTCCTTTTCCGGTTTTTCCGGCTGGTAGCGCTGTTCCCTTCCGGTACTTGCCGGATCGGGGGCTTGCTGGGTTTCGCCTTTTGGAGAAGGGATCTCCGGCCGGGAGAGTGTTGAGGGAGCCTCAGCAGGTGAAGCCTGTTGAACCGGCTCAACCGGTTCCGGCTTTTCCTTTTCTACAGCAGTTGAAGGGGGTTTTGGCGGAATTTCCTCGGCCCCGCCCCCCTCGCCCTTATTGTGGGTAATAAGCGGCATGGAGAAAGAATCAGCTCATTTGAAATTTTTGGGAAACTTTTATCCTTTTAATCCTACTATTTAGCCAATGAAATCTCAATAAGAATCATGTCTTTGATTTTCAAGGGGAAACTCCCTGCGGCAGGCGAGAATCGCCCCCACCTTTCCAGCCTCCCGCCCAAAACGGCTCCCATACCACCCTTAAAATCCGGAGTTTTAATAGCCTCAATTATATTAACGGGTTACAAGATCCTTTGAAAATGGGCCGTTGGAGCCGCAAAACGGCCCGACCAGGCGTGAATATTCCATAAATATTTGCTTTTCAATTAGTTATTGGATAAAATTTGAGGCACTGTCAACATTTTTCGGGGAAAGGGGCTGCAGGGCTCCAGGCGTTCTTTTCCAGAACTGAATCAGGACGGGGTTTTGCAATGCAGGCCCCCGGATTCAAATCAGGTTCGCCGGGCTTGTGGGCTGGTTCTTCCGCTCCAATAAAAGGACAGCGAACCCTCCCGCCTCCACTCTCCGAGGTGTAAGGATCATGGGCGAAAAAAAAGATCAGGTTCTCAATCAGGTCGGTATCACCATTTGCATTGCGCTCGTCCTGCTGGTGGTCTGGGTATTTTTTCTTGAGAAAATCGTACTCGACCTTGCCGGCACCCCTCAGGGAGCCCATCAGCCCACAGACCGGTGGGTCTTTGCCCTGGCAACCCTGGGCATGATTGCCGGCGCTCTCATTTATCCGTTCCGCAAGCTTTTCGCCGCCAGCAGCCAGTTGAACCAGGCCCAGGCCAACCTGACCGAAGAACGGAATCTGAACCGTATATTCAGTACGGTAGACAATTCCATTCTCATCCTGACCGATGCAGCCGGAAAGATCACCCAGATCAACCAAAAAGCCAGCCAGGTGCTCGGCTATCGCGAAAAGGAACTCATCGGCAGGGACTGGGTCCAGACCCTCCTTGCAGAAAACGTCCGCGTCCAGGCCAAAAAACTGGTTCAGAACCTCCAGGGAGACCGTTCCAAACCCATCGAAACATTTCGTTCCGGCGTTCTTGGCAAAAACAAAACCGAACTGATCGTGGAGTGGCAGGCGGCCGCGCTGGGTTCCGGCGGGGGTCTCGTTCTCTCGGGCAACGATCAGACCTCGCAGTCCAAAGTCGCCCATTTGCAGGGAGAGCTCGACAAGGCGGTGAAACAGTACGAGCCCCAGATCCGGCAATTGAGTTCAAACCTGTCCGACAACAAGAAACGCCTGGAAGAGGAAATACAAAAGAACCGTCAGACCCGTGCCAAATTCCAGTTCTGGCTGGATATGGACAAAAACCTCCTCTCCCTGGGCGACGCGGCCCCTGCGGACGAGATCGACCAACGGGTTCAAGCCACTCTGGGCCAGTTGGGCACCCTGACGGGAGCCGACTACGGCCACGTTTTCCTGTTCGTGGACAACAACACCCAGATGCTCAACACGCATATCTGGAGCCGGGAAGCTCCTGAATTGAAGGCCAACCCGGAGGATCGCGTCCGGCTGGACACCTTTCCCTGGTTCAAGAAAAAAATACTCGGCCAGGAAATCATCCAGGCCGACACCCTCGACCAGTTCCCGGACGAAGCCTCTTATGAAAAGGATGTGTTCCAGTCGCAGGGCGTGAAATCCCTGATCAACCTGCCGCTGGTCTGGCGCAACCAGACCCGGGGTTATATCGGCCTTGAAAAAACCCAGGCCGAGTCCGCCTGGAATCCGGAAGAAGTCAGCATGCTCCGGTTCTTCACCAAAGCTCTGGGCCCCCTTCTGACACCCCGCACCGGCGCGGAAACAATCGAGGTTGAAACCTCCTCTCCCGTCCCGGAAAAAACGGCAGAGACTGCTGCCCCGCCCTCAAACGAAGCAGAACCGGAACCCATTGCCGCTCCTCCTTCCGAAGAAGACCGGCAGGAACTGGAAGCCATGCGCGCCGAATACGAGGAGAAGGTTCAAGCCCTGAAGAGCCAGTTGGAGGGCCAGCAGGAACAATGGAAAAGCGATCAGGAGGAATTGAGCGCCACCCAGTCCCGTCTCGAAAAGGAACTGGATTTGCGGAAAAAGGCGGAAGAAGACCTTGAAGAAACCCGCAACAATGTCCAGCAGGAGTTGATCGACCTGAATGCCGAACTCGATCAGGCCCGTTTCCAACTCGAAGAAGGTAATGAGGAAAAAGCCCGCCTGACGGAAGAACTGAATGACCTCAAATCGAATCATGAAAACACGATCCAGGAATTGAACCAGCAGTTGGAGTCGGCCCGGTCTGAGGAAGAAGTTCAGACACTGAACGAGGAACATTCCCAAAAGCTTGAAGAATACTCCCGCAATCTGGCCGATGCCGAGGAGGTCCTGCACAGCAAAGCCCAGGAACTGGAATCCCTGGAAAACCACCTGCAGTCTGAAACCCAAAACAAGCAGGAACTGGAAAACCAGTTGCAAGCCATCACGCAAAAACTCCAGCGGCAGGAACAGGAAAACCGGGCGCTCAACATGGCCCAGGGCATGCTGCAGAGCGAACTCGAGGATCTGAAAAACGCCCAGAAGGATTTCGACATCAGCCGCATGGAAATGCAGGAAAAGGAAAAGAGCTTCGAAGATATCCAGAAGGAACTGGAAAGCGATCTGGAAGTACAGAAACAACTGGTCGACACGCTCGAATCCCAGGTCAAGCAATACGGGCGCCTTGGCCTCCCCATCCTCACCCTCGACGCCGACGGGGTGATCACCGGATGGAACGAAGCCGCCGAAAACGAGCTCGGCCCTTCCGCATACGAAGCGGTGGGGCAACGTATTCATTTCATTTTACCCGACTGGGCGGAACTGGACCTGGAAACCGAATTGCTCACCCCTCTGGCGGAACAGGGCGCCTGCCAGATCACACTGCCGCTGATCATGCTGGATGGGGAGTCGCATGAATGCCAGCTCAGTTTCACGGCACTGCGTAATCCGGAAGGCGCGTTTGACGGCGGTATCGCCTATGTCACTCCCGTGCGGCGGGAGACAAACAAGGATGCAGTCACCGATTCGGTGTTCGAGTACTCCGACCTGCTCGCCTTCAGCCTCGCTCCCGGCTTTGAAGTGCTCAACATCAATCCCGCCGCAGGACGTTTTTTCGACTTTGAGCGCAAGGACGTATTCGAAAAGGAATTCTTCGATCTGGTGCTCTCCGGGGAACAGGCGGGGGAATTCCGGGAAGACGTTCTGGATGTATTCCAATCCAAGGCCAACAGCGATTTTGAATGTGCCGTCAAAACGGCCCACCAGGAAGAACGCACCCTGCTCTGGAACCTGATCAAGCGGGAAAATGAAAACGGCGAACTGGCCGGCGTGCTGGCCATCGGCCAGGACCTCACGGAATTCAGAAATTCTGAAAAGCAACTCAAGGAGAAGGAAACCCTGCTCCACTCCATCGTCGACAACTCCGGTGACGGCTTTATCACGATCGACGAAAACGGGATCATTCAATCCTTCAACTCCGGGGCGGAAAAAGTGTTCGGGTATCCCTCGAAGGAGACGATCGGACAGAACATCAACATGCTCATGCCCGAACCCTACCGCAGCGAACACAGCAACTACATCAGCAATTACCTGATGAGCGGCAACGCCCGCCTGGTCGGCAAACCCGCGCGGGAGTTCATGGCCCAGAAAAAGGACGGCTCCGTTTTCCCCGTCGAAGTGGCGGTCCGCGAGATGTACCAGGATTACCGCCGGCTGTTCATCGGCATCGTACACGACATCACCCGGCGGAAAATGCTGGAACAGGCGCTCAAGGAAAGCGAGGAAAAATTCCGCAAGGTTCTGGCCGCCGAAAGCGACGCGATCGTCATCATCAACGCATCCACCAAACGGATCGTCGAGGTCAACGACGCGGCCGTCAAGTTATTCGGTTACGACCGGGACGAAATCCTCCGCCTCAAGCTCACCGACGTCACTACCGAGCCGGAGAAGACAGTCACAAACGGCAATGGCGGCGGGCTCGGCCACGTCAGCCTGACGCCCCTGCGCTACCACAAGAAAAAGGACGGCACCATCTTCCCGGCGGAAGTCTCCGCCAGCACCTTCATGGCCCACAACCAGAAGCTGACCCTGCGCGTGGTCCGCGACATCAGCGAGCGGGTCCGTATCGAGGAAAACATGCGGGAAAGCGAGGAGCACCTGCAGCATATTCTGAACAACACCCCCGCCGCGGTCTATCTGAAGGACAGCGAGGGCGCCTACAGGACAGCCAACAAAAAATTCGAGGAACTGTTCCGCATCTCCCTGACCGACCTGCGCGGCAAAACGGACCACCAGATATTCCCGCAGGACCTGGCGGAAGAATTCAGCCAGGCAGACGGACGGGTGCTCGCGTCGGGCACCACCATCGAAGGACAGGAGACGATTCTCTACAGCGACGGCGCGCATATCTTCGACACCATCAAGTTTCCCTTGCGCAATTCCTCCGGGGTCCTCTACGGCATGGTCGGCATTCTGAGCGACATCACCCAGAAAACCCGGCTGGAGGAAGAATTGCGCAACGTGCGGGCCCACCTGGAAGACCGGGTGGAAAAACGGACGGAAGAGTTGCAGAAAATCCAGACAAAACGTATCCGCACGGAAAAGCTCAAAGCCACCGCCCAGCTGGCAAGCGTCGTGGCCCAGCAGATCAACAACCCGATCCACGGCATCCGCAACATCCTGGAACAGGTCTCGGAACGCGTGCAGATGGAGGACATACACAAGGGACTGGTCGATATCGCCATCAAGGAATGCGGCCGGGTCTCGGAGCTTCTGGTCAAGCTGAGGGAGTGCCACGCCCCGGAAACGGCGGAACAGGAAACCGTGGACCTCAACCGCGTCCTCGAAGAAGTCATTGCCGGGGATCAGGAAAAGCTGGGCGAACAGGTCACCTTCGAGAAACATTTCGCGCAGGGCCTGCCCGGAGTTCCCGGCTCGCTGGCCCAGATCCGGCAGGCGATTGGGCAGGTGATCCAGAACGCGGAGGAGTCCCTGCCCGACCACAAAGGGCGCATCCTCATCGCCACGGAACAGGACAACGATCAGATCAAGATCCACATTCAGGACACGGGGTGTGGCATCCCCCCGGAAAACCTGGAAGTGATCTTCGACCCCTTCTTCACCACCAAGTCGGCCTACAAGCGATCCGGTCTGGGCCTGCTGCTCACTCTCGGGGTGGTCAAGAACCATCAG